>CAXMRH010000326.1:0-14738 GCA_964196045.1 uncultured Chthoniobacterales bacterium | reverse complement strand
TCGATGCTCATGCCGCTCGTCTTCGGTTACGAGGTCTATTTCTGCCACGACGGGCTACAGCTCGCCGACTATCTGCGCGACGCCCGTCCAACGTCATTCTTTGGCGTTCCACGAGTTTGGGAACGCTTCGAGGCAGGGATCAAGGCACAGCTCAGTCAGGCCACGGGCGCGAAAGCCAAGATTGCCGAGCTCGCACAGTCAGTGGCGACGAAGGTGATCGCCGAGCAGAACGCCGGTCGTGAGCCCGGAGCATTGCTCAAGGCGCAGTATGGCCTTGCGGACAAGCTTGTCTTCTCGAAGATCCACGCCGCTCTGGGTTTCGATCGGTGTCGAGTCTTCGTCTCCGGCGCGGCCCCGATACCGGCAGCATCGCTCGAATTCTTCGCTTCGGTCGGCATCCCAGTGACCGAGCTCTATGGGCAGTCCGAGGACACCGGCCCCACCACTAGCAATCTTCCGGGAGCAAACAAGTACGGCACGGTCGGGCCAGCGCTCGAAGGTGTCGAGGTCAAGATCGCCGACGATGGCGAAATCCTCGTGCGGGGCAAGAACGTCTTCGCGGGGTACTACAAGAACGAGGCAGCGACGGGCGAAACGCTGATCGATGGCTGGTTGCACTCAGGGGACCTGGGCAAGTTCGACGATGATGGTTATCTCTCGATCATCGGCCGGAAGAAAGACATCATCATCACGTCGGGCGGCAAGAACATCGCTCCGCAGAACATCGAAGAGGCACTCAGCGGCATCGACATCGTGGGCACCTCTGTAGTGGTTGGGGAGCAGCAACGCTTCCTCATCGCTCTTCTCACTCTGGAGCCAGAAGCGGCGGGACGTTTCGCGAGCGAACACGGACTCGACACGTCGTCGATGCACGACGACCCCCTGGTGCGCTCGCATTTGGAAGAAGCGATCACCAAAGAGGTGAATCCGCTCATGTCTCGGGTCGAACACATCCGAAACTTCGTGGTGCTACCTCACGAGTTCTCGACAGAGACTGGCGAGCTCACCCCCACCTTCAAGGTCAAGCGGAATGTTGTCAGCGAGATGTACGCCGACGCGATCGAGCAGACCTATGCCGCTGGACAACTGCTGTAGGGCGCCCTAAATCGAGTGCTGCCTCGTTTCGAGCGACGAGGGTGAGCGTTGCGCCGGACTCCGCGATCGGGTCGAACTAGGCGAGGAGGTCTTTGGCGATGATCGTCTTCATGATCTCACTCGTCCCACCGTAGATCCGAGTAACGCGGGCATCTGCCCACGCGCGCGAGATGGGGTATTCGCTGGTGTATCCATAGCCACCGAAGAGTTGAAGACATCGATCGGTCACCCGACCCTGTAGCTCGCTTCCCCAGAGCTTCGCTTGTGCTGCCTTCACCGACGTCAGCGTGCCGTCGTTGAGTTCGCTGATGCAGTCTTCGATGAACGGGCGGGTGACAGCGATTTCAGTCGCGATGTCGGCGAGCTCGAACTTCGTGTTTTGGAAGGTTGACAAAGCGGCCCCGAACGCCGTGCGATCCTTCACATACTCAACGGTCCACTCGAGCGCGGCTTCTGCGGCAGCAAGACCGTAGAGCCCGATCGATAGCCGCTCCTGCGCGAGGTTGGACGTCAGGTAGTCGAAGCCTCGTCCCTCCTCT
This sequence comes from uncultured Chthoniobacterales bacterium, assembly GCA_964196045.1. Taxonomy (GTDB): domain Bacteria; phylum Actinomycetota; class Acidimicrobiia; order Acidimicrobiales; family SHLQ01; genus SHLQ01. The sequence continues at coordinate 13,104 of CAXMRH010000326.1, read as the reverse complement.
CCGAGGAGGTTCGTCGCTGGCACTCGCAGGTCCGAGAAGAACAGCTCGGCGGTGTCTTGTGAGTGCTGTCCGACCTTGTCGAGGTTCCGGCCTCGCTCGAAACCATCCATGCCTCGCTCCACGATGAGGAGCGACATGCTGTTGCGCCCGCCTTCGGGGTTTGTCTTCGCGACCGTGATGATGAGGTCTGCATTGATGCCGTTGGTGATGAATGTCTTCGATCCGTTCAACACGTACTCATCGCCATCGCGCTCAGCTGTAGTAGCGATTCCTTGGAGATCCGAGCCGGTTCCCGGCTCCGTCATGGCGATTGCCGTGATCAGTTCGCCGGAAGCAATCCCGGGAAGCCAGCGATCGGCCTGATCAGGCGTGCAGTAGTCGATGAAGTAGGGCGTAGTGATGTCGTTGTGGAGCGTGATACCGAGTCCTGCGCCGCCGAGTCCAGCTCGCGCGAGTTCCTCGCCAATGATGGTGTTGTAGCGAAAGTCGTTCACACCACCCCCGCCGTGGCTCTCCGGGATAGCCATTCCCACGAAGCCATGTTTCCCCGCCTCGGCGTACGTCGAGCGGTCCATGATGCCGTCGCGCTCCCAGCGATCACCGTGCGGCGACATCTCGGCGGTCACGAACGACCGAAAGCTCTCTCGGAACATGTCGTGTGTCTCTTCGAAAATGCTCGTCATATCTTCACTCTGATGTGTCCGTTGATTGCGGTTTTGTTATACCGTGCGGTAACACAGGCGTCCTAATCCGGGTCGCCGAAACCCAAGGGGGGTTTGCAATGAAGAAGATTCTCGCAGCTCTTGCAACATCAGCACTGCTAGTCGTGACATTCGCGACCGCAGCAGCTGCGCAAGACCCAGTCATCGGCACGGTCGTGTCGGATCCTGCAACCGTGCCAGAAGCTGGCGAGCACACCGTGATCGCGACCGGCTCGGGCTACTTGCCCGACTCGGTCTTGCTTCTCGGTTCGTGCACGTCTCCAGCCGACGAGCTGATTCCTGGAGTTTCGACTCTCGAGGAGATCGGCGCTGCAGCAGTGGCGATCTCACCTACCGAGCACTGCGACCTCGCCACCGCCCTTCAGGTCACGACAGATTCGGACGGTGGTTTCACTCAAGAGGTCACAGCGGACATCGGCGCGAACTTCTTCTTGTCCGCTGGAGCGCTCGACGGATCGCAGGCCGGTGCTACCTACGTTCCCATCGTTGATCCGGCCTTGCTTGCGGTGACCGGTGTCGAGTCGACAACGATCCTGCTCATCGGTGCGACACTCCTCATGCTCGGCATGGTTGCCGTTGCGGGGTCTCGTCGTAGCGAAATCTGATCAGACTTCTCTGAACGCGGTTGGTCCGGGCGCTGCACGCGCTCGGACCAATCTCGTTTTACGTCAGGACGACCGGTCTTCTGGAGCGAACACGTAACCCCCGTACACCTGCTCGACCGGCACGATCTCGAGCTGGCTGATGTTCACATGCCATGGAGCGTCGAGAACGTGGATGACCGAGGCGGCTACATCGGACGGGCTCAACTCCGTGATACCGGTGTTCTGTGCCTGTGCTCGCTGCTCGGTGTCGTCCATGGCGACGTCGTAGAACTCCGTCGTGACGCGGCCGGGGTTGATTTCGCTGACCCGAACCCCAAGCCCTTTGAGCTCGCCGCGCAAGTCTCGACTCAGCTTGTGGATTGCTGCCTTCGTCGCTCCGTAGAGAGCCGTCGATCCGGCGTGTATTGCCGCCGTTGAGCTGATGTTGACGAGGTGCCCTTTTCGTCGGGCGATCATCCCGGGAAGCACCGAACGAGTCATCTGTATGGCTGCAGTCAGGTTGGTGTCGATCGATCGCTCGATGTCATCGAGGTCAGCTGTTGCGAGGTTGCCCAGAGCGCGGCCGAGGCCTGCATTGTTGACGAGGATGTCGATCTCGTGGGAGTGCTCGAGAGCTGCGACCGCATCGCGGTCACGGACGTCAAGCTCGAGCGGTATACATCCAATCTCGTCCGCCAGTTTCTCGAGGCGGTCGAATCTGCGCGCTGCCGCGTGAACGACCACTCCGCGGGATCGAAGCGCGCGGACGATTGCTTCTCCGATTCCACTGGAAGCTCCTGTGACGAGAGCGGTGTCAGCTTGAGAGAGGGTCATAGATTCTCGTTTCTTTTGAGCGAGTCCAATACTCGTCCTTCAGAAGTCTTTTGTAGAGCTTGCCGGTCGGAACGCTCCGGATAGAGAAGGTGCTCGCTCACCGCCTCCACAGATTCTCGAGCTCCCTCAGACACGTCAATGACACTCGCACGTTCTATCCGATGTTGTTACCGACAGGGGAACCATGGGACGGTCACCGTCGAAACCCCCCGATCGCAAGTTTGGCGATTATTGATAAAGCGCACGTTTTTAGCCGATCGGTGTGACCATAATCTATCGATATTCACTTATCTCTATAACAAAGCGTAAGTTTTGCCCAGAAACGTACTAGTTGTGCCGCCGAAGAGGCTCGATAGTTGTCTCACCGACGAAGGAGGCACATTCACATGACACCGCCGAACACCAGCGACTTCTCAAGCACAGCTCCAAAGGCCACTGTATTCGTGGCCATCGATTCGCCGTACGGCGAATCGCCGGATCACCTCACATTCGACGAGATGCGCGAAATGCCAATGCACATGGCCCTTGGCTTCGACACCTCGATCAACGACTGAAAGGAACCTTCAATGAGCACGTACTACGAAAACATTTCCTCCTTTGAATCGTTACGGCAAGAGAGCGGGTCTGCCTGGAATGCGATCAGCGCAGAGTCTGCGACTCGTATGAAGCTGCAGAATCGATTCCAAACTGGCCTCGACATTGCTCGCTATACCGCCGAGATCATGCGCAAGGACATTGCCGACTACGAACTGGACAACACGCGCTACACACAGAGCCTCGGCTGCTGGCATGGGTTCATCGGTCAGCAGAAGATGATCTCGGTGAAGAAGCATCAGGGGACCACCGACAAGACGTATATGTACCTGTCCGGTTGGATGGTTGCCGCACTGCGAAGCGAGTTCGGCCCACTCCCGGATCAGTCGATGCACGAGAAGACCTCCGTACCGGCGCTCATCGATGAGCTGTACACGTTCCTCAAGCAAGCAGATGCTCGTGAGCTCAATCACATATACCGAGATCTTGATGCTGCACGCAGTGCAGGAGATCTTGGCGCAGAAGCAGCGGCGATCAATGCGATCGACAACTTCGAGACACACGTCGTGCCGATCATCGCTGACATCGACGCAGGTTTCGGAAACGAAGAGGCCACGTATCTTCTCGCCAAACAAATGATCGAAGCCGGCGCCTGCTGCATCCAGATTGAGAATCAGGTGTCCGATGCGAAGCAGTGTGGTCACCAAGATGGCAAGGTCACAGTTCCTCATGAGGACTTCCTCGCAAAGATCAACGCCGTTCGGTATGCCTTCCTCGAGCTCGGCGTCGACGATGGCGTCATCGTTGCCCGTACCGACTCGCTTGGCGCCGGCCTGACTCAGAAGCTTCCGGTCGTTGGCGAGCCCGGAGATCTAGCGAGTCAGTACATGGCCTACCTCGATGTCGAGGAGGTCGATCTGGCCGACGTTGCCGATGACCAAGTTCTCATCAAGCGTGACGGCAAGCTCGTTCGTCCGATTCGGATGCCAAACGGGCTCTACAAGTTCAAGGACGACACAGGCGCTGACCGCGTGGTGCTGGACTGCATCACGAGCCTTCAAAATGGAGCCGACCTATTGTGGATCGAGACCGCGACACCGAATGTGGAAGAGATCGCGGGCATGGTCAACCGAATCCGCGAGGTCGTGCCGACCGCCAAGCTTGTCTACAACAACTCACCGTCGTTCAACTGGACGCTCAATTTCCGACAGCAGGTATTCGATGCATGGGAGACCGAGGGCAAAGACCTTTCGGAGTACAGCCGAGCTGAACTCATGGCTGCGGCCTACGACGATTTGCCGCTCGCGATCGAAGCGGATGCCAAGATTCAGTCGTTCCAGGCTGACGCATCCCGAGACGCCGGGATGTTCCATCACCTCATCACGCTTCCGACATATCACACGGCCGCGTTGTCTACCGACAACCTGGCTCGTGGTTACTTCGGCAAGGAAGGCATGCTCGCGTACGTCGCAGGAGTCCAGCGGCAAGAGATTCGCCAGGGCATCGCCACGGTGAGACATCAGGACATGGCCGGGTCGAGCATCGGCGATGATCACAAGGAGTACTTCTCCGGTGATCAGGCGCTCAAGGCCGAAGGTGCAGACAACACGATGAATCAATTTTAGTTCTGGGACTTCCGCCCAGATTCCGACGGAGCTGTCTTGGACGACGCCTCCGGCTTACGTCCCTGAAGACTTCCGCTCGCTTTCTTGCTCGACACTTCAGGTCGAGATCCGCGGAGACCGACGTGGTCGCTACGCGAGCTCCGCTCTTCACCGCTCACTTCGTTCGCTAACCGAGTTTCATCGCTGGCGGGCTGAAACATCGCAGACAGACGCCCTCTTATGAGCTGCGGAGGGACGGAGCAGTGGACATGCCGCCAGGGAGCCGCATCGCCGAAGGCGAATGCGGATGCAATTGCCGGGAGCGAAGCGGAAAACAAGGGGCCTGACCCCTCTTGACCCCTCTTTGGCCAAGAGTGGGTTGACTTCCCAAGTAATTCAACGATTCAGAACCGAAGGGGCCTGACCCCTATTACGAAAAAGGGGTCAGGCCCCTTGCGGTTGAACGCGAGCGGTATACGCGCGGAGAGACGCCAGCGCCGCTCACTTCGTTCGCTAACCGAGCTTCATCCCTGGCCGGCTGAAACATCGCAGACAGACGCCCTCTTATGAGCTGCGGAGGGACGGAGCAGCGGACATGCCGCCAGGGAGCCGCATCGCCGAAGGCGAGTGCGGATGTGCTTGCGAGGAGCGAAGCGGGAAACGCGGGAGATAGACGCTCAGCCGCGGACTACGCCGTCCTTAATGGCGGCCTCGGCGACGACTTTGGCGACGTTGAGGCTGACTTCGGGGTCGAACACGCTCGGGACGATATGTGTTGCGGAGAGCTCGTCGGACGAGACCTCGTCTGCGATGGCCTGCGCGGCCGCGAGCTTCATGTTCTCGGTGATGTCGGTGGCTCGGGCGTCGAGGGCTCCCCGAAAAATGCCCGGGAAGGCGAGGACATTGTTGATCTGATTCGGGTAGTCGCTTCTGCCGGTCGCCATCACTGACACAAGGCCCTCGACGAGCTCTGGTTTGATCTCGGGATCGGGGTTGGCCATCGCGAACACGATCGGGTTCGGCGCCATCGATTCCACGTCGACGGGGGTCAGGATGTTCGGTGCACTCACGCCGATGAACACATCGGCGCCTTCCATGACCTGAGACAAGGACCCTTGGAGGGCCCGCTGGTTGGTGTGTTCCGCGAACCACTGCTTGGAGGAATTCAGGTTCTCACGCCCGTCATACACCGCGCCTTTCGAGTCCACTCCCACGAGGTGGCCGACACCGGCGCCGAGCAATATCTTGCCGATGGCGACCCCAGCTGCGCCCACACCGGACATGACGACGGAAACGTCCTCGATTGTCTTGCCGGCGACTTTCAGAGCGTTGCGGAGTCCCGCGAGGGTGACGATTGCCGTGCCGTGCTGATCGTCATGGAAGATCGGAATGTCGAGTCGCTTCTTCAGCTCTTCCTCGATGTAGAAGGCACCCGGAGCGGCGATGTCTTCGAGATTCACTCCGCCAAACGTAGGTGCGAGCCGGACGACGGTTTCGATGATTTCATCAGGATCAGTCGTGTCGAGACAGATCGGAAATGCATCGACACCAGCGAAGGCCTTGAAGAGAAGTGCTTTGCCCTCCATGACGGGCATGGCGGCTTTCGGGCCAATGTTCCCCAAACCGAGCACGGCGGTTCCATCGCTGACGATAGCGACAGTGTTCTTGCGAATCGTGTATTCGTCGGCGAGTCGCTCGTCCTTGGCAATCGCAGTGCAGACGCGTGCGACGCCGGGTGTGTATGCCATCGACAGATCGTCGCTGTCGCCGACAGGGCACAACGGGAGGACCTCGATCTTGCCGCCTTCGTGCATGCGGAACGTGCGGTCGTGATGCTCGAGCAAGTCGACGTCCACAAGAGAGGCCACCATGTCGACGACCTGTTGTTGGTGCTCGACGCTTGAGCAGTTCACGACGATTGTGCGTTCCAGCGTGGGGCCTTTGGCAACGAAGCTGTCGACTGCGAAGATGTTGCCGCCTGCTTCGCCGATCGCTGTCGTCAGACGACCAAGCACGCCAGGCACGTTCTTCAGACTGAGGGTGAGCGAGATGGAGTATTGAGTCGAGGTCGTCGGGGCGGAGTCAGTCATAGTGCGCAACCATATCGAGACCTGGTGATCGGCATCGCCTAACGTTTCGGCTGATGAACATCTCGAGCTCGTGTTTTACCAAGTCGCGGACGGGGTTGCCACTCTCCCCTCGCTGGGTTCAGGCACGGCATTCAACTGGATGAACGACAACGAGGACTGAGAAAATATGCGTGCCGCGATACTCACCGAGATTCCATCGACAGAAGTCCTGATCGCCGACGATGTCGAGCTTCGACCTCTCGAGCCTGGTGACGTCAAGATCGATGTTGCACACAGCGGCGTTTGTCATTCGGATCTGTCGACGATGAATGGAACCATTCCGGGAACGCCGCCGATGGTTCTAGGCCATGAAGGGTCAGGTGTGGTATCCGACGTGGGCGACGGCGTGACACACGTCGAGCCAGGCGATCATGTGATTATTGCGTTTTCTCCGCCCTGTGGCGCGTGTGCCTACTGCAACGAGCGAGCTCAGGCGAACCTCTGCATCACCGGCACATTCACGATGTTGGGCAACACCCAATTCGTTCGTGGTGGGTCGCCGGTGGGGTCGATGACCGGATGTGGCACGTTCGCTGAGCAGACGATTGTGCCTGGCATGGCAGCGATCAAGATCGATGAGGACATCCCCCTCGATGTCGCAGCGCTTGTCGGTTGCGGAGTTACAACGGGTGTAGGCGCCGCGCTCAACGGTGCGAAGGTCACGCCCGGATCTTCCGTTGTCGTCATCGGTTGCGGAGGAGTGGGGATCGCCGCTATTCAGGGAGCTCGGATTGCCGGCGCGTCGACGATCGTCGCTATAGATCTTCATGAAGGAAAGCTCGATCGGGCCAAGGCGTTTGGTGCGACTCATTCGGCGACGCCAGCCGAGATCGAGGCGGTAAAGAACGAGGTCACTGGCGGGGAAGGGTTCGATTTTGCGATCGAGGCCATCGGACGCGCCACAACCATGCGCCAGGCCTACGACCTCATCCGACGAGGCGGAAAGGCGTGCATTGTCGGTGTCGGCCCGTCCGACGACTTCTTGCAACTCAACGCCTTCGAACAGTTTTTCAACGAAAAGACCATCGTTGGCTCCATGTATGGAAGCTCAGACGTTCGCACCGACTTCCACCGATTCCTGGGCTTGTATCGTGATGGTCAGCTCGATCTCGAGGGAATGATCTCCCGTCGTCTGGATCTCTCTGAGGTGAACGATGCTCTTCACTCTCTTGGGGACGCAGACGTCGTGCGTCAGGTGATCGACTTCTAGCTCCCTCGCGGCGAATGCAACTGCAACCTGTTTGAATCCTTGGCCGAGCAGAGCAGGAAATTGTATGGGTACATACAATCTCGACATGAGCGACGCCGCGATTCTGACCGATGAAGAAGCAGAATCCTTCCGCCTGCGTTGCCGCGAGGTGCTGGAGAAGCAAGCTGTTGGCGGTGGCAGCGTCGACGCGTCCCGTGTCTTTCTCCGAGCTGTAGCCGATGCCGGACTTGGCGGGCTCGTCTTCGACGAGGCATACGGGGGAGCAGGTCTGACGAAGACGCACGACAAGATCTGGCGAGCGGAGAAGGCGAAATATCCCTCGATGGACTCAGAGTTCGTCATCTCACATGGCATGTGCCTTCCGGTGCTGAATGACTTCGGTAGCGACGAGCAGAAGCGCCAGTTCATGCCCAAGAACATCACTGGCGAGCAGATGTGGTGTCAGATGTTCTCGGAGCCCAGCGCTGGCTCCGATGTGGCCAGCCTCCAGACACGGGCAATACGCGACGGCGATCAGTGGATCATCAATGGTCAGAAGGTGTGGACGACCCTCGCACACAGGTCCGACTACGGGGTTCTTATTGCTCGAACCAACACTGAGGTAGCGAAACACGCAGGCATCTCGATGTTTATCGTCGACATGCACGCGCCGGGTGTCGATATCCGTCCGATTCACCAGATTGATGGGGGCACACACTTCAACGAGGTGTTCTTTACCGATGCTCGCATTCCTGCGGATTGGCTGCTGGGCGAACTCAACAACGGTTGGAATCAAGCCACCGCAATGCTGATGTATGAGCGTGTGGCGATCGGCAGCCTCGGAGGTGGCGATCTCACGCAGCCAAATTTTGATGTTCTGGCCGACGCCGCTCGTAAGAACGGGCGAATCGGTGACCCCGTCGTGCGCGATCAACTGATGCAGCTCTATTCGATGGAGACCACGAAATCGATGGTGGCAATGCGCTCTCGCGCAGAGATGAAAGCGGGCAAGGCACCTGGGCCCGGTGGGTCCCTCGGCAAACTCTTCGGTTCGAACATCCTGTGGAAGTTCCGTGAAGTTGCACAGAACATCACCGGTCCCAACTCGATTGCCTGGGAGGTCGATGACGACGAGGGGCACCGGCTCAGCAAGCACGTGCTCAGCAGCTTCCAGGCTGGAATTGCTGGGGGTACCGACGAGATTCAGCGAAACATCATCGGTGATCGAGTGCTCGGCCTGCCACGCGACATCTCGGTCGACAAGGGCGTTCCCTTCAATGAGCTTCGGACGAGCTGAAGGGGCTGTTACTTGTCGGGGCTGCCGCCCGGCACTTCGATTACACGTCGGGCGGAAGTCCCGACGTGTGAACGAGCGGGAAATCATGCGGAAGCGGCGACTGGTCAAGATACCCTGACTCGCATGTATGCCGTGATCAAAACTGGCGGTCGCCAGTACCGCGTTGAAGAGGGCCAGGTCATCGACGTCAATCGAATTGGCGATGTCGATGCAACCGAAACTCTTACTCCTGTCCTACTCGTCGATGGCGAGAAGGTTCTCGCCACTCCGGACCAGCTTTCTAAGGCCAAGGTCGGAATCAAGGTCGTCGAGGATACGCGTGGCCCCAAAATCAACGGGTTCACGTACAAGAATAAGTCCAACCAGCGCAAGCGTTGGGGTCACCGTCAAGCAATCAGCCGCATCGAGGTCACCTCGATCAAGGCCGGCTGAACTTCCAAGGAGCTCATCATGTCAAAGACCAAAGGTGGCGGTTCCACACGGAACGGCCGTGACTCAAATTCACAGCGTCTTGGCGTCAAGGTATTCGACGGCGGAGCAGTGACCTCGGGATCGATTCTCGTCCGTCAGCGTGGGACCAAGTTCCACCCAGGACACAACGTTGGACGTGGTGGCGACGACACACTGTTCGCCACCGCCGACGGCAAGGTCAAATTCGGCTCGCGGCATGGCCGCAAGCTCGTTGACATCATCGTTCCTTAATCCTGGCGGATTTCGCCACTAACCGCCTTTCCCTCCGCTTCGCTTCTGGAAAACGCTCCATCACAAGCGAGCTTGCACACTCAGGTAGAGGGAGCGAAGCTCGCGGAGCGACCATGTCGGGTTCCGCGGTTCTCGACCGGAAGTGTCGAGGTGTAAATGTCAAATTTTGTTGATGAGTGCAACATCAATGTCGAGGGCGGCGATGGTGGCGCGGGATGTGTGTCGTTTCGCCGCGAGGCGCATGTATCCAAGGGCGGCCCCGATGGGGGCGATGGCGGTAGTGGTGGAAGCGTTTGGCTCGTAGCCGATCACAACTCGGCGTCCTTGCTGGCGTTTCGCGATCACCCGCATCGCAAGGCAAAGAGCGGCAAACACGGGGGCGGCAAGAAGAAACATGGTCCAACCGCGGCCAACGTCGAAGTGGCCGTACCCGAGGGCACGGTCATCTATGACTTCGAGGGCCATCAGCTTGCCGATCTCTCTCACCACGGCGATCGATTTCTCGCGGCCGAAGGCGGTCTCGGAGGCAAGGGAAACGCAAAATTCCTGTCGAACAAGCGTCGCGTTCCGGCGTTTGCCGAACAGGGTGAAGAGGGCCAGGAGCGTTGGCTCCGGCTCGAGCTCAAGCTCGTGGCAGATGTGGCCCTGGTCGGGTTTCCAAACGTTGGAAAGAGCACGCTGATTTCGCGGATCTCTGCGGCCAAGCCGAAGATCGCCAACTATCCGTTCACCACACTCGAGCCGAACCTCGGTGTTGTTCGAATCGAAGACGACGACCAGGACTTCGAGATGGTCGTAGCCGACATTCCAGGCCTCATCGAGGGCGCAGCGGAGGGCAAAGGACTTGGGCACCAGTTTCTGCGACATGTCGAGCGCGCTCGGGTGTTGCTCATGATGCTTGATCTTGCGCCGTGGGACGCCGTGAGCCCTGCCGATCAGGAAGCGGCCCTTTTGGCCGAGCTCGAGGCCTACCACTCAGATCTGATGGAACGGCCGAGAATTGTCGTCGGTTCGAAAGCGGACATGGCCGCAGATTCCAAGGGCTTCGAAGGACTGCAGATTTCTGCGGTCACGGGCGAGGGAATCCCGCAACTGCTTGGGCTGATGGCCGACGCGGTCAAAGAGGTTCGGGCGCAGCAAGCCGAGGTCGACGAGACCGAGATCGTTATCCATCGACCGGTCGCCGAGACGATCTCCGTCGAACGGATCGCCGACGATCAGTACGTGGTCCACGGGCGCTCTGCGCTTCGAGCTGTGCGGCTGAGCGATCTCACGGATCCGGGAGCGATCGAACACGCTCAGAATCGGCTCGACTCGCTTGGTGTCAACAAGGCTCTTCGCGCAGCGGGCGCCCGCGAAGGAGACCAGGTACATATCGGTGATCTTTCCTTCGAGTACGAAGAGGACATGTGAGCCGGGTCGTCGTCAAGATCGGGACATCATCGCTCACCGACGTCGACGGAGTGATCGACGACCAGGTGATCTCCGATGTTGCGTCCCAGGTGGCAACGTTGCGTGATGGCGGCCATGAGGTAACGATCGTGACGTCAGGCGCAATCGCTGCGGGCTTGCCGGTTCTGGGTCTCGAGGCGACCGATCGGCCGTCCGATGCTGTGACGCTCCAAGCAATGTCGTCGATCGGGCAACCAGCGCTCCTCCACACCTGGTCGGCGGCGTTGGCTGAGCACGGGTTGGTCGTTGGTCAGCTTCTTCTCGCACCGCACAACTTCGGTGACCGAGCACAGTATCTACATGCGCGGTCCACACTCACAAGGCTTCACGAGCTTGGCGTGATTCCATTGATCAATGAGAACGACGCGGTCACGGATGCAGAGATTCGCTACGGGGACAACGATCGAATCGCAGCCCTGGTTGCCCACCTGATCTCCGCAGACGCCCTGGTCCTGCTCACCGATACGGATGGCGTGCTGACAGCCGATCCTCGGCTCGACCCGAACGCGTCGCTGATCGAGGAGATCGTCGAGTTCGACCAGCTACTCGACGAGATCGCTGGCGGGGCAGGGACCATCCGAGGATCGGGCGGTATGGCATCGAAGCTCACGGCGGCTCGCATCGCTGCTTGGTCTGGGGTGAGAACCGTGATCGCGAACGCGGCTCGGCCGAACGTTCTGTCCGATGCGCTTGAGGGCGTCGACGGCGTTGGTACGACCATCGCGGCGCGCCCAGTCCCGCTGTCCGCTCGAAAGTTGTGGATTGGTTTCGCGATGCCTGCAGTGGCGACGATCAAGGTCGACGCCGGAGCGCGTCGGGCACTCGAGACCGGCGGCAGGTCTCTTCTGGCTGTCGGCGTCACTGGGCTCACCGGAGCGTTCGATCGTAAGGATCCGATCGAGGTGGTAGATCCAACGGGTGCGGTCTTTGCAAAGGGGATCAGCCGGATGTCCTCCGCCGATCTCGATGCGGCGATGGGAACCATTGCCCCAGATGATGCTGGCAGGTTGGTCATCCACGCGGACGACCTCGTGGTGATCTCGTGAAGGTTACTTTCCGTTCGAGATGACGGCCTCGAGGTCAATGATCGCGAGTTCAAGCACCTCGTTTGGTGTGATGGTTTCGAACAGGGCTGGCACGGGCTGAGCCGCGTTGTCCCACCAAACGAAGTCCCACTCGCTTTCCGCATCGATTGTCACGTTCTCGGCTTCGAGGAGGTAGGTGTATGCGCACGGCGTCGATTCCATACCGGGCGTCCACTCGACTTGTTCGGTGCACACGATCTTGTCGACCCCCTCTAGGCCAAGGTCGAATGTCGTCCCTCGATAACGGGCTTCCACGGTGACCGTGAGGCCGTTTGCGTTTGCGCTGGCCCGGACTCGATCGAGCGAACCGTCGGGCCAGAGCCATGTTTCGACGCCAGTGATCTGAATGCCGTCGGGGCTGATACCCACGGGAAGCGGGTTCGGTTGGACAAAGTCTCGTGCGAAATCACGAATCTCGATGGACGTCACCGCGGCGAATCCAGGTATTGGGTCGAGCGGGTCATAGATCACGAACTCGCCGATTGCAGGAAGGTCGCTGTCCTCGTCCGGGATACACCGCAGGTAATAGCGATGTCCGGGGATCGGCGTGTCCGTCGGTGAGATGATCACGTCGCTGTTCGTCCATGGCTCGTCCCAGTTGCACGTGTACGGCCAATAGGGCGAAGCGCCCGGTGCGCCATCGCCGAGCGTGATCGGTCCCGCGGCCACGACCGTCACCGTTGCCGTCGTCCCGTCGACGACGATCTCGGAGTCCTCCTCAGCCGAAGCGCCCGGAGCATGGATGCCGAGCGCTGCGAGCGCGACCACTACGAAGAGTAGCCGTCGCCGCTTCGTCGATCCCTCGCTTGCCACGGAAGTCAGTATGTCGCGGCACGGATCCCACGTCGAGTGAGGGACCGGTCGCAGGTCGGCCCTAGGTCGATTCCGGAGGCTCGGGGTTGTCCGTTTCGGGCTCTGCGTCAGATGGGGCCGCATCGACGGGGTCGACTACCTCCGTGGGGACACGAGTCA
>CAXMRH010000325.1:0-7003 GCA_964196045.1 uncultured Chthoniobacterales bacterium | reverse complement strand
GAGGTCGTGAATGCATGGTTACCGCGTGAATGCGTGGGGGTCTGCACCCGTCTGGAGTGAGCTTCCCGACCCGACCCCCGGCCCGAATGAGGTGCTGGTGGACGTCGAAGCCTGCTCGGTCGGGTTGACGGTTCTCAACTGCATGAACGGCGACCTCGACAACGATCCGCAGCTCTTGCCACGCGTGCCAGGCCACGAACTGATCGGCCGGGTCAGTGCGTTGGGCGCCGGCACCGATCCGGCCATGCTAGGCAAGCGGGTCGCCGCATACTTCTACCTTGTCTGCGGCGAGTGCGATGCGTGCCGCGCTGGCCGGGATCCGCATTGTGCAAATCTCGCTGGCTGGATCGGCGTGCACCGCGATGGTGGCTATGCGCCCCAAGCTGTGCTGCCGAGCCGCAACGCAATACCGATGCCCGAGAGCCTCGATCCGATTGCGGCCACTGTGGTGCCCGACGCGGTGGCAACTCCCGTCCATGTGGCCTCCCGGGCCAGCATCGGCGACGGTGATCGCGTTGTCGTGATCGGTGCGGGTGGTGGTGTGGGTATTCACATGGTGCAAGTTGCCCAGCACTACGGCGCCGCAGTTGCAGGCTTTGACATCGCCGATGACAAGCTGGCCGAAATTGATCGCCTCGACGCAAATGCCGTCCGTTCGGACGACCTAGACGCGGTTGACCCAGCGCGAGTGTTCGCCGACGGAGCGCCCACGGTCGTCATCGATCTGATCGGCACCACGGCCACGCAACGCTGGGCCATCGACGGCTTGGCCATCGGCGGCCGCCTCGTGGCATTGACCACCTTTCGCGATCGAGCCTTCGAGGTCGAGTCGCGCGAGTTGGTCTTCCGCGAACTCGCGTTGATCGGCTCACGGTACGCGAACCGCGCCGAGCTCATCACCGCAGCAGAACTCGTCGCGTCGGGTGCCGTCCAGCCCATAATCAGTGACGTCCGTGGTCCGGCGGAGGTTCTGGACATTCACGAGAGTCTCCGGGCGGGGACGCTCATCGGGCGAGGTGCCCTCGATTGGAGACAGAAGTGAGTGACCAGCAGATGAACACCCAACACATGAATGATGCGGTCCCGGAAAACATCGACGGCATCTTTGTCGGCGGTGGCCACAACTCGATGGTGTGCGCCGCGTACCTGGCCAAGGCCGGGCAGCGGGTACTCGTGCTGGAAGCAGCACCACAGGTCGGCGGAGGCACCACGACCGACGAGATCACCCTTCCGGACTTCCGGCACAACTTGCACGCCTACTTCGTGCGGTGGACTCCGGAGTACGCGGTGTGGAACGACCTCGATCTGGGGCGTTATGGCGTGAAGTCGATCTACCCCGAAGTCCAGAATGCCGTGCCGTTCGACGGTGGCGAGCGAGCCCTGGTGACCTATTCGGACCTCGATCGCAGCGTCGCAGAGATCCGGAGGCTCTCCGACAAAGATGCCGACGCCTATCGCAGGCTCTATACCGAATACACAGCGCTCACCCAGGCCGTTGACACGCCAATGCGTTTCGGTCCGCCGCTGCCGACCGACGAGCTCCACGAGCTGCTCTCGGCGAGCGCGCTCGGCCGCCAGTACCTCGCCATGGACGCACAGACCCCGCTCGATCTGGTGCGAAACGCGTTCGAAACCGAGGTGCTCCGAAGTCTGATCCTGTTCAACGTGAGCGTTCGGGGATATGTCCCGAACCTCGATGTGGCTGGCATCGGATCGATCGTCGCATTGGCGCTTGCGAACTCTCAGGGTGCTCGACTGGTCGAGGGTGGCACCTACGAGGTCGCAAAGGCGATCGCTTCATCGGTTACCGACAACGGCGGCACAATTCTGACCGACGCCCGCGTCGCCAACATCAACGTCACCAATGGTCGAGCCACTGGCGTCACGTTGGAAGACGGACGAACGTTTGATGCGGCGAACTTCGTGGTCAGCGGCGCGCCGGCACCGATCACCATGTTGGAGCTGCTCGGCGGCGAGCACCTCGATGCGAGCCTCAAAGAGGACCTCGGCGAGTACCGCTGGCTCGAGGAGGCGCTGTTCGGTGTGCACTGGGCGCTGTCCGAACGACCGGTGTTTCGGGCCGAGGCGTACAACGCGGACGTTCCGAAGGCGCTCAATCTGGCTCTCGGCTACGAGTCATCCGACGACATCGTGGCTCACATGCACTCGGTGCGAGCGGCCGAGAACACCGCCGATGCCCCGATTCACGCGTCCGTACCGACACTTCACGATGCAAGCCAGGCCCCGGCCGACAAGCACACAACCTTTGGCTGGCACTTCGTCCCCGGACCCCCAACGCGGGGCACATGGGACGAGGCAGCCACACAGGAACGTGCGGAGACCATCGTCAGCACGTATGCCAAGTACGCGCCGAATCTCGAAGCGGCGACCATGGAGCTGAAAGCGCACTCACCTGATGCGACTGAACAACGCATCAGCTCGATGCGCGGTGGCGATCGTCATCACGGCAGTTTCCATCCCGACAACTGGCTGATCAATCGGCCAACTCCGCAGATGCCGGGCTATGAGACACCGATCGATCGGTTGTACCTGTGCGGAGCGTCCCAACACCCGGGTGGCAGCTTCCACGGCCAGCCTGGCTACAACGCAGCTGGTGTGGTCGCCGACGAGCTCGGCATAGAGAAGTGGTGGAACCCTGCCGATGTGCGGGCGACACTCAGAGCCCTGGACTGAGCTTCAGCTCGAGACGGTTGTCAAGTGGACTAGGGCTGCAGGGTACGCATGAAGGTCTGCAGGCCGTAATGGATCGCGACCAGTCCGCCGATCTCCATGATCTGCGCTTCTGACCAGAGCTGCTTGCCCTCGTCGTAGAACGCAGCATCGACCGTCTCGGGCGTGCGATACATGCGGTACGCGTAGTCGAGTGCCCACTTCTCGGCGTCGGTGAACTGCGTGTCGTTGAGAAAATCTCCCTGTCCCGCAGCGATTCGCTCTTCGGTGAGACCGGACTCGAGCGCCTTCTTCGACCGCAGTGACGAGAAATAGGGATCCTCGGCCTTGTTGGCCAGCTGGATACGAATGATCTCCTTGAGCGCGTGGTCGACGTTGCCCTCGAACAGCGCCTCGGCCATGGCATCCCACAATGCCTCCGCATAACCGGGAGCGCGAGCGAGTATCCGGATGAACGTGGCCGACTCGTCACCGAGGCCCGTAAAAGAATCGAGTCGGGACCGCAGACCCTGCTCCTCGGCCTGCGATCGATCTACTGGATCGATGAGTGTCATGGTCAACTCGCCGCTTCGTGCGGGGTCTCGGCTAGAGCATCCTGCACTTCGTCGCGCAGATGTGAGCCAGGCGTATCGCCATAGATTCGCCGGGACTCCTCCTGGCTCACCAGGACGCCCTCGGGCGAGAACATCGGATAGAAGTCGAGAGTGCGAAAGAACGTGTGATAACCGACGTTGAAGCCGATGAACGCGCCGAGCTCCACGATCTCTTCTTCGGTGTAGTGCGCACGAAGTCGGTCGTAGAACGCAGCGTCGATGGACTCCGGTTCGAACTGCATCAACTCGGAGTACTCGAGCGCAATCTTTTCGGCAGGAGTGAAATCCTCACTCGTTCGCCAGTTGTCGATGCCCTCATCAATGTGCGCTTCTGTTAGCCCTGCCTGCTTCGCCGAAGCAGATCGAACATTGCCTCAATAGTTGCAGAACGCCGCGCGTGATAGCTGTACGCGGATGATCTCCTTGAGGCTGTGGCTCACCACGCCGCTGCTGAAAACCGTACCCCAGGCGACGTAGAGCAGCTTGGAGAGATTCGGATTGTGGCCCTGCATCGTGTGGAATGCCGGATCGGGAGCTTTGTGGCGGAGACACTTCTTGACGAAGCCGGCCAACGGACCCTCCAGCAGGTCATCAACTTCGAGCATCGTGATGTTCGGCATTGGGTCCTCCCTCGGATCTGACGTTCTACAGTGCGGCGGCGATCGCCACGACCTCGGACGGTTCCGCCCGGGCCCGGTGGTTCAGATCAACGTAGGCGTATTGAATCACGCCCGATGTATCGACCACGTAGGTCGCCGGCACCGGAAGCTCCCAGAGTTCGGAGCCGTTCATCTTGTTGATGTCGCGACCCTGCGACTTGTAGAAGTCGACCAAGCCGGCTTCCATCTCGTAGACCAGGTTGAACTGCCTGGCCACCGCGTTCTCTGCGTCGGAGAGCACCGGGAACGTGATCTCGGCTTCGGCGACCAGATCGCGCGATGTGTCCGGCGTGTTTGGGGAAATGGCCACCATCGTCACATTCGACGCTTCTGCACTCGCCAGCTCCCGCTGCATAGCCCGCAGCTCGAGGTTGCAGAACGGGCACCAAGCACCGCGGTAGAACGATATGACCGCCGGCCCATTGGCCAGCACGTCGGCAAGACTCACCATCTGGCCGTCCGCATCGGGCAACTCGAACATCGGAACCGTATCTCCGACTCCCAGCGCCTTTTCGAGGATGCCTTCGCTCACGATGTGTTCTTGGGCCGTCTTGTAGATGGCCTTCATCTCGTCGGTCGCTTTCGCGCCCGATATCACCATCAAAGCGGCATTGTCTTCAGCGAGTGTCACAGTGAATCCCCTATGTGTCGTCAGACGCATCGTACCCCGCGGCCAGCGAATCAACCGAGGTGTGCGCCGTTACTAATGGTCGATGATGTTGCGCCTAGTGTGAGGTCACGCTGCAAGGAGGGCGGGCATCGTGACCTCAATCTCGGCACTGAATCCCTACGGTTATAAGAACGTGCCAGTACTCGACACGTCGATGTCGTACATCGACACGGGAGGCGCCGGAACGGCGATCGTGTTCCTGCATGGGAATCCGACGTCGTCGTACCTTTGGCGCAACGTCATCCCTCACGTCGAGCCGCTAGGCCGTTGCCTGGCACCGGACCTGCCCGGCTTCGGTCACTCGGGCTCGATGCCGTCAGGCACCTACCGGTTTCCCGAATACGTCGACTACCTCGATGCGTGGTTCTCGGCGGTGCTGCCAGAAGAGCCGGTGGTATTGATAGTGCACGACTGGGGCGCGGCCCTGGGCTTCGACTGGGCGCGCCGTCATCCAGATCGGGTTCGCGGCATCTGCTATGGCGAGGCCATGGTGCAGCCACGGCGGATCACCGACCTGCCCGAGGCCTACCGCGAGCGGTTCATATACATGCGATCAAACGACGGCTTCCGCGAGGCGGTGGCCGAAAACTTCTTCATAAACACCGTGTTCGCAAACGGCATCATCAGGACGCTCACCGACGAGGAGTTCGGCGAGTATTCAGCGCGGTTCGAGACGCCGGAGGCCATCGTCCCGACCGTTCAGCTTCCCTGTGAAATCGCCTTCGACGGCGAACCAGCGGATAACCACGAGATCATTCAGGCTTACGCCGACTGGCTGGCCGAGTCCGAGGTGCCCAAGCTGTTCGTGAACACGACTGGCGGGCACGCACTCACCGGACGGAACGTCGAATTCTGTCGAACCTGGCCGAACCAGGTCGAGATCACCGTGACCGGCAACCACTACTACCAGGAGGACTCGCCCCATGAGTTGGGTGAGGCCGTCGCGGAGTGGTGTGCTGGATTGCTGGAGTCGGATTGATCGGGATATCACTCAGGAACGTTTGAGCAAAGGGGAATGAGCATGGGCAAGGCGTGGAGCACCGCACATCGATGGGAGATGGAGTGGAAGGACGACGTCAACATCCTGGCGCTCGGCAACGGTGTGCAGGTCAAGGTGCTCTATCAGGATCTCGAGACCGAACACACCGACATGCTGGTGAAGTTTCCGCCCGGTTATGTCGAGCCCGAGCACACCCATGAGGCCTCACATTCGATCATGGTGCTCGAGGGCGTGCAGATCGTCAAAGGCGAGCACATGCACCCCGGCGACTACATCTGGGCGTCGGGCCCTGAACTACATGGGCCGTACGAGTATCCCGAAGGTTGTGTCGTGTTCGTCAGCTTTCGGGGCCCTTCGATCAAGCACATCTACCCTGGCTCACCCGCCGGAGACGGCGGCACCAGCTAGCGCCTCGTCGAGTAGTTCGCAGATGCGTTCCGGCTCGACGGGATAATCGTTCACCACGACCCCAAACGGCTTGAGTGCGTTCTCGATGGCGGCAATCACGGCGTTGGCGGCAGGAAGAGTGCCCCCCTCCCCCGCGCCCTTCACGCCCAACGGATTGAGCGGCGAAAGCGTCTCTTGATGGGCGATCTCGATCGGCGGCATCTCGGCCGCCAGCGGCAGGAAGTACTCGCCATAGTTGACCGACAGCGGTTGGCCTGAGTCGTCGTAGTGCATCCGTTCGAACAATGCGTTGCCGATTCCGTGCACCACGCCGCCAAGCACCTGGCCCTCGACGAGTTTCGGATTGAGCATCCGGCCACAATCGTGGGCCACAGAATATTTGATCAACGTGACGTTGCCTGTTTCGACGTCGACTTCAGCCTCGACAATGTGGGTGCCACTGGCCGTCGCTGCACCTCTCGTCACGTTGTAAGACGTGGCTTCGAGACCTGGCGTGAACCCAGCTGGCACCGCAGCTGCATTGAACGGCATGAGCGCTCTGGCCAGATCACCCAGCGTCACTCCGCGATCTGGCGACCCCTTCACGAACACCCGACCATCGGCCAGTTCAAGGTCAGCCTCGGCCGCCTCGAGCATCTGCGCCGTTAACGCAATCGCCTTGTCACGGACCTCCCCCGCGGCCTCATGGATAGCTGGGCTTACCGCGAACACCGTCCGACTAGCGACCGTCCCGACGCCCAAGGGGAACGTTGCGGTATCGCCCGATTGGTAGGTCACGTCCTCGAATGCGACACCGAGCTTGTCGGCAACGATCTGGGAAAACACCGTCGAGTGGCCCTGACCCTGGCTTGCGGTGCCGGCAAGAATTTGTACGGCGCCGCTGGGTTCGACCCGCACGGTCGCGCCCTCAAATGGACCCATCCCCGTGTCCTCGATATACGACGAAACGCCGATCCCTATATACCGGCCCTCCGCCAGCGCG
>CAXMRH010000324.1:0-8024 GCA_964196045.1 uncultured Chthoniobacterales bacterium | reverse complement strand
CTCGAAGATGTCGTGTTGCTGTCGGCAGATGCCAGCCTCAACGCCGACTTCTTCGCCCTGGAGCTGAGCGAAGGAATTCACTTCTCCGGTCCGGATACCCGATTCGGTGAAAACTTGAACCAGAGCACAGGCAAGACCGCTGCTGAGGTACTCGCCGAGTACGAAACAATCAATGGTGAAACGCCAAGTGCTCCGTTCTGGGGTCATAGCTACGACGCCGCGGCAATCTTGATGGATGCCATCGATGCGGCGTCACACATCGATGCTGACGGAAACCTCGTCATCGATCGTCAGGGCGTCCGTGATCACCTGAACTCGGTCACCGGCTACTCGGGCGTTATCGGCACGATGAGCTGCGATCCCTTCGGCGACTGCGGTTCGCAGAAGATCACCATCATCGAACATCTCGATTCGACTCTCACGTTCACGGAAGCAGGCGAGCAAGTGGTCTTTGAGTTCGCTCCGGCGTAACGTTTTTGAAGAACACGTGGACAGAATTTGCTGTCCGATTTGATTGATTACCTGACCCCGCCCATTCTGTGGGCGGGGTCACTGCCTTTTTGATCCAAGCCATGGGTGCAAATGGCCCTTCTGGCAATGCGTCGTCAACGTTGACCTCGCCACATGAAAGAGTGAGATGACCACAGCAGTTCGAACACGGGGAAGCCAACGAACTGGAATTGATTGGTTCCTCACATTTATCCGGGTCGTGCTGCTCTCGGTCGTCGTTTTCGGCCTATTCGCCTTCGTGTGGCAACAGTTCGACAATCAGAATCCGCTGGCCTCACGTATCAACCCCGATGCGACCGGCTTGACTGCCGATCAGTTCAAGGGGCTGCTCGTCACTGGCCTCAGCCAGGGGGCAATGTACGGGCTGATCGCTCTCGGCTACTCGATGGTGTACGGCGTGCTTGGTTTCATCAACTTCGCCCATGGCGAAGTGTTCATGCTTGGTGCGTTCTCG
Organism: uncultured Chthoniobacterales bacterium; assembly: GCA_964196045.1. Classification (GTDB taxonomy): domain Bacteria; phylum Actinomycetota; class Acidimicrobiia; order Acidimicrobiales; family SHLQ01; genus SHLQ01. Next base: position 7,060 of record CAXMRH010000324.1, on the reverse strand, counting down.
GGGTTCATTACGAGCACACAGCTCGATGCAGCCGGATGGTGGGAGGACTACTTTCTCGCCTCGGTTTTCTTCTCTGTCGTGGTTGCCATTCTCGTTTCGACGACTGCCGCCGTGGTCATGGAGAAGGTGGCGTATCGACCGCTCCGTGGTTCTCCTCGACTCATCCCGCTGATTACGTCGATCGGTGTGTCATTCTTCATTCAGAACGCCGTCATCGTTCTGTTCGGGCCCGGCGCAAAGAGTTACCCACGTCTTCCAGAGTGGTTGACCGACCGTTACTCGATTCTGACGTTCGAGATCGAGGGCACCAAGATCCTCGTCCTCGTCGCCGCAGCAGTTTCGATGGGGAGTCTCTGGTTTTTCGTCGAACGGACCAAGACAGGCAAAGCAATGCGTGCTGTTGCCGAGGATCGTGAAATCGCTGCACTGATGGGCATCGATGTGAACAAGACGATCGTGACGACCTTCGCGGTTGGCGGCGCCATGGCCGGTGTCGCTGGCATTCTCTGGGGCTTGCTCTTCAAGTCGGTCATCGCCACGACCGGGTTCCTGCCGGGTATCAAGGCCTTCACCGCCGCCGTTGTTGGTGGCGTTGGCAACCTCGGTGGTGCAATGGCCGGCGGAGTTTCGCTTGGAAGTGCCGAGGCGCTCGCACCCCTCGTGCTGCTCGAGCCACTTGGTGTCAATGGTGTGTCGCAATTGCGCGACGCTGTGGCCTTCACCTTGCTCGTCCTCGTCCTGCTGATCAAACCCACCGGCCTCTTCGGCGAGAAGCTCTCAGGAGATGATCGGGCATGAGCGACATAACCACTCAGGTCGATGACACGATCGACACCATCGAAGAACTGACACGGGGCGCCTTCGACCTCAACTGGAACCGAGTCCTGCGTTTTGGCAACCTGCTCGGCTTGGCGCTCGTCTTCATTGCCTTGTCTGGAATGCCCGTTGGCCTCGACGAACGAGAGATCGTCGACGGGGTGATTTCGTTGGGGTATCTCGCTCTTCTGACCTTCCCGCCGATCCTTGGTTGGACCGTTGGCAAAGAGATCGTTCTCGAAGGTATGTCCGCCACGAAACGAGGAGCCCGAGATGTGGTCGCGGGGGCCTTCGTCGGTGCGCTTGGTGGTCTGTGGATGTCGATCCTGGTCTTACTGGTCGACAATTTCAACCTTCGCGATCCCTTGGTCAATTGGAGTCCTGCCCTTCTCACACTGATGACCTTCAGCCGTTCGACCGGCTTTGGGCTCGTGAGTTGGATCATTCTTCCGGGTGTCCTCGGTGCGGCTGGTGCGAGTCTGCATCTGCTGACTCCCAGACTCCGTCGTGCAGTCATGGCCATGGTGCTGACCGTCATCAGCGTCTCGATCTTCCAGTCGCTGATCGACGACCTTGTCGGCGGAATCGGCGAATCGATAGCCGACCCAGGTCGCCTGTCAGAGTTCTTTGGTGAAGGCGACACACCTCGGCCTCGAGTCGATTCGGTCTTCGATGGCTTGATCGACTTCATCTACGCACAACGTGGTGGGCTCACCGTGGCTGGGGCGATCGCGCTGGCGTTGGTCGCCGGCGCCCTTTCGTTGGCAGGACGAGGTCGAATCGCGAAGGCCAAGGCGAGCTACAACGCCAAGACCGGGCCAGAACGCACTCGCCAGACGGCAATCATGATTGCCGTCTCGACCGTTCTGCTGATCGTGCTTCCCTTCTTCACCGGGCGAATCACGCAGGACCTGTTGGCAAATGTGGGCATCTTCTTGCTGCTTGCGCTGGGTCTGAACATCGTGGTTGGTCTCGCGGGCATTCTCGATCTCGGCTACGTGGCCTTCTTCGCTGTCGGCAGCTACAGCATCGCCATCTTGACCGTCACCGATCCGCCCAAGTCCTGGCCCGATTGGTTGCCGACCCTCGACGGGCAATTCGGCTGGCTTTTGGCGCTGCTCATCACCGTCGTCATCGCAGGCGTCGTCGGACTGTTCATCGGTGCCCCCGTCATTCGTATGCGCGGTGACTACCTGGCCATCGTTACTCTCGGCTTCGGCGAGATCATTCGTATCTTGCTCCTTTCGGATTGGCTCGGCGGATACTTCAACGCCGCACAGGGCATCACGAACATTCCGGGCGCCGACTTCGGCCCACTCGGCGAGGCGAAGGGCATTAACCCTCGGTCGATCTTTTATCTCGTGCTCGTCTTTGCTGCGATTTCGATCTATGTCTCGTGGAGGCTTGAACATTCACGTCTTGGCCGAGCCTGGATGGCCGTTCGTGAGGATGAGAGCGTGGCCGAGGCAATGGGTATCAACACCGTGAATGTGAAGCTGATGGCGTTTGTCGTCGGCGCCGTCCTGGCGTCGTTCGCTGGCGCGGTCGTGTCGGCAAAAGTGGGGTCGGTCTTCCCGACCAGCTTCTTGATCCTCGTGTCGATCATCATTCTTGTCGTCGTGATCGTTGGTGGTATGGGCAACATCCTGGGTGTTCTTGCGGGGTCGTTCGTGCTGATCGGGGTGCTCGGTGGCCCCCGTCAACCGGGCCTGCTTGCCGAATTCAGTGAGTACAAACTGTTGATCTACGGCGCGCTCTTGGTCTGGATGATGCTCCAACGGCCTGAGGGCCTCATACCCAACGTGCGGCGAAGCCGAGAGCTGCACCAAGACGAGTTCTTGCAAGATGCCTGGCTCAAGGGCGAGGTCGATCCCGACGACGATCACGAGGGACCAGCCACGGAGGTGGCGCCAGCATGAGCGAGCGAATTCTCGACATCCAAAACCTCAGTGTCACCTTTGGTGGCCTACATGCGTTGAAGGATCTGAACTTTCATGTCGACGAAGGAGAGATCGTCGGTGTGATCGGCCCCAACGGCGCCGGCAAGACGACGTTCTTCAACATGATCAGCGGCATGGTCACACCAACATCGGGCGACATCTTGTTCGAGGGCCAGTCGCTCATCGGGCTCGATCCGAACGAGGTGACCCGGCGCGGCATCGCACGCACGTTCCAGAACGTTCGGCTCTTCGCCAATATGACGATTGCCGAAAACGTCATGGTCAGTCAGCACTGCCGTTCGAAGGCCGGCATCTGGAGCACGTTGTTCAACACTGCGGCGTTCCGGAAGGAAGAACGCGAGATTCGCGAACATGCCGAGAAGGTCCTTGGCTTCTTCGGTACCCGCCTGATTGGCTACCGTCTCGAGCAGCCCGCTTCGGTTCTGAGTTATGCGAATCGTCGACGTTTGGAAATCGCTCGAGCAATGGCGACGAAACCTCGGTTGCTCCTGCTCGACGAGCCCGTCGCCGGGATGAACCCAATGGAATCGGCCGAGCTCACCGACCTGATCGGCAAACTTCGCAGTGAGTGGGGATTCACGATCGTGATGATCGAACACGACATGAACGTGGTCCGTGATGTTTCCGATCGAGTGGTCTGCCTCGACCACGGCGAGACCCTTGCCCAGGGAAGTTTCGAGGAGGTCTCGAGCAATCCAGAAGTTATCGAGGCCTACTTGGGTCGACCATTGGAGAAGAAGGCATGAGCGTCGCAACCGACAAGGGCACGCCGATTCTCGAGTTCCGCAATGTCAACACTCACTACGGAGCGGTGCACATTCTCAAGGACGTGAACCTCGCGATCTATCCCGGCGAGATGGTTTCGCTTCTCGGCGGAAACGCGAGCGGCAAGTCGACCACGTTGAAGACCCTCCTCGGAATGGTCACGCCAACGAGTGGTGAGGTCTTGCTCGACGGCGAGATCGTCAACGGCAAACCAACGTCCTACCTGGTTGAGCGAGGCGTGACGATGGTTCCCGAGAACCGTCGGCTGTTCAAGCGACTCTCCGTGCTCGAGAACCTGCAACTCGGTGCGTACCTCAGGGATGACAAGGCCAGCATCGCCGATGACCTCGAACGCATCTACACTATGTTCCCAAGAGTCAAAGAGCGTCTCAACCAGAAGGCGGGGACGCTGTCGGGCGGCGAGCAGCAGATGGTGGCCATGGGGCGCGCTCTGATGGCGCAACCGCGTGTGCTCCTGATGGATGAACCGTCGATGGGTCTTGCTCCCGCACTCGTGCAGACGAACTTCGAGTTGATCCGACAGATCCACGAAGAAGGAATCGCCATCTTCATGGTGGAGCAGAACGCCAACATGGCCTTGTCGCTGGCGGATCGTGGATGGGTCTTACAAACCGGCCGCGTAGTGCTCGACGACACCGCGGAGAATCTGCTCGCGAACCCAGAACTCCGTAAGTCATACCTCGGTGAAGCCACCGGTGAGGATGCAAACCATCCAACTGCCTGAGCCGACGAGTATTCCAAAGTTCTTCAACGGTCACGCAGTGGCGGCGCTGCTCCCATGGGGCCCGCTCGTCGCAGCCATCGAGCAGGTGGTTCTCGAGGATGGGGCCGTGTCGCCAGAGCGCACCGTACATACCGTGCCGGATGGTGATGGCAATGATGCCGCGTTCCTCCTGAAACCTGGTTGGGTCGCAGGCGACGTGATTGCGGTGAAGGCCGTGACCTTCTTTCCCAACAACGGAGCGATCGGGTTTCCGACGATCAACGCGGGCGTGCTGCTCTTCAGCGGCACAAACGGCACGTTTCTCGGCGCGTGCGACGGAAACGAGCTCACCACCCGCCGCACGGCAGCGGCCTCTGCCGTTGCCGCGAAACGACTCGCACGCCCCGACGCCCACCGGCTTCTCGTCGTCGGCAGCGGAGCCCTGGCGCCGATGGCTGCGCAGGCGCACGCGTCGGTCCGGTCCTATGAGTCGGTCGAGATCTGGGGACGCGATCCGGAGAAGGCACGACGAGTGGTCGAGCAACTCGCGGAAGTTGGCCTCGCGGCCACGGTGTGCACAGAGCTGGACGATGCAGTGAGCCAGGCGAGTGTCATCAGCTGTGTTACCGGCTCGACCACACCGCTCGTGAAGGGTGCGTTGTTGCTGCCGGGCACCCACGTTGATCTGATTGGAGCGTTCACTCCGCAGATGCGCGAGACCGATGACGATGTCGTGCGACGAAGCACGGTCTTCGTCGACACCTACACCGACGGCGTTTTGGCCGGAGATTTAGCTCAGCCGATCGAGTCGGGACTGCTCGATCCGGGTGACATCGCAGCTGACCTTCGAGAGCTGGTGGGTGGGGAACACCCGGGCCGGACGAGCGACGGCGAGATCACGATGTTCAAGTCAGCCGGGTTCGCGCTTGAAGATGTGGCTGCGGCGAGGCTGGTTTTCGATTCCTGAGTCCGCGGCCTGACTCATTCGGCCTTGCGGCGGCGATGCTCCGTCCGGAATTGTGCGGGCGTCGCGTTCGTCAGCCGAGCGAATCGGCGAGTGAAGTTGGGCTGGTCATAGAAACCACACAGCGCAGCGATCGTGGCGATGGGCTCGTCGGTTTCGAGCAACATCTTCGCGGCCGTATCGACTCGAACCCGCAGTACGTATTGAGTCGCGGCCAGGCCGAAGACCTTTCGCATGCGACGCTCGAGCTGCGATTCGGAACATTCGGCAACGGCGGCGAGTTCGGCGACGCGAATGGTCTCCGACAAGTGCTCACGGACGTAGGTCACGATGTTCTGCAACCGTTCGAGCGAAATGTTTTCTTCACTCGGAGCGAGCAGGTCTCGACTGACCGAGACGAGGCCGACGAGTCGACTGGGTTCGTCCGCATCGCTCACTGGGAGTTTCGTGGTGAGGTACCAACCGAGGTCGCCACTCGGCCGGCGAATCAGCTCGAGCTGATCGAGGAGCGGCTCACCGGTTTCGAAGACCGCGTCGTCTTGTTCCTCGTACCGGATTGCGAGCTCGGGAATGAAATGATCCGTGGCCTTCGTGCCGATCACGTCCCGCTTCGACCGTTTGCCCGTCCGCCGAACGAACGCTGAATTGACCTCGATGTACCGTCCGTCGAGATCCTTGACGCAGAACATCACGTTGATGAGGGTCTCGAAAAGTGCGATCAATTCCGTCTGACAGGGGAAGACCCGATCACGCGATGATGCGGCCGTCGGGGCTTTGTTCGCGCTGTCGGACATCGTGAACCGGATCGTACAAGACCAATCGCTCCCGCACCCCCACGATTGGCGTATGACCAATGTTGTCCACGCGCGCGATGCAGACACGCTTGTCGAACCGGCAATCGAGCTCGTGCGTACCTGGCTCGAACGCGCCGCGGAACTGGAGACCCCGGCCGATCGAGCAACGATGGAGCAGCTGGAAGGGGTCGTGACGGACCCCGACGGCGTGGCATTCGTCATGCAGTTCGTAGACCGTGTCGTACGGCCTGACGACAATCGTGTGGCCGCTGCTCAGCTCGCTTCCATCGTTGAGACCATGACACTTCCTGGGTTCCTATCGGGCGTCGACAAAACGCTGCTGCGTGCCGGTGCGGTAGTCGGAAAGTTCCTACCCGCAGTTGTCATGCCGCTTGCCCGTCGGCGGATGCGGAGCATCGTTGGCCACCTCGTTGCTCCTGCCGAACAGGACAAGCTTGAACGTCATCTGGCTGCACAACGAACCAGCGGGTACGCCCTCAACGTCAACCTTCTTGGTGAAGCCGTTCTTGGCGAGCGTGAGGCAAGGCGCCGTCTCGATGAGTTGCTCGGTCTGCTTGATCAACCAGATGTCGATTACGTCTCGGTAAAGATTTCGGCCGTTGCATCCCAGCTCAACCACTTCGCGCACGATGAGAGCCTGCACCGCGTGACCGAACGACTCCGTGTCCTCGTGGACAAAGCTGCGGCGGTGCGACCTCCGACGTTCGTCAACTTCGACATGGAGGAGTACCACGATCTTGATCTCACGCTCGACGCGTTCATGGCGGTCCTCGGCGAGCCGGCGTACACGAGCGTCGACGCGGGGATTGTCTTGCAGGCCTACCTACCCGACGCGTTCCCGGCGATGACACGGCTCGTGGAGTGGGCCAACGCCCGCCATGCAACCGGTGGTGGCGAGGTGAAGATTCGGCTCGTGAAGGGCGCGAACCTTGCAATGGAGAAGGTCGACGCGGCAATACACGGCTGGGAACAGGCGCCGTATGGATCGAAGCTCGAAGCGGATGCCAGCTACAAA
>CAXMRH010000323.1:0-3939 GCA_964196045.1 uncultured Chthoniobacterales bacterium | reverse complement strand
AACTGCGAACTGCGGCACGCATCGAGGAACTGCTCCGCGAAGGCCGCGAGGAAGAGTGAGAGAGTCCTGCCGGTCGCCGCGGATCCCGACCGGAAGTGTCGGGGAATATCCAAATGGGTAGAAATCCGTCGCCCCCGACGGGGTTCGCGATCGTCGACAAACCGTCGGGTTGGACGTCGCATGATGTCGTTGCCAAGGCGAGGGGAGTGTTCAAGACACGAAAGGTCGGACATTCCGGCACCCTCGACCCGGATGCAACGGGCGTCCTGCTCTTGGGGGTAGGCAAAGCAACGCGAATTCTTCGGTTCATGGACGGAGCGCGCAAGTCCTACACCGGCGAGATCGTTTTCGGAACCGAGACGAATTCTCTGGACTCCACGGGCGAGGTCACGAAGACGCACGAGATGGGCCCAATCGACATCGAACAGGCGCGGCTTGCAGCAGATCAGTTGACGGGTGACATCGACCAGGTCCCACCGATGGTGTCGGCAAAGAAGGTCGATGGGAAGCGGCTGTACGAGCTTGCCCGTGAGGGAATCGAGATCGAACGCAAGGCCGTCCCGGTTTCGGTCTATCGGTTCGAGCTCTCCGCCACAGACGACCCTATGGTTCTCGCGTGCGAAGTCGATTGCTCGACCGGGACCTACATCAGGTCACTCGCCTCTGACCTCGGACACGCACTGGGTGGCGGAGCGCACCTGAGACAACTGCGGCGAACGGGGATCGGATCGTTCACGATCGCCGATGCCGAACCGCTTGAGACGGTGCAATTACGACCTGCCGCCGACTTTCTTCGCGACCTCGGACTCGTGACAGTCGATAAGGAAACGTCACTCGACATTCGATACGGTCGGATTCTCGATGCCGATCGAATTGGGAGCGACGGATCGGGCCCTTACCCTTTGGTGGACGAGAGCGGTGAGCTTCTCGCCGTCTATGAAAAACATCGCGGCTCGACGGTCAAACCTGCCGTCGTGCTTGCCGAACCCCCACAATTGCCCGGCCTGTCGGAGGACCGTCGTGAGAATAATTCGTGACAGCGACGACCAGGAGGTCGATGCATCGGTCGTGACGACGGGAGCCTTCGACGGTGTGCACCGCGGACATCAGATGGTCATCCGCGAAGTACAACGTCGAGCGAACGAGCGCGGCGTTGCTTCCGCGGTGGTGACGTTCGACATTCATCCAGCGGTCATTGTCAGGCCGGAATCCGCACCGCAGCTCTTGACGAGGCTGCCTCGCAAGCTCGAACTGCTCGAGCAGCTCGGTGTCGATGTCGTGTACGTGATCGAATTCGACGCTGACCGGGCGACGACGACTGCGGAGCAGTTCATCACCGACGTGTTCGTCAATCGACTCCACGCCGAGGAGATCCTCGTCGGCAGCGACTTCCATTTCGGCAAGGGGCGTGAAGGAACGGTCGACTTTCTCTCCCATCACGGCGACATTCATGGATTTTCGGTAGAAGGTCTCGATCTGATTCGCAGCTCGACGGAGGCCACCGAACCGATCTCATCGACCGCAATTCGTCGGGCGCTGATCGGCGGAGACATCGAGGGCGCCGCGACGATGTTGGGCCGCCCCTTCGAACTCCGGGGCACGGTCGTTCAAGGTGACCAGCGGGGCCGCACGATCGGGTTCCCCACAGCGAACGTCATTCTTCCAAACGACATGGCTCGACCGGCCAACGGTGTCTATGCCTGCTGGTATCTCACGCCCGATGGCGTGCGGCACCCTGCAGCGGTGAATGTTGGTGTGCGCCCGACGTTCTACGAGTCCGCGGAAGCCGCAGTTCTCGAGGCGCACCTGCTCGACTTCGACGCAGATCTGTACGGGCAAGAGGCGCGGGTGCAATTCCATCACTTCCTGCGAAGCGAGCGACGTTTTAATGGGATCGACGAGCTTCGTGACCAGCTCGACATCGACATCGTCGAGGCGCGCAATCTCCTGATGGACTAAATCGTTGAATCGGCACCGAAACTGCCGATAGGGGGGTGCGAGCATCGCACCGGTTTCAAGCCTGTGGCTGTTAGCCTTGCAAGGTTCACAAGTAGTGGACAGACGGAGCGGCGTGGCCGCAACGTCAACGAACACCGCTCTGGTGTACGTACGAGCTACGAAACTCAACGCCGATGTGCGTGGAGATCGTCGCCATGTACGGCGCGCGGGGCTGGGTCCTACACCCAAGGAAAATTAATGGAATCTGTACTCCCACTAAAAGACGAGACAATGACAAGCGTCCGTAAGGCGTTTGGTCTCTCTGATACCGACACCGGTTCTCCCGAGGTTCAGATTGCGCTCCTCACGGCTCGCATTTCTCACCTGACGGAACACCTGAAGGTCCACAAGAAGGATCATCACAGTCGCCGTGGGCTCTTGATGCTGGTTGGTCAGCGTCGACGTCTCCTCGATTACGTCAGTAACAACGACATCGAGCGATATCGCGAACTGATCGCACATCTCGGCATCCGCCGATAAGAAACGAATGAGTGGCCTTACGGCCGCTCGTTTCGCGTACGGGCCACAATCTTCCTGAAAGATGGACCCTCGTTCAGACCGGTTCGACCGGGACGAACATTACGAAGCAAACGGGCCGAACCGCGGCCCAGTCCGGCAAGGCGCCGGACACAGATGAACTCCCGGCAGGGGCCGGGAAAAGGAGAGCCTTTCATGGCTGAAATTCATACAGTCGAGGACGCCGTACTCGGCGCCACCGACAAAATCATGTCGTTCGAGACTGGCCGCATGGCCAACCTCGCAGACGGCTCCGTGCTTGCCCGCTTGGGCAACACGATGGTCCTCGTGACCGCAACAGCAAGTGACAAGCCACGCGACGGCGCGAGTTTCTTCCCGCTCACCGTCGACATGGAAGAGAAAAGTTATGCAGCGGGCAAGATCCCCGGCTCGTTCTTCCGTCGTGAAGCTCGTGCAAGCGAGGCAGCAATTCTCGTCGATCGTTTGACCGACCGTCCATTGCGTCCGAACTTCCCAGACGGATTCCGCAATGACGTGCACATCGTCGGCACCATCCTCGGTGCTGACCAAGAGAACCCGTACGACGTCCTCGCAATTAATGCTGCTTCGGCAGCGCTGATTCTCTCTCGAATTCCTTTCGAGACCCCGATTGGTGCGGTGCGCGTTGCGTACACCACCGATGGCGAATGGATCCCGCATCCAAGCTACGAAGAGAGCGCTGCCGGAACCTTCGACATGGTCGTTGCCGGTCGCCTTCTTGATGACGACGATGTCGCCGTGATGATGGTCGAAGCTGGCGGAACCGAGAAGTCGTGGGACGCATTTGAGAGCGGATCACCAAAGGTTGACGAGGACGCACTCGCTGCTGGCCTCGATGCCTCAAAGAAGTGGATCCGTCAGGCGATCGAACTTCAGGAAGCGCTGCTCGAAAAGGTCGGCGCTCCGGTGAAGATGGACTTCACCACGGTTGGCGACTACACGCCCGAGATGTTGACCGCCGTCGAGGCATACGCCTCACAGATCGCAGCGACCCAGACCATCAAGGACAAGATGGAACGTCAGAGTGCCGAAGGCGCACTCAAAGACGAGGTCAAAGCCGCACTCGCCGAGCAGTTCCCTGACGATGGAGGCGGCATCAGCCAGGCCTTCCAGTCGATCAAGAAGGCTGCTGTTCGCAAGCGCATCGTTGAAGAGGGACTTCGCATCGACGGTCGCAAGACCGACGAATTGCGTCCGCTCTCCTCCGACGTCGACTTGATACCGACGGCACACGGCACGGGCCTCTTCCAGCGTGGTGACACCCAGGTGCTCAACGTCACCACCCTCGGTATGGGACGCATGGACCAGATGATCGATGGCATCGACCCGACCACTCGCAAACGGTTCATGCACCACTACAACTTCCCACCATTCTCGACCGGAGAGCCTGGCTTCATGCGTGGCCCGAAGCGTCGCGAAATTGGT
>CAXMRH010000322.1:0-7247 GCA_964196045.1 uncultured Chthoniobacterales bacterium | reverse complement strand
TGGAACCGTTTTTGGCGGAATGACGAGACCAGACGGGGTCGATCGCGACGGACTAGCCGAGCGCTATCTCCCCTGCCTCGTGAAGCTCCGCAATCTGTTCTGCGGATGCTCCGAGCGATTCCAAGACGTTCTGAGTGTGCGCGCCGAGCCGGGGTGGGCTGGCGAGCGATATCGCCGGCTCGCCATCGAACTGCAGTGGCGATCCGGTGACTGGAACCGGCCCGTTCTCGGTCGGAAGTTCGACTCGCATCTGATTGTGTTGCACTTGCGGATCGTCGAAGACCTCCCTAATGGTCATCAACCGGCCCGCGGGCAGACCCAATTCGTGCAGTCGCTCGATCCAGGCGTCCGTGGTGTCCGAGGCGAACAGCGGCTTCACGAGATCTGCGAGCGCGTCACGGTGTTCGACACGCGCCTCATTCGTCGCAAAGCGAGGGTCATCCACAATGTCGAGCCCTAGGGCTTCGCAGAGGATTTTGAAGTGACCGTCGCTGACGATTGCGAGGTTCAGATGGCCGTCCGATGTCTCGTAGGTTTCGGTGGGCGCCGTGAACCACGACCCGGTCCCGATTCGGCCAGGCTGTTCGCCACTGGCGAAATACATCGCATTCCAACTCGACTGGATCGCGATGATGCCATCTCTCAACGACACCTCGACCTTTCGGCCTCTGCCTGTAGCTGCCCGCCCAGCGAGCGCGGCGCACACACCCATAGCGGCGTTCGTGCCCGCCATGTAGTCGGCGACGGTTGTCGCCGTCTTCGCTGGCGGGGCACCTTCTTCTCCCGACAAGCGCATCATGCCGGACTCGCCTTGAAAGATGATGTCGATGCCGGCGCGCTGTGCATCTGGGCCGCTCGAGCCAAAGGCCGATACCTCGGCGTAGACGAGGCCCGGATTCTCCTCAACGAGGTCTTCGTACGAGAGGCCAGCCCGTTGCATGGCACCGTGTCGTAGGTTGTGCACCACGACGTCGGCCTCGAGGCAAAGTTTGCGCACCCACTCCTTCGATCCGTCTGCGCGCGGGTTGATCACCACACTCTTCTTCCCACGATTGATCGCCGCGAAGTAGTAGCTGTAACCATCGACATAGGGCCCGAATGCACGTGCAAGGTCACCACCGCGTGACTCGACCTTTATCACCTCGGCTCCCATGTCCGCGAGGAGCATCGAGCAGTACGGCCCCGCGATCAGATTTCCGAATTCGACGACCTTGATTCCGGCCAGGGGTCCGTTCACTGCGTCAGATCCCAAGGGGTCTGCCTCCATCAACGGGGATGGCAACTCCAGTCGTACAGGTGAGGTCACGGATCACCGATGACACCGCAGCTGCGACATTCGCTGGCGATGCGAGTCGTTTCAACGGCGTCGCATCGCGTTGGCCGTCGACGAAACCGGGCGGCATAGAAGCGGCGTATTCTCCTTCCACCCATCCGGGAGAAACCGAAACGACTCGAATGGTCGGGGCGAGGGACCGGGCGAGCGATCTGGTGAGGCTGTCCAGCGCCGCCTTCGAGGCGCAATATGCCACGTTGGAACCAAGACCGGTTACCGCGGCCACCGACGAGATGTTGATGACGACAGGATCGTTCGCCGTTTCGAGGAGCTGACGAAAGGTGCGAATCGCAGCAAATGGTCCGCGCCAGTTCACCGAGAAGATCCGATCGATGAGCTCGTCGTCGAGCGACTCGAGGTCATCGTGGGCGACCGGTCGGGTCACGCCAGCGCAGTTCACCAATACATCTACCGTTCCGTGGTCTGTCTCGATCACCGCCCGCGCAGCCTCGAGGGACTCAGGCTCGGTGGCAATGATCTGAAGGGCGAGGTGCTGGCTTCCAAGTTCTGCCACGAGCGCCTCCGCCCGCTCGCGACCGTTGACATAACCAACGACTACCCGATGTCCATCCTCTGCCAGGCGGCGACAGATTCCCGCTCCAATTCCGCCACTGCCTCCAACGACGACCGCTACAGGAGCGGCAACCGAATCTGCTTGCTGGCTACTTGACGCCATAACGCTCCACCCGAATGTCGGCCTGCGCCTGGTGTCCATCGAAGTTCTCGATCGCACACAGTCGAGAGCAGTACTCGCCGATCATCGCCGACGACGCCGCGTTATCCACCCGCTGATACGTGCACGTCTTGAGGAACTTGCCGACCCACAAGCCTCCGGTGTACCGAGCAGCGCCTTGTGTGGGAAGCGTGTGGTTGGTGCCGATCACCTTGTCGCCGTAGGCAACGTTGGTCATCGGCCCGAGGAAAAGTGCGCCATAGTTCGTCATGTTGTCCGCAAAGAACTGATCATCGCTCGTCATGACCTGGACATGCTCGCTCGCAATGTCATTTGCCACCACCAGCATTTCCGCGTGATCATCACAGACGATCACGCGCCCGTGATCACGCCAGGCAACTCCGGCAATGTCCGCGGTCCGGAGCGTTTCGAGCTGGTGATCGACCTCTCGAATTGTGGCGTGACCGAGGTCTTCAGACGTCGTTAGGAGAATCGCTGGTGAGCTCGGCCCATGCTCGGCCTGACCCAAGAGATCGGTTGCACACATCTCCGCATCCACCGTCTCGTCGGTAAGGAGCAATGTCTCGGTTGGACCTGCGGGCAGGTCGATGCCGACCCGGCCGAACAACAATCGTTTCGCCTCGGCCACGAAAGCATTACCTGGGCCGACAAGCATGTCGACCGGATCCATCAGGACCCCAAGCGACATGGCAGCCACGGCTTGGATCCCACCAAGCAGGTAGATCTCGTCGGCGCCTGCGAGCGCCATGGCCGAGATCGTCTCCGCTGGCACCTCACCGTTGATCGGCGGCGTGCAGGCCGCTACGCGGGGCACACCCGCGACCTTTGCGGTCAACACGCTCATGTGAGCCGACGCGACCATCGGGTATCGGCCGCCAGGCACGTAACAACCAACGTTGCCGATCGGGAGATGTTTGTGACCGAGAAACACCCCAGGCAGGGTCTCGACTTCGACGTCGAGCATCGAAGCTCTCTGCACCTCGGCGAAGTTACGAATCTGTTTCTGCGCGAACTCGATGTCGGAAATCGTCGATGGATCGACCGAAGAGATGATCTCGTCAAGCTCGCTCGAAGAAAGGCGGAACGACTCGGGAGCCCAGCCATCGAAGGTCTCGGAGAGCTCACGGACTGCCGTCTCACCACGGTCAGAAATGTCAGCGATGATGCCGCGTACCTTGGCCGTAAGTTCCAGATCATCGCCGTGGGCACCCTTGACCGCCGCATCTTTGAGAACCTTCATGGACTTATCTCCTCAGTTGTGGATGTGTTACTGGATGAGTTTGTGCCGGTCAGTAGATCGACCTCGTCGCCGGATGCGCCGGACATTCGCAAGAGCTCCGAAAGATCGATCGGAGCACCTCGTTTCTCCGCCGATGAAACGGCAGCACGAACCACAAGCATGGCTCGGAGGCCCGCTGCGACATCGACCTGCATCGTGCCGGTTCCGCGGGCTGCGTTCCCGAGCTCGTCGAGTTGTTCCATGAGCGGATCCCCCCACTCGGTGGGAATCGAGACGGTGCCCTCATGGTCGCGAGTCAGCATCAGCTCACTGTGCTCGTCGATGTCGGGACTGATCCACCAACGATGGTCAAGTCGGTAGTCGAGGTTCCCGCCGGTCGCTTGTATCTCGAACCGATAGAGACTTGGCGTCGTCCAGCTGCTCGTCACCGTCGACATCGCACCGCTGGCGTGTTCGATCACCGTGATGGCTGCATCCGCCATCGAACCCATGGTGCGGTGCTGGAATCGAGCGTTGACCGACACGGCAGGACCCAACAGGTCCAACATGTTGTCGACTTGGTGCAGGCCAACCTGAATGAGAACGCCCGCTTCAGACCCAGACACCGACCGATGCCACGCGTCAGGTGCCATCGCGGCGCCGCGAGCATTGGAGAAGTCCGCGTGTACAAGTCGCGGCGTCCCCCCATCCTCGGATTGCAGCCACGCTTTGGCCCAGCGATGCCCGGCGAGCCGACGAGGGTGATGAGCAACGCCGATCGCAGCCCCGCTCGGGGCTGAGCGCAAGAGCTCGAGTCCGCTCGTTATGTCGACAGAAACGGGCTTGTCGAGCAATGCCGGTTTCCCAGCTTCGAGGGCGGCCAGACCCATCTCCACATGCAGATCGTTTGGGGTAGAGATGATGAGCGCATCGACCTCGTCATCAGCGAGAACCGATTCAAACGAGTCTGACGTGCGAGTGATACCGAACTCCTTGGCAAAGTCCGCGCGCCGCTCAGGGTTTCGACCAAAACAGGTGACGATCTCGACTTCGCTGCTGCGTGCCGCTGCCTGAGCGTGGGCATGTGCCCATCGGCCCACACCCACGAGTCCAAGCTTTATGGTCATGACACTGCCCGAGTTCTGCTCAGCACGGTCGCAGGAAGCGGTCGGCGTTGCTGCACAGCACCTTCTCCTGCTCATCGTCGGTCAGAACAGTGACCGCCTCGACCCCACCGACGGGGTCATCGGAGGCCATGTCAAACGGATAGTCACTGCCGAGCACCACTTGATCCCAGCCGATGCGCCGGCCGAGCATCTCGAGCGACAGCGCGTCGTGGGTGAGCGAGTCGATGAAGAAGCGATTGAAGTATTCGCTCGGAGGTGTCATCCCGATGAACTCCTGCGCCTCGGACCGACGAGCAGAACCGTGATCCCAACGACCGGTCTGGTACGGGGTGAACCCGCCCCCATGGACAAATCCAAACCTCAGCTTCGGATGGCGGTCCATCACGCCGCCAAAGATGATGCGACCCATTGCGATGGTCGATTCGAGCGGGTTACCGATGAAGTTCTGCAAGTAGTACTTCGTGATCCGCTCCACACCTGCGATCGAACGCTGATCGGGGTGAAGCCAGACCGGCAAGTTCACTTCTTCCATCTTGGAGAACAGCGGGGTGAACGATGGATCGTCGAGGTCGACACCGTTGATATTCGTCCCGATCTGAATACCTCTCAATCGAGAAAACGTGGCGATCCGGTCGAGCTCCACGATGGAAGCGTCGATGTCTTGCAACGGCAGAGTTCCGAACATGTGGAACCTGTCGTGTTCGGCCTCGCAGAGCGACATGATTCCGTCGTTCTGCAGTCGGGCGAAGTCGATGCCAACTTGGTTCTCCACGTGGTAGTGAAAGTTCGGTGGTGGAATCGCGATGATCTGGCGATCCACACGTTGTCGATCCATGTCGGCAAGGCGCATCGCCGGGTCGAAGATCTCTTCGGGGAGCGGCCCAAGTCGTTCTCGTTCTGGATACTTCAGCCAGCGTTTACCTTCAGCATCGATCAACACCGGACCATGATCCGGCTGTGCTTTCTGCATCTCGAGCAGCGCGTCAGGCACGATCGCGTGCGCGTGTAGATCTCGGTGGTCGCCGTATCATTAAAAAACCTCCCACGGCCAGGTACTTCGCGTCCTACTTGATCGCTTGCGGATTGACTGGAGACCCGACTGCTCGGGGAATATTCAGCGGCGGCGCAACGAGCTGGAACTCATAAACGCCGTCGGCTGCACAATCATCGGCCAGTTCGTCGAGATACCAGATCTCCCCAACGAAGAGCCCCATGGCGGGAATCATCACAAGGTGGAGCGGCTGGAAGCTGCCTTCGATCTCATTGGGACGAACCTCGGCTCCCCACGTGTCGGTAGCGATGGCGGCAACCTCGCGCTCGGCGAGCCATGGCGCTGCGAGAAGTGACAAGCCTGGAGAGTCACCAGCCGAATAGCCATCCCATCCGGGAAGCTCGCGACGATGAGCCATGTCACCGGTTCGGATGAGCACCATGTCACCGGTTCCGACATCTACGCCGTGAAAGTCACATGCTGCGTCGAGGTGCTCTGCGGTGATGGCCTCCCCCGGTTCGAGATAGTCCTTGCCCATCACCCTTGGAATGTCGAGCAAGACCCCTCTCGACACGACGGCTTTCTGGTTCTCGATGCCGTTGAGTTCAGCTCCCTTGCTGGAGACGAGACCAGCGTCGTATCCGTTGTACATCTTTCCTTCGTGGAAGATGTGCGAAAGAGCATCCCATTGTGTGCCGCCTTGAAGGAACAGGAACAGGGTGTCATCGGCGACGCCGAGTTCAAATGGGTAGCCCTGCGTTCCCGCGAGGTAGTCAGTGCCTGTAGCCACCATCTGATGGATCGAGTTCACTCTCCCGAACGCGCCGGTTTGTGGCCCCAAACTATCCAGCGGCAATTGCAGGGAGAAGACCTTGCCGGCCTTTACAAGTCCAGCGGACTCGGTGATCTTTTCGGGCGTGATGTGGTTGAGCGTGCCCAACTGGTCATCGTCGCCCCAACGCCCCCAGTTCCGATAGTCGGCACAGTACTTCTCCAGCAGTTCAACGGTGATTTCAGTCATCTCGGCCCCCTATTTGAGGCATCCTACATTGTGCAGGATCTGACGTCTCGCTCGACGTCTACCCCGTTGCCCCGAGGCGCGAGGAAAGTGTTCCCGCTGCTGCTTGAACTGCCGAGCCGACGGTTGCCTCGTCGAGCGAAGCAAAGCGAGTCATCGGTGCCGTGAGGACGATCGAACCCTGACACGACCCCGTGCCATCGAAGAAGGGTGCGGCCACTGCCGCACCACCCTCGACACGTTCCTCGGCGCTGATCGAGTACCCACGTTCCACGTCTGCTGCTCGCATCTCAAGGAGTGACTCGATGTCGAACACTGTGTTCTCGGTCAGCTTCAGCAACGGGGCTCCATCCAGAAGCTCACGTGCCGACTGCTCCGAAACACCCGCGAGGATTGCCCGGCCTGCAGCACCTGCATGTAGTGGGACGGGGCGGCCGAGGTCGACCACATAACGGAGCGGCTTCGAACTCTGCTTCTCGTAGAGAAACACCGCTGCACCGCTGTGCAGGACGCACACATACGACGTCTCGTCATACTCCGCGACCAGCGATGAGAGCACCGACGTGGCTGCGGTCGGCAAGTTATCGAGCGCCGAGAGACTTCGACCAAGGGCAAATAGCCGCGGCCCGGGTTCGTACTTGCCATTCTCCCCGGTCAGCACATCTAGCGCTTCGAGTTGCTGCAGGATTCTTCCGACCGCGCTTCGATCGATCTCGACAGTTCGGGCCAAGGCGCGTGGACCAACAGGTTCCGCAGCGTCGACGAGTGCCTCAAGAATCGAGATCACCCTCGCCAGTAAGCTCTCGGCCAACGCTACCCCTTGGTCTTGATCGGCATCCCGCCAGCTTCCACGTAACGGTACCTT
>CAXMRH010000321.1:0-4780 GCA_964196045.1 uncultured Chthoniobacterales bacterium | reverse complement strand
TGGTGCCGCGCTTTCGATCTACCAACTCGATTTCATAGCGGCGGCCCGAAGCTACGGGCGACGAGGGCCGTTCATCTTCGTACGTCACGTCTTGCCCAACATCGCGTCGGTCCTCATCGTGCAGGTGACGGTTCTGTTCTCACTCGCGATTCTGGCCGAGGCAGCCCTGTCGTTTCTCGGGATCGGTACACAACCACCGACCGCGTCATGGGGCCGCAGCTTGCGGGATGCACAGACCTTCATCAACATCGCTCCACGCTTGGCCTTCTGGCCCGGGCTCGCGATAGCGATCACTGTCCTGGGATTTAATCTTCTGGGAGACGGCATTCGCGATGTACTCGACCCTCGACTCGAGGTCGAGCGATGACGAGCCAGAGCGACGAATTGGCAGAGCCGCTCTTGTCCGTTCGCGATCTCACGATTTCGGCAGGGAAGATTGAGCTTGTCTCGAACGTCTCCTTCGACCTCTTCACTGGTCAGAAGTTAGGCCTCGTTGGTGAATCCGGGTCGGGCAAGACTCTGACCGCTCTTGCCACGATGGGGCTGCTTCCCGAGGGACTCACCGCGAGCGGTTCGATCAAGTTCATAGGCCGCGAGCTCGTTGGACTCCGGGACAAACACTTCGTCGACATCCGAGGCGACTCGATGTCGATGATTTTTCAAGAACCGATGACGGCGCTCAATCCGGTGATGCGAATTGGTCGCCAGATGGCCGAGACGCTTCGTATCCACAAAGGTATGTCTTCTGGAGACGCACGCGATGTCGTCATCGACCTCCTTGAACGGGTTGGGGTGGACGAGCCAGCGCGTCGAGTCAAGTCATTCCCACATGAACTTTCCGGCGGTCAGCGGCAACGGGTGATGATCGGCATGGCGCTCGCCTGTGGCCCGAGCATCGTCATCGCCGACGAACCAACGACCGCTCTGGACGTGACCGTTCAAGCACAGGTGCTCGATCTGCTACGAGAGCAGGTGATCGCCAATGACGCTGCGTTGATGTTGATCACGCACGATCTTCCCGTGGTGTCGAACATGACCGACGATGTCATCTTCTTGCGGTCCGGCTCAATCGTCGAGACGGGTGCCACCCGAGAGGTCTTCACCGGGCCATCCTCGGACTACGCGCGGCAGTTGGTCGATTCTGTCCCGCCGATGAGTCGGACAGAGCAAGCGGCACCCAAAGCCCAAACTCCGATGCCCGACGGGAAGCCGATCATCAGCGTCCGAGACGTGACGAAACAGTATTCACTGCGTCGAGCTTCGCTCTTCGACAAACCACAACCGTTGCAGGCCGTCGGCGGAGTTTCGCTCGACGTCTACCCCGGCGAGACGTTTGGCATCGTGGGTGAGTCGGGATCAGGTAAGTCGACGCTGGCGAAGATGATGATGGGTTTGGAGTGGGCCACGTCTGGCGAGATATCGATCGACGGAACGTCCGTTTCGAAAGACGGTGACATCAAAGCGCTTCACCAGACAGTTCAGATGGTCTTTCAAGATCCGAATGGGTCTCTTGATCCTCGGATGCGCGTCGGTGATGTTGTGGCCGAACCCTTGCGAGCCCTGAATATCGATGGCGATCACGAGGCACGGGTAGCGGAGCTGCTCGACGCAGTGGCGCTGTCGAAAGACTCCGTGAAGCGTTATCCGCACGAGTTCTCCGGGGGGCAGCGGCAACGGATCGCGATTGCCAGAGCGCTCGCGCCAGGCCCAAAGGTCATTGTTGCCGACGAACCGGTGAGTGCGCTCGATATGTCGGTGCAGATGGTGACGCTCGAGCTTCTCGATCAGTTGAAGCGAGACTTCGACCTCACGATGGTCTTCATCTCGCATGATTTATCCGTGGTGCACGAGATCTGCGAGCGGGTGATCGTGCTCGACCACGGCCTTGTCGTCGAGTCTGGTCCGGTGGGCGCGGTCTTCGGTTCACCGAAGGAGCCATACACCCAAATGTTGGTCGACGCGATTCCGCGACTGCTGATCTGAGGCTCGCTGTAGGCGCAGCGACAAGCCGATCGACATCTCAAAAACTCCGAAGGTAGGATGATCCGATCAAACAGGGGCCACCCGTGTGGCTGTAGGGGGAATGATGAAATTCAAGACACTTTGGGCGCTTCTGGTAGCGCTTGCCTTATTCGCTTCGGCGTGCGGTAGCGATTCCGACAACGCGAGTGAGCCTGAGGACGATGCGACCACGACCACGACGGAGGCGGCAGCGCCCGAGGAGACCGAGGCACCCACCACGCCTGCTCCTACAACGAGCACAACGGTGGCGGAACTGTCAGAAGTGAAGGACGCAACCATCGGCCTGCAGCTCGAGCCACCAACGCTCGACCTCACGGCCAGCCCGGCAGCGGCGATCCCGCAGGTGTTGCTCTACAACGTGTACGAAACCTTGGTTCGACTTCAGGCTGATGGCTCGATCACCGGCCTGCTCGCCGAGTCGTGGGACGTGAGCGACGATGCCCTCACCTACACCTTCTCCTTGCGAGATGGCGTCAGCTTTCACAACGGAGATCCCCTCACCGCTGAAGACGTCGTCTTCTCGATCGAAAACGTGCTGCGAGAAGAAGAAGTCGAGAACGATGACGGTGAGGTCGAACTCAAGACGGTCCATCCCTTCGCGTCGACATTTGCACCTATCGACTCGGTTACCGCAGTGGATGATTCGACGGTCGAGCTCGTCCTCACGCAGCCCAGTGCGAACCTGCTGTTCTTCATGACACAGGGCCAAGGTGTCGTCTTGAACCAGAATGCCCTCGAGGACATCGCAAACAGCGCTGTCGGCTCCGGTCCGTTCACCTTTGGATCATGGACGGTCGGCGACAACATTGTGGTCAACCGCAACGACAGCTACTGGGGAGAACCAGCGCTGCTCGAGACGGTCACATTCCAGTACATCGCCGATCCGAACGCTCTCAACAACGCCATGTTGAGTGACCAACTCGACCTCGTCGCGGGTGTTTCGGCGCCAGAGCTGCTCGAGGCATTCGTGGCCGACGATCGCTTCGAGGTGCTGACCGGCGAGACCTACGGCGAGACCACGGTGTCGCTCAACGGCCGGCGGGCGCCGTTCGACAACATCCTCGTTCGACAGGCCGTGAGCCATGCAATCGATCGTCAGGCTGTCGTCGACTTGGCGTACGCAGGATACGGCACGCCGATCGGTTCGTTCTCGACTCCACTCGATCCGTGGTTCAAGGATCTCACTGGTGTGTATCCCTACAATCCCGCAAAGGCAGAAGAGCTGCTCGCCGAAGCAGGGGCCACCGACATCACCGTCGAAATGAAGCTGCCACCACCGTCGTATGCCGCTCGCGGTGGTGAGATCATCGCCAACCAGCTCGAACAGGTCGGCATCAATGTGAACATCACGAATGTCGAGTGGGGCGTCTGGCTCGAAGATGTCTTCCGCAACTACGACTACGACATGTCGATCGTGGCGCACGTCGAACCACTCGACCTGGCCCAATACGGCAACGCCGACTACTACTGGGGCAACGACAGCCCCGATGTAGCGCCGCTGCTAGCCCAGGCCGACGCCGAAGGCGATTCTGATGTACGCAACGACCTCTACGGTCAGGTGCTCGAGGAGATCACGGCCCAGGCAGCTGATGCGTGGTTGTTCGTCTTGCCACAACTTTCGGTGCTGCGAAACGGCACGACTGGCTACAAGGTCGATCTCCCCGGATCGCTCGATGTGACACAGTTGGCTATCAACCCCCGATAGATGGAAACTCGGTCGATGACTCGCCGGATCGACAATCTCGACGATGCAGCGCTAATCGACTTCACCCAACGGCTGGTTCGCGTTCCTAGCGTGAACCAGCCGGAGCTTGGTCGTAGCGAAGCTGCCGCAGTCGAGGTGGTGGTGGAAAAGGCCAGCGAGTTTGGTTGGTCGGTCGACGTCGAAGAGGTCGCACCCGGTCGTCCAAACGCGATCATTCGGATAGAGGGCGGATTGCCCGGCCCAACGTTGCTCTTTGAAGGGCACACCGACGTGGTGACCGAGGGTGACCACGCCGACTGGACGGTTGATCCTTTCGGTGGCGAGATCATCGACGGAAAACTGTATGGACGCGGTTCGGCAGACATGAAGAGTGGGGTGGCGGCGATGATGTTCGCCACCAGGGCCATGCAACTGGGCGGGCCCTTCCCCGGCACGATCATCCTCGCCATCTTGTGTGATGAGGAAGAGATGATGATCGGCGTCCACGACTTCGTCGCCAAGGGGCATGCCGCGGATGTGGATGGCGCCATCGTCTGTGAGCCCGAGGCGGGCGAGGTCTGCAACGTGCACAAGGGAGCCATTCGCCTGCGGGTCGATGTGGCAGGCACGATGTCCCACGGAGCAATGCCACATCAGGGGCGGAACCCGATCGCCGCGATGTCACGGTTCATCGAGGCTGCTCGTCAGATCGAAACACGCCTCCAGGACGAGTTCGGTGATCATCCTCAACTCGGCTTCGTCTATCTCACTCCGACACACATCGCGGCCGGGTCGCTGCCACAGCTCAATGTGATCCCTGCACCCGGTTTATGCACCTTCGACATCCGAACGGTTCCCGGTGTTGACCACGACATGCTTCTGGCCGAGCTCGACGCCGTTGCGAAGGCTCTTGGTGCGGAGCTCGACGTGCAATTCACGCTCGAAGCGCTCGTCGATCGAGCGCCGACCGACACACCAGTAACCGATCCGGTCGTAGTTGCTGTTGCGGAAGCGCATCGGGCCGTAACGGGCGAGGAGCCTGTGTATGGAGGGGTACCCGGCACGACCGACGGG
>CAXMRH010000320.1:0-3277 GCA_964196045.1 uncultured Chthoniobacterales bacterium | reverse complement strand
GTCCCGGCGAGCGAGCTTCTTGCACGGGTGGAGGAAGTCGTAGGTGAGATCAAGGGGTACAGCTCGCAGACGATCCGAGCGACGAAGGTCAGCCTCAACTACGACTCTGACTCTCTCTATCCGTCGTGGCAGCCCGGTATGGAACTGTTGGCCAACATCTGGGGGACTGAGGAAGCGAACGAAGGTATGAACGCCTTTCTCGAGCACCGTCCAGCTGACTTCCACCAATTCCGCGTACGCAATGCGGAGGCACTCGGCACGTACATGGGCGACTTCAACGACGGTCGGAATCAGAGCGAAACGTCTCGCGACGCCCGCGACGCATGAGCGCACCTGGTGCCCTCGATGGGCTCCGCGTGGTCGATCTCACGAGAATCCTCGCGGGCCCGCTGTGCACAATGTGGCTCGGCGACATGGGCGCGGATGTCATCAAGATAGAGCGCCCCGGGCGTGGTGATGACACGCGGTCCTGGGGGCCGCCCTACGCCGGGACGGAGTCTGCATACTTCCTTGGCGTCAACCGGAACAAAAGAAGTGTCACGCTCGATCTGACGACCGACGCAGGACTTGATGTTCTCGGGCAGCTGATCCGCGATGCCGACATCGTGGTCGACAACTTCAAGATGGGAACGCTCGATCGTTGGGGCTTCACCGATGAGTGGTACGAGGAGCACGCACCAGCCGCAGTCCGATGCACGATCTCGGGATACGGATCGAGCGGCCCGAAAGAGGGTCTGCCCGGGTATGACTTCATTCTTCAGGGTGAAACCGGCCTGATGTCGATAAGTGGTGACGTCGAAGGTGAGTCCATGAAGGTCGGTGTCGCGATGGTCGACATTTGTACCGGAATGTTCGCGACGATGACCGTCCTCGGAGCACTCGAAGCCCGTCGACGTACGGGGAAGGGTCAACGGACCGAAGCGTCTCTACATGACACTGGCATTCAAATGCTGGCGAACGTGGCCTCGAATCATCTCGTGTCAGGCGACGACGCGGAACGTTACGGCAATGGCCACCCCAATATCGTCCCGTATCGAACCTTTGCCACGTCAGATGGCGAACTCGCCCTCTCGGTCGGAAACGACGATCAGTTCGAGCGGTTCGCTGGCGAACTCGGACACGCCGAATGGGTCACCGATGAGCGCTTCGCTCGCAATCAGGATCGCGTCCGAAATCGGGTGGCGATGGATGCCGCCGTCGCTTCGTGCTTGGCCACTCGCACCCGAACGGAATGGATGGCCGCGCTCTCGCCCATCGGAATCCCAGCTGGCCCGATCAACTCGGTCGCCGAGGCACTCGCGAGCGATCAGACCATCGCTCGCGAAATGGTGGTCGACGTCGACCATCCAACGGCAGGTGAGGTGTCCATTGTTGGCATACCGTTCAAGATGTTCGGTACGCCGCCAACGGTGCGCCTACCTCCGCCAACACTCGGACAGCACAGCCGCGAAGTCCTGATCGATGAACTCGGGATCGAAGAAGACACGATCGACGAGCTGCTCGCAGCCGGGATCACGACAATGGAGAAGACATGACAGAGGAGTGGTGGCCAGAGCTTGGGCCGAAATGGGAACCGACGACTGCGTCGAAACCGGCGTGTAAGTGCATCGACGTGCATACCCATCTTTCGGTGCGGGAGTCGAACGAGTTGGCGATGCCACACTTCAAACCCGAAATGGACCCGCGCACCTTCTTCTCGCCAGAAGAGAGCATCCGATACAACACCGAGCTCCGCAGGCAACCCGAACAGATTGCCAAGTTCAATGAGCCCGAAGCGCGAATCGAGGACATGGACAAGCAGGGCATCGATATGCAGCTCCTGTCGATTGTTCCGCCGCAGTACTTCTATTGGCTCGAGCCGGAGCTCGCGATCCGTGCGTGTCGAATCCAACATGAACGGTTCGCCGAGGTCGTTGCGCAGTACCCCGACCGCTTCGCCGCAGTCGCGAACATCCCGATGGCATATCCCGACTTGGCCTGCGAGGTGATGGAAGAGGCAAAGCGTGACTTCGGCTTCAACGGCTTCGAGATGAACGCAGACGTCCTCGGTGCCGATCTCGACGATCGCAAGTACGACCAGATCTGGGAGAAGGCGGTCGAGTTGGACATGACGGCAATCATGCATCCACAGGGGTTCACCCATGGACAACGGATGGACGACTACTACCTGGTCAACGTGGTGTGTATGCCCCTCGCTTCGACAGTGGCAGTTTCGCGGATGATTCTGGGTGGAGTCTGGGAACGAGTTCCCGACTTCAAGATGGTCGTAGTGCATGGAGGTGGCTATTTGCCCTTCTACTTCGCACGAACGGACCACGCATTCAGTGTTCGTCCTGAACTTCGACACAACATCACTAGTAAGCCAAGCGAATACCTCCACAAACTGCACTTCGATACCACGGTCTTCGAACCGGGCATGGTTGAACATCTGATCGAGGAGTTCGGCGACGAGCATGTCCTGCTCGGAACCGACTACCCATTCGACATGGGACCGACAGACCCACTCGCATTCTTGGCTCAGGTCAAGATGAATGAGCAGTCCCGCGAACGAATTCTCGGCGGCAACGCTGCTCGCCTCTTCAAGATCGGAGCATGAGCCTTGGAACGAATTGAGCTTTTGACATCGAAGGACGGGCTCTCGGAGCAGCAACGCGCAGTTTTTGATTGGGTCGTTGAGAGTCGGGGCAAGATGCTCCGCCCATATGAGGTGCTGCTGCATGCTCCGGGTCTTGCGCAACCAGCTGCCGAGCTCGGCCATCAGATCCGTTACGAAGGTCAACTTTCCGGACACGACCGCGAGCTTGCGATCATCACAGCGGCGAACGTCCACGATTGTGCGTTCGAGTGGAATAGCCATGTTGGTCTGGCCCGCGACGCGGGTGTGTCCGAAACCGCAATCACCCATCTCGAATCGGGCGTTGGCGATCTGACTGCGGATGAAGAGGTGATCGTCGGATTCGTTCAGGAATTGTGTACAAGCAGCGACATCACCGACGCTCGATTCACCGCTATCTCGGCGGCACTAGGAGGGAGCGGGCCAGTCGTCGAACTTTCGGCGCTCGTGGGCTACTACACGTTCCTCGGATACGTCATGAAGGTCGCCGGTGCGTGCTAGGAGCGAAGGCACTAGGCGCGAGCGGCGAGCCCTTTGGAGGCGATAGACGTCCACGCGCACTTCGCGCCCGTTGCCCGATTTCGGGAGATGCGAGCGATTGCCCCCGACCACGTTCCGGTCGTGGAACACGTCGACGACGTTGTCTTCTTTCGTTATCCGAAC
>CAXMRH010000319.1:0-17092 GCA_964196045.1 uncultured Chthoniobacterales bacterium | reverse complement strand
CGATTGTCATCGATTCAATGAGTCAACACGACGCGTGACCGGTCGAATTCCACATTCTTCCCTCGACGTGCGGAAGAGGTAACGCAGAGTTCTCAAAGAATCGGTATCAATCGATGGATGTCGCCGATAAGGCCGACGCCTCTGATGGCAACCGACACGGCCTCGTCGGCTTTCACCCAATCCGGGAGGTCGGAGAGCTCACAAGCACCGAGGATCTCGTTGGGCTGAGCCGCGCCACAGAGCTTCGCGGCGAGGTTCACCGGTTCACCGATGTAGTCGTCGCCTTCGAACAACAGCGCTATTCCGCTCGCCAGACCCACGCGCACCTTGAGGTCCGTGTCCGCGAAGTGATGGATGAGGTGGGCTCCGAAGGCGACGGCCGCGGTGGGATCGACGCTCACGATCATGACGCCGTCACCGAGCCATTTTGCGACCCGAACGCCGCGTTTGGCGGCGACGTTTCGAGCAACTCGACGAAACTCGCCCAGGAGCTTTACCGCTTCATGCGGACCGTTCTGTCGAGTGAACTGCGTGAAACCCGACAGATCGGCAAAAACAAACGTGCGATCGACATTGAGGTGGGCGTCGCCAGCTGGAAGCTGATCTGGTGCTTCAAGGCCGGAACTCTGTCTTGCTTCATACCAATCGAGGGCAGGTCCGATGTCCTGTCCGAGGCTGCCGGCAACAACGGTGCTCGATTCTTCTTCGACGCGCCCAACGGCATCGGGCTCGTCAATCGTTGATTCCAGTTTCATTGCGACCCCATGTCCCGCCAAAGAGCAAGTGAACCACAAGCATGAGTAATTTGCACTGCACGAAGACGATTGTTCGCCCTCCATTCAGTTCGGCGACGGCACGGCCGATCTGCCGGACGCGACACAGGCTGGAAGGCCGAGCCCGTTCCGCCAGGCGCCAACAAAAGAGACGCCCGACAGCGACGAGATCGCGGCGTCGATTCGCTCGACTCGAGCGGCGTGGTCAACGTCGTACTGAGGCAGACCGTATATCCAGGGTGCGAATTTGGACGGTCCTGCGGGGACGTTTTGGCCCAAGATCGCGCTGACATCGCTGCGGATGATTTCGGAAAGGTCGGCTTCGCCGAGGGCTTGCCAACGAGTGTCGGTTCGCCGCCCGACCGAGACGCGCAAGATCTGGCGTCCGTCACCTGCCATGTTTGGCCACTTATGTGAGGCGAACGAGATCGCAGTGACGTGAAAACCACATACTCGTGGAACGAGCACTCCGCTCACCGCTGGGTCGATGTCGAGTGTGTCCTCGGGAAGCACCATGAGCATCATGCCAACAGACGAATACTCGATTTCTTCGAGTTCGACGCTCGCATCAGGAGCGAAGGGACGAACCAATGCGCCCGCAGCGCGAGCCGGCGTGGCAATGACGACGTTGGCGACATCGTGGCCGGAGACTCTCCACGACGACTCTCCATGCTCGAGAGCCGCCTCGACGCCGGTGTGGACCGTGACATTTCGATCAGCGATCAGTCGTTTCGCCGCCTCGTCGATGAGACGGTTGATCCCCCCATCGATGCTGTTGAAGACCGGACCTGGGTTGGCAGGTCTGTCAGCCAACGCCAGCTGCGCGGAGGTGATGAGGCTTGGGTCTCGCTGCCGCAACTCGCCGAGCTGTGGTGTGCCCGAGTTGAGGCTGAGCCGGTCGGAGTCGCCAGCATTGATTCCTCCGAGGAGCGGGTCGACGAGATACTCGAGAACCTCGTCACCGAGTCGCCGGCGTACCATCGATCCAACCGATTCATCGCCGTCCGGTCGATCGTCCTCGGAGGTCAGGTCTGCGTGGGCTCGCTGAGCGCCGGATTCGGAGATCAAGCCAGTCGTAGCAAGGTCTGTGGTTGCAGGAATGCCGAGAACGTTCGGTGGCAGTGGGTGCAGGCGGCCGTCGCGGTAGATCCTTGCTGCGCCAGCTGATGGCGAGATGAGCTGGTGGCCCAATCCGAGCTCCGTGGCCAGTTCAGATACTTCTGGTCGACGGGCGAGGAACGCGTCAGCGCCTATCGGAATGCGGATTCCGTCCAGCATCGATTCGGCGATCTTGCCTCCGAACCGATCCGAGCTCTCGAAGAGGTGTACATCCTCACCGTTTTTGGCGAGGGACAGAGCCGCGGTGAGTCCGGCGATCCCACCCCCGATAACGGCGGTCGTGCGCTGTGGTGAAGGCTGCTTAGTCATGTTGCTCCTCAGTCCGATGCTGCTCAGTCCGATGCTGCTCAGTCCGATGATTGTGTACGCGCTCGACGACGCGCTCCAGGATGTGGGGATCAGTATCAGGCGTGACGCCGTGCCCAAGGTTGAAGATGTGACCAGGATGTCCCGCATTACTTTCGAGAACCGCGTCCACCTCGGCGGCGACGATCTCCCACGGCGCTCCGAGAATCGCAGGGTCGAGGTTTCCCTGCAGGGCTCGGTCGGCGGGCACTCGAGTCCGCGCTTCGCCAAGAGGCGTTCGCCAATCGACCCCGACGACATCGGCCCCTGCTTCGGCCATGAGGCCGAGCAATTCTCCGGTTCCCACCCCGAAGTGGATCCGTGGGACTCCGGTCGCTCCGATGGCCTCGAGAACCTTGGCGCTCGACGGCATGGCATAACGCTCGTAGTCGTTCGCCGACAGCGAGCCAGCCCAAGAATCGAACAGCTGAATGGCCTCCGCGCCGTGGGCGACCTGCGATTCGAGCGAAGCGATCGCGAGGTCAGCGAGGCGGTCCATGAGTGCAAACCACAACTCCGGGTGAGTCTTCATCATCACCTTGGTGTTGTGATAGGTGCGCGATGGGCGGCCCTCAATGAGGTAACTGGCAACGGTGAATGGCGCCCCTGCGAACCCGATCAGTGGGATGTCGAGTTCGGCCACGAGGTTGTCGATGGTCTCCAACACATACGGCGTATCGACTTCGGCATCGAGCGGCCGGAGCCGGCCAAGATCATCACCGGAACGGAATGGCGATTCGACCACTGGGCCAACGCCGGGCACCACGTCCATTCCGAAGCCAATGGCATGTACGGGGGTCACGATGTCGGAGTACAAGATCGCGGCGTCTACGCCGTAACGCCGGACCGGCTGCATCGTGATCTCTGTCGCCAGATCGGGGTTTGCTATCGCGTCGTTGATGCTTCCTTCGCCACGGATTTCCAGGTATTCCGGGAGGGACCGACCGGCTTGGCGCATGAACCAGACCGGAGTCACTTCATGCGGGAGGCTTTGGCAGGCAGCGAGAAACGGAGAGTCGGGACGAGCGGTCACGTCCTACAGCGTATGGCGAGCCGATTGGGACCGATGGGGTTGCGACAGCCGCCGGATATCATTGACAACCCCCCAATCTGCCGCTCGCGGCAAGCGGAAATTCTCGGAGCGTCGTCATTCATCCCGATCTTGCAGCGGAGCAAAAGTACCTAGACCACGCCTATGCGTGTGTAGAAGACGCGCGCGAGCTCGCGCGCAGGCTTTCCTCGAATCTTGAGGTCGGTGCAGGTGGTACAAACCAGGCTCGTTTCGAGCGTGAGGCGTTCACGGAAAACATCGTCGACCGCCTGAATCAACTGGACATCGGCGATGCGTCCCTCGTTTTTGGGCGGATCGATCACGACGAAGTGTTCGGTGATTCCCTTTACATCGGCCGGGTCGGCGTGTGGGACCGATCGCAGGACCCCGTGGTTGTCGACTGGCGCGCACCGGCTGCCGAGCCGTTCTACCGGGCCACTGGTGCCGAGCCCCTCGGACTGGAACGACGTCGTCACTTTGCGACCCGTCACCACACGCTGCTCGATATCGATGACGAGTTCTTCGGAGACCTCGATCGGCTTGATGCGCAGGCGGCCGCCGGGGGAATCCAGGGTCACGGCGCTCTGATCACGGCGCTCGAAACTGCACGGACCGGCCGGCTCGGTGACATCGTCGCCACGATCCAAGGCGAGCAAGACGAGATCATTCGAGCGCCGCTACACGGCCTGCTGGTCGTGCAAGGTGGCCCAGGGACCGGCAAGACGGTCGTTGCGCTTCATCGGGCTGCGTACTTGCTCTACTCCCATCGGTTCCCGCTACAAGACCAGGGTGTCCTGATCCTCGGTCCGAACCGCCTTTTCCTCGCCTACATCGAACAGGTGCTCCCTTCGCTCGGTGAGGCAGGTGTCCGTCTCGCAGTGTTGAGCGACCTGGTCGTTCCACGTGTTCGGACGGATCGGCTCGACACCGAGGACGCAGCCGCGGTCAAAGGTGACCTTCGTATGGTCGACGTGATCCGACGTTCGGTGCGTCAGCGTCAACGTAGCCTCCGATCGGATCTCGTCATCGGTTTCGGCCTGCAGAATCTCCGGCTGACGGTGTTCGAGAGCCAACAGATCGTGAAGGAAGCCCAGCATCGCTACCGAACGCACAACGCGGCGCGCAAGTATGTCGAGAACGAGGTGTTCGCGGCCCTCGCCAACAGCGCACGTGAGGAAGTCGATTCCGAAGCCGTCCGCGATCAACTCCGGTACACGCTTCCGCTCCGGGAGACCCTGGAATGGATGTGGCCCGTTCTCACACCAGCGCAGCTCTTGCACGATCTCTTTCGGAGTCCAGGTCTCTTGGCCGCAGCAGCACGCGGACTCTTCACCGACGAGCAACTCGATGCGCTTCGACACGACACCTCCATGCACGTCGAACTTGTGCTCTGGGCGTTCACCGACGCTCCGTTGCTCGACGAGTCGAGATTCATGCTCGGCGCTCGTCCGGGCAAACGGGACCAAGACGAGATGCGAACGTACGGACACATCGTCATCGACGAAGCACAGGACCTGTCTCCGATGGAGCTTCGAATGGTCGCTCGAAGGTCGCTCAACGGTTCGATGACAATCGTGGGAGATATCGCTCAGGCGACAGGATCGTGGGAACGCCACTCCTGGGAAGCCATCATCGACGAGCTGCCGCAGAAGCGTGAACCTGAGCGGCGCGAACTGACGACCGGTTACAGAATTCCGGCGCCTGCCATGGCACTTGCGGCCAAGGTGCTCTCGGCCGCGGCGCCGGGCCTCACCCCTCCCGTTGCGATCAGGAACGAGGGTGCAGAGCCAGTGGTCCGACATGTACCGGATCTCGCTCGTGCGTTGCCAGAGGCTATTCGCGCCGAGCTTGCCGAGATCGACGCAGGCAATCTCACGATCATCGTGCCGCGTTCACTGTTGGAGCCCATGACCGCTGCCCTGCGCGAGGCTGGGGTGCCCTTTGGTGGGGCCACACGTTCTGGCCTCGATCGTCAGGTGACCATTGTTCCGGTGCAGTTGGTGAAGGGCCTCGAGGTCGACGCGTCCCTGGTGATCGAACCGGCGCGGATCGTGGCTGAGGAACGCCAGGGGATGCGTGCCTTGTACGTGGCACTCACTCGGGCGACAAAGCGTGTGGGAATTCTGCACAGCGAACCACTGCCAGACGTACTGCGGTAGCCCTAGCTCCTCGCGCAACTCGGATGTGTAGATACCGAGATCTCAGTTGGACAAGGTCAGCTGAACGATCAGCGCAAGGTCGGCGGTGATGGGTGGAGTCCACACGGGTACTCCGTCAATATCGAGCTTCGCATCCACTTCGAGCGTCAAGAAGAGCCTGTTGTACGACGGATCGACAGTTCCGAGATCGAGTACACCGCCTGTTGCCACGAGATCGACGGCGTTGAGCCCTGGCAATGCTGCGCCACCTGCGGTCGACGAGACCGTGGCGTAGATGTCATCGACCTTGGCCATCAACTCGACAGGCATGCGCACTTCGCCCCATTTGTTCGACTTGTCGGCGCACGTGCACGGCAGGATCTCCGTCGTCACCGACACTTCGACACAGGCAGAGACCCCGATCGGGTTGAATGAGTAGAAGATGGACGAATGCCCCAGGCCGATGATGCACTGCGAGTTGCGTAGTAGATCTGTCCGGCGGTCGAATCGATGTACTCCACCGGGCGGTTGCCGTTTTGGTAGTTCAGTGAGAACTGCGATCCATCTGAGTGGCCATCATCTCGGCCGGCCCGTTCGCGATCGGTCACCGACGTCCGTCTTCGGAGGTTCGAGCGAAGCGCCACCGCATTGCTATCGGCTCGCAGCTCTCTGAAGATGTGTAGGTCAGAAGTCCTGAATTCTGGAGAGTCCAAGGACGTTGCAGCGGCGGTGACAGTACCGTTATCGGCGTGTCGGATGAGCCACTGAAACAATTCTCGGAACCGGTTCGCACATGGTTCGAGACGTCCTTTGCGAATGCGACCCCACCACAACGCCTCGGATGGCCCGCCATCGCCTCCGGCGAGAACACGCTGATTCTCTCGCCGACCGGCTCGGGCAAGACACTTGCGGCGTTCCTCTGGGGCCTCGACCGGCTGATGACGGCACCCGTTCCAGAGCGCGAAGCACGAACGCGGCTTCTCTACATTTCGCCCTTGCGAGCCCTTGCCGTGGATGTCGAGAAGAACCTCCGTGCCCCACTGCGAGGAATCACCCTTGCAGGTGAACGGATCGGGTCTCCCGTACACGTGCCGACCGTTGGCATGCGGACGGGTGACACACCTGCAGACCAACGCCGGAAGCTCGTGAGGAATCCGCCTGATCTACTGATCACCACGCCGGAATCCCTCTATCTGATGCTCACCTCAGCCGCACGGGACACGTTGAAGAACGTGGATGCCGTGATCATCGATGAGATTCACTCTGTGGCCGGCACGAAGCGTGGGGCGCACATGGCCCTTACGCTCGAACGCCTCGAATATCTCGTGGGCAAGCCAGTGCAGCGGATCGGCCTGTCTGCAACACAACGGCCCCTTGACGAAATCGCGCGGTTCCTAGGAGGCAAAAGCCAAAAAGATGGTGTTTCGACGTGGCGCAACGTGGAGGTCATCGACGCCGGAGCACCGGCCAACATGGACATTGAGGTCATCGTTCCCGTTGAAGACATGGCCGATCCTGGGCGCGGCATCGAAGAGCCCGGCGACGGCCCCTCTTCGAGTGAGACGGCCCGGTCCAGCATCTGGCCATCGGTCCATCCTCGAATCCTCGAACAGATTCAGAAGCACAAATCAACGATCGTCTTCGTGAACTCTCGGCGACTGGCCGAACGCCTCGCCGCGCACCTCAACGACATGTGGGACGAAGAGTCACATCCCGCACTCGGCTCCGCCGATGCGGCTCCGATAGCCGACTCCCCGCGCCTCCGTCCCTCCGGCGCTCAACAGACCAACGACGGTAGATATACGCACGAGGGGACGCCAGCACCGGACGGCGCCTCCGGCGCAGCAGCCGAGCATCAAGGAGCGGAGCGACGGCTTGCGACCGCTGGAGGAGCGCAGCTCCGGGAGATCCCGCGAATCGCCGCGCATCATGGATCGTTGTCGAAGGCGAAACGCCTCGACATCGAAGATCAGCTCAAACAGGGCCAGATCCGGGCGATCGTGGCCACGAGCTCCTTGGAGCTCGGCATCGACATGGGGGCCGTCGACCTCGTTGTACAGGTCGAGTCTCCCGGAGCCGTGAGTCGCGGTCTTCAACGTGTCGGCCGAGCAGGTCACCAAGTTGGCGCAACCTCGATCGGCAAGATCTTCCCGAAACATCGATCAGATTTGCTCGAGACCGCCGTTGTCGTGGAGCGAATGCTCTCCGGACAGATCGAGGAGACGCGGTATCCGCGAAATCCCCTCGATGTACTTGCGCAACAAATCGTGGCGATGACGGCACTCGAAGACTGGGATCTCTCCGAACTCACAGCCACGATCAGGGGCGCCGCGAACTTCGCGGAGCTGTCGGACGATGTTCTCGACAGCGTGCTCGACCTGTTGTCCGGGCGCTACCCGTCCGAGGAATTCAAGGAACTTCGACCACGCATCGTCTGGGACCGCGTCGGGGGAACGATTCGGAGCCGAGCCGGCGCGCAACGCCTGGCGGTCACGAATGCAGGGACGATTCCTGACCGCGGTCTCTTCGGTGTGTTCCTGCCAGATGGCACCCGCGTCGGCGAGCTCGACGAGGAGATGGTCTATGAATCGAGACCTGGTGAGACCTTTCTCCTCGGTGCGTCCACGTGGCGAATCGAGGACATCACGCACGATCGCGTCGTGGTCGTGCCAGCGCCAGGGGAACCAGGAAAGATGCCGTTCTGGCATGGAGATGGTCCGGGTCGGCCAATCGAGCTTGGCCGAGCGCTGGGAGAGTTCGTTCGCGAGATCAGTGAGGCTACGGAGAAGACTGCACTTGCAAGGCTTACGGGCACACATGGGCTGGACCCGCTGGCCGCACAGAATGTGCTGCACTACATCGCCGATCAGCGTGACGCCACGGACGTGGTGCCGTCGGATCGAACGATCGTCGTCGAGCGGTTCCGCGATGAGATCGGGGACTGGCGGGTGTGTTTGCTTTCTCCGTTCGGTGCCCAGGTCCACGCTCCGTGGGGTATGGCGTTGCGGGCCAAGCTTGCCGAGCAGTGGGGAATGGATGTTGAAATGATGTGGTCGGACGACGGCATCGTCATTCGCCTCCCGGAATCAGCCGACGACATCGCCCTGGATGATCTGCGTATCGAACCCGAAGACATCGAAGAAGCGGTCGTTGCGGAATTACCTGGAAGTTCTCTCTTCGCGAGTCGCTTTCGAGAGTGTGCGGGGCGTTCGCTCCTGCTGCCGAGGTGGCGTCCAGATCAACGAACGCCGTTGTGGCAGCAGCGTCAGCGTTCGGCGGATCTTTTACGCGTTGCCTCGAAGTATCCAAGCTTCCCGATTCTCTTGGAGGCGACCCGTGAGTGTCTGAACGATGTGTTCGACGTACCTGCTCTTCGGGGTGTGCTCCAGGGTCTGGCTGATCGATCGATCCGAATGGTCTCTGTTGAGACTCCACGAGCATCGCCCTTTGCGCAGTCACTGTTGTTCGGCTGGATAGCGGTCTACATGTACGAGGGCGACGCGCCTCTCGCCGAACGTCGAGCCGCGGCTCTTTCGTTGGACCGTGGACTCCTTCGCGATCTTCTCGGTGCCGAAGAGCTTCGAGAACTGCTCGATCCCGGAGTTATCGCGGACGTGGAGCTCGAATTGCAGCGACTCGTCGACGGTCGTCGGGCGCGAGACCCCGACGAGTTGCACGATCTCCTGCGTCTGCTCGGTCCGCTCGACAAACACGAGATTGATGCTCGATGTATCGAGGCGGTCGATGTCGACGGTGCGCTCGAGACGTTGCTTGCTGACCTGCGGGTCATCGAGGTAGGAATTGGTACGACACGCAGATTTGCCGCGTCGGAAGACGCTGGCCGGCTGAGGGATGCCGTTGGTGTGGCGGTTCCTGTCGGTCTCCCTGCGGCATACACGGACAGCGTGGATGACCCGATCGGCGATCTGGCCATTCGATTCGCACGCACGCACGGGCCGTTCATCACCGAGCAGTTCGCCGAGCGATACGCGGTCTCCGCCGCCCGTGCTCACGAGGTCCTCGACCGGCTGGCGAACGCGGGCTCCATCATCCGAGGTGAGTTCCGGCCAGATGGAACGACGCGTGAATGGGTCGACGATGCGGTGCTGCGCCAGTTGCGACGCCGCTCCTTGGCCGCGATGCGGGCGGAAATTGCGCCCGTCGAAGCCCATGCTCTTGGGCGTTTCCTCCCGAACTGGCAAGGGGTGGGGGTGAAAAGGCGGGGCCCTGACGGTCTCGCCGAAGTGATTGGCGTGTTGCAGGGCGCCGCTCTTCCCGCGTCGGTCCTCGAGCGATCCATTCTTCCTGCTCGCATGGCGGAATACCGGCCGAGCGACCTCGATGCGCTCTCCACGTCAGGCGAGGTCGTGTGGATCGGCGCGGGCGCCATCGGAGCGAACGACGGTCGAATCCGGTTGGCGTTTCGGGACCAGGTGAGCCTTCTAGTAACGGCCAATCCAGAGCCGCCTGCCGATCCGGTCCATGAGCTCCTTCGGGCGCGACTCGACCGAGGTGGCGCCTCGTTCTGGCACGAGCTTGTGGCATCCGCAAATGAGGGCGATCTGCACTTCACCGATGGGGAAGTCCTGACCGCTCTGTGGGACCTGGTCTGGGCAGGGGAGCTCACCAATGATTCTTTGGCGCCGGTGCGTGCTTTCGTCGGAAGGAAGACTCGAGCTGGGTCACGACAGGCTCGGCGCCGTCCTCGGGTAGGCCAGGTGCGAGCATCCGGACCACCTCAGGCGGCGGGGCGATGGTCGCTCGTGTCGCAGCTTCTCGCCCCGGAGCCGACGAGCACCCGGCGCGCCACAGCTCAGGCGCTGCAATTGGTCGAGCGGTATGGGGTGTTGACGCGCGAAGCTGCGCTCGGCGAAGGCATCACCGGGGGTTTTGCCGGGGTGTATCCAGTACTCAAAGCGCTTGAGGAGCGGGGCGATCTTCGTCGCGGCTATTTCGTGGAAGGCCTCGGGGCCGCGCAGTTCGCTCTTCCTGGCGCGGTGGACCGAATCCGCTCATCCACGTCTGATTTCGATGACGCCGATGTCGTCGTACTCGCAGCCACCGACCCGGCTCAGCCGTATGGCGCCTCGTTGCGTTGGCCGGAATCGAATGGCCGCCCCGCCCGCGTTGCGGGCGCACACGTCGTGCTTGTTGACGGGCATCCAGCGGTGTTCGTCGAGCGCGGCGCCAAAAGCTTGGTGAGCTTTCCGATGGCATCAGATTCGGATGTCTGGGTGGATGCCCTCAAGGAACTGGTGCGATCCAAGTTGTTGCGAACCCTCGAGATCGCAAAGATTGATGGTGCCCCGCACTCAGAGTCGCCGTTGTCGAGCACCCTCACGAGCCACGGTTTCGTCAAGGCATACAAAGGACTCACCTGGATCGGCCCGGAGCGCCGCTGAGGCGCTGGTGGAACAACCGATCAGTTCATCCGAGCCCAGAGTCGGTCGATCATCGGATCGGTTGGGTCGATCTCCGTTCGCAACCGCGCCGCGATGTCGAGGCGACCTCGAGCTTCAGCAAGCCCAATGATGAGCTGTTTGTCTCGGGTACTTCCAGGGAGTGCAGCACGCAGGTCAAGCAGTCGGTTGATCGCTGCAGGGTCTCGTTCGACCCAGGTTCGGGTGAGATTGTTGCATACTCGATTGATCACCCCGGCGGTGTCGATCGGTTGGAGTGCGTGGGGCGGTAGCGGCACGTCCTCGCCGAAGATGGAGGCGAAGCGACGCTGAACGCCCTGTTCGTCCAGCTCGGTTCCGGCGAAGGCGTCGATGAAACGTGCGGGGTCGCCGTCGAGGCCGACCAGCACATGGCCAGGCATCCCGACGAGGTGCATGCCGAGACCGACGCGTGTGCCGACCTCCGCCACGACGGCGCTCAACGTGATCGGCATCCCAATGCGTCGCTCGAGCACGCGGTCGAGGAACGAGTTCTCGGCCGAGTGGTAGTCATCAACATCGCCTTGAAACGCGAGCGTGTCGAAGAGATGGTGCGTCAGGCTAGGCACGGTGGCGTCCTCGACTCCGGCGGCGTAGCTGTCGAGCAGGTCTTCTCCGGCCGTTGTGGCGTCTCCTCGCTCGGTGAGCGAGGCGCTCAACAGGAACAAACACTTGGCTAGAGGAGGTTTGTCCTCAGCGAGGAGCTCGACGAGTTCTTCCCGACTATTCACAGCGCATTCGCCTCAGCGAGGGCGGCCTGGTCGCCACCGAAGTCGTCCGTCATGCAGACATGTTGTCACTGCGCTGGCTTGCCCGCGGTGACCGCTGCCCCAACTAGGGCATGCGCCGCTAGCGTTCGGTTTGGCCGGTCACCATCACGCAGGAATGTGACGCGGACATTGCTGATCGGCGCCGCCCTTCGAGATGGTCGAGTAATTACGAAGGGAAGCGCTTGTAAGTGTGTCCCATTCGACTACCTCCTGTAGTCGTTTTGGCTTGTACCCTCGCCCTCTGTTGCAATGGAGTGGATGGGCCCCATGACTGAACAAATGCAGAGGCGGCTCTTTTTCGCTGCGGCTGCCGCGGTCGGTATTGTGATGGTCGCGCTCATCATCTTTCGCCCTGGCGAGCAGGCATCTGCGGGGGTGGAGCTCAACGATCCCAACGCATGGATCGAACATGGCCGTGACGGGCAACTGCTGCAGATCAACGGTGTAACAGGTGAGGTGACGGCACGAGTCGAGGTCTCTGAACCCGGCGACGTGATTCGGGCGGTCCCGCACGGTGACGGAGCTGTTGTTCTCAACCAGACGAGCGGCACGGTGTCGCTTGTGAACGGTTCTTCGCTAGATGTGACGTCGACGACCCCACTCGAACTCACCGATGGTGCCATGCAACGGGATCTCGAGGTGTTCGGTTCCGACGAGCCAAGCGGAAACGTGGTCATCATCGACGACGACCGACTCATCACAGTGGACCCGCAATCGAGGATCGTGACAGCTATCTTTCTCGATGAGCCCCTGCGGGACGTTGTCCAAACCCTGGGTGGGAGTGTGCTCGCCCTGCCATCTGATGCCCAGACGGTGCAGAGCCTTGGTGCCCGCGGCTTTGACGACGTGATCCAGCTGGGTGCGCCTGTGGGTAACACCGCAGACGAGCGCTCGCTCGTCCGGGCGGGCGGATCGATATGGTTTGTCGATCCAGCTCGGTTGTCCATGTCGGAGGTAGGGCCAGGGGATTCTCTCGGGCCACTGGCGTGTATGACAAGCGCCGCGTCGGGGGCGATAACGGGGGGAAGTAGCGACGCTGACGAGGCGCTGATTTTGGCTTATAACCCCGTGAGCGCCCTCCTTGGTGTCAGCGATCCGGTGCGCGGAACGTGCTCGGAGATTCAGCTGGACCTCGATAGCCGGTTCTTTGGCGCCCCGGTCGCCAACGAGGGACTCGCCTACCTCCCGAACTGGGGTGATGGTCGAATCGAGGTCATCGACATCGTCGGCGAGAGGGCGATCGCGAGTCTTCCCTTTGGCACCAACGGAAAGGCCTTTGAGCTCGACGTCCGTGGGTCGATCGTCTGGGCCAACGAGCCACTCGGCCCCCTCGCTGCAGTCGTGAACGAGTTCGGGCTGCTCCCGATCCCCAAGCTTGCTGCGATCGTTGCAGGCGCCGTCGAGATCGACGCCTCCGGCGACGGAAACACGCTGACTGGTGCCGACATCGACGGGAGTGGACTGCGAATTATCGGTGACAGTGGTGAGGAGGTCATCGCGTCGAGGTCGGACGGAAATGGGGGAAGCGGCTCGGGCCGCGGTTCAGACTCTGCCGACGCAGTGTCGTCGGACGCCTTCGAAGCCGCTGCCGCGTCAGAACCCGAGGCAATCGGAATTTCGATTCAGGGACCGAGAGAACAAGACGAGCAACTCACTCCGGAGTTTGCAGCCACACTCATTGCGAACTTCGGCGTTTCCACGGCAACGGCCAAGGTCGACGAGGTGCTGAGGTTTACCGACTTCAGTTCAGGATCTCCAACATCATGGACGTGGGACTTTGGCGACGGAACTGGCTCGATTGAACCCAACACCGAGAAGTCCTGGAGCACCGAGGGTGTCTACGAAGTTGAACTCATCGTGACGAATGCCCGCGGTGATAAGTCGTCACTTTCCACCGAGGTCGCGATCGTGGCGAAGACGGTTCTGATCCCGCCGACCGCGGACTTCACCTTCGATCGAAGCACTCTCGAGGAAGCCGAGTCTGTCTCGTTTGAGAGCATCACGTCAGGTGAGGCCGATCTCCTCGAGTGGGACTTCGGGGACGGCGCGACCGAGATTGGACCATCGGTATCTCACCAGTACGAGATTGCTGGCGAGTACACCGTGACGCTTACGGCATCGAACCCAGCCGGCTCCACATTGGCATCGACGCGGATTTCCGTGCTCGCAGGCGTCGATTCGCCACAAGCGGTTATTGGTTCGCTGCCGGTCAACGTCGTCAACGGCCAGTTCGTGACACTACGCAGCGCATCACTGAACGAACCTACGAGACTCTCATGGGATCTCGGTGATGGAAGCCGTGGTTCGGGCCGATCGGTACAACATGCGTGGGAGAAGCCGGGCACCTACCGCATCCGGCTGACCGTCGAGAACTCGGCAGGAACGGACTCGACGTTCGTCGACATCGCCGTCACGAAGCGGATCGATCCACCGATCTCACAGTTCACCCAGTCCGCCACCGAGGTTCTCGTCGGGGAAACGGTGACGTTCTCTGACCTCTCGTTGAATCAGCCCACACGATTGATCTGGGGATTCGGCGACGACACCACCGCTCGGGGGTCGACAGCGTCGAAGAGTTGGTCGACGCCGGGAACGTATCGGGTTACCTTGCGCGCCACCAACGACGCAGGCACGAATCGAAGTGGCGTCACGATCAAGGTCGTCGAACCGGTCGATCCCCCGGTCGCCTCGTTCACCGCGAGCCCGACCATCGTCGCGCCCAATCAGCCAGTGTCGTTCCACGGCACCTCCTCCAACAATCCAACGTCTTGGAGCTGGGATTTCGGAGATACCGGCTCGTCTGCGATTCCGAACACGACGCACGTGTATTCGAGAGAGGGCACGTATCTCGTGCGGCTGACCGTGCGCAATGAGGGTGGTCGCTCCACCACGGAGCAAGTGGTCACCGTGAAGCGTCCACCGAGCGCCAACTTCCGCTGGGTCAACGACGACCGACGAGTGAAGTTCACCGATACGTCCTGGGATGATCCCCAGGAATGGTCGTGGAACTTCGGGGATGGCTCCACGTCCACCAATCGGAATCCGACGCACCGATTCGACAGTGAAGGCTCGTTCATCGTCACCCTCACGGTGTCCAACGCGGCTGGCTCCTCTGCCCCAAACAAACAGACGGTCGCCGTCGGTGATCCACCCGTCGCCGATTTCTCGTGCATGGCACAGGGACCCCGTCTCCTCTGTGACGCCGGATCGTCCAAGAACGCGGTGTCGTATCGATGGAGTTCAGCCGATGCCATAGCGAACACAACGCCCAACCGAGAGACGACGACCTTGACGTACGGTTCTAAAGGTCGCTACCGAGTGACACTCGAGGTCGCGAACGCGGCCGGCGTGACCGATGAGAAGACGATACGTGGCCCGCGGGTGACACAGGGTCGCGCTCCGCGGATCCAAAACGTTAATGTCGATAATCGTCAGGGTGATCTGGTAAGGCTTGACGCCGACTTCGACCGGGATCCGACCACGTGGGAATGGTCGGTTGAGGGAGCCGAACTCGTGGAGGGCGGAAACACCTCGCGCCCCTTGTTCCGAGTGCCGCGCAACGGCACGTACCAAGGGACTGTCCGAGCGAGCAACGAATTCGGCGGGGATACGGACGGCTTCGCGTTCACGATGGACACTATCGAGACCACGGCGTCCTTTGAATGGTCGGTTATTGCCCCCGGCATCGTTTCGTTCACGAACACGTCGAACGCCAGAGGAGACGCCAAATACGAGTGGCTATTTGCCGGTTCAGCGGAGGTTCTCGACACCGATCCCAAAGGTCCGACCGTGCAGTACCCCAAGACTGGTGGGACCTTCGGTGTCATCCTTGTCGCAACCGATGTGAACGGAACCGACATCGCGCGACGAAACATCGACGTTCCCGGAAACGAACGCTGACATGGCCGTCTTCGGGTGAGAGGATGTACCCGTGTCATCGAAGAATCTGGTCCTTATTGGCTGGCTGCTGTTCACCGTCAGCGGAGCGTTCTTCTTGATCGACGCACTCGAATCGGGTGACAAGACAGCTCTCGGTAGTGCCTTGACGTGGATCGTCGGTGTGGTGTTCTTCATTGCGGCAGGTCGGGCCGAGCCCGAAGAGCCGAACGCCTAGGCAGGGAAGCGGGGAGCAGTTGGTCTCATCGATCACCGTCGGCCGATCCTTCGGTCCGTATCAAATACGAGATGTCCTCGGAAAGGGCGCGTCCGCGACGGTGTACGTCGGCCGCCGATCCGACGGTGTTGACGTGGCCGTCAAGGTGCTGTCTGCGTTTGCGATGGGCAACGCCGACTTCCGTCGTTCCGTTCCCCGTGAATACAACGCGCTCAAAAAGCTCGACCACTCAGGAGTGATGAGGGTCCACAAGATGGGGACGATTGCCGATGTCTTGTTCATCGAGATGGAGTGGGTTGATGGCCCCACGCTTGACGGAATGCTCGAAGCAGGAAAGGCGCTCGACCTGTCGGTAGCCGTCGACGTGACAGCGGAAGTGGCGGACGCGCTCGATCACTGCCACTCGCGAGGTGTCATACATCGTGACGTGAAACCGTCGAACATCTTGATGCGTCGGGGAACCGCTCCGGTCCTCTTCGACTTCGGGTTGGCGCAAGACGACGCGGACCCGCACGCGGAACCGGGCCGCCTGTATGCGACCCCGATGACAGCTTCGCCAGAACAGATTCGGGCTGAGGGAGCGGTCGACGGTCGGGCAGACATCTATGCGCTTGGAGTGACACTGTTCCGACTAGCAGCAGGGAAGCTCCCGTTCTACGGCGAGCGCATGGACCTCCTGAGGATGCACGCATCGC
Source organism: uncultured Chthoniobacterales bacterium (assembly GCA_964196045.1). Taxonomy (GTDB): domain Bacteria; phylum Actinomycetota; class Acidimicrobiia; order Acidimicrobiales; family SHLQ01; genus SHLQ01. Next base: position 649 of record CAXMRH010000319.1, on the reverse strand, counting down.
AGGAGCCGCCGGAACCGCAATCGGTCAACAAGCACGTCCCGGCCGAGCTACAAGAGCTAATACTTCGAGCGATGGCCAAGTCGCCCGACGATCGGTTCGGCAATGCGAACGAGTTTGCGTCGGCTCTGCGCGAACTCGATCCAGAGTTGCTCGTCGCTCATGGCCGCCGAGGCTGGCGCAAGCGATCGTAGAACCCTCGTAGAACCCGCGCAGGACGACGGTTTCTCGAGATCTCTAGTCCAGAACGAGGCGCTCGGGGTTGGCGACGTGCCCAGCCTCGCCGCAGAACCAACAAGGCGCTCCGGGCCGGTCTCTCCAGGTGACCTCGCAAGAAGCGCAGGCCAGGACCGTTGGAGTTTCTTCTATCGACACAACCATGATCGGGAGTTCCGGCGCCATGCCCGCTGACAATAGGGGGAGGGATGTGGTCCGGGGGTGGATAGTTGCTCGAAGAATGCCTACAAGGGTTCGACTCGGTTCCGCGGTCGAGGCCGCTCGTCTGCCAGCCGATCGGCTACCGTCATCGTTCGTGACCAAGCGGATGGCGCTTGGTGCCAGCGATAGGACCCACCTCGATGTCGACACCATGCCCTCCAGCTGATGGATCAGCCGAACGCCAGACCGAGTTTGGTCAGCCGCCCGACATGTG
>CAXMRH010000318.1:0-4138 GCA_964196045.1 uncultured Chthoniobacterales bacterium | reverse complement strand
TGCGCCAGGTAGTCGTATCCGGGCTGCGAAGCCATTGGTCCGTCTTGTCCGAAACCGGTGATCGAGGCGTAGATGATGGAGGGGTTGATGGCGCGAAGGTCGTCGTAGCCAAGACCCTTCTTCGCCAAGGAGCCGACCTTGAAGTTCTCGACGACGATGTCGCTCACCGATGCGAGTCGGCGAATGAGCGCGAGGCCATCGCTCGTTCCTATGTCGACAGTGATCGATCGTTTTCCTCTGTTCGCGCAGAGGTAGTACGAGGACTCACCTGTCGGATCGCCATGTTCGTCAATGAGCCACGGAGGGCCCCATTGCCGTGTTTCGTCGCCGACACCCGGACGTTCAACCTTGATCACATCCGCGCCAAGATCTGCGAGCATCTGCGCGCACGTCGGCCCGGCGAGAACACGAGAAAGATCGAGGACCCGGATTCCCGAAAGGGCCCCAGGGTGCGACGAATGATTGGTTGGCGTCGACATCTTGAGGAGGCTACCCACCCCGTAGGCTCGCTCGATGGCCGCACCGGAACTCCGACTCCTCGAAGATCATGTGCCGACCGACCCCGACGCGCGCCCACTGGCCCTGTTCGATCTCGACGGGACACTCACTGATCCCGCGGATGGAATCGTGTCGTGTCACCGATGGGCATTGGAGAAGGTTGGCTACCCGCTCGACCCCGCGATCGATCCAACGACAATGATCGGTCCGCCCGTCGAGGAGCTGTACGCCGCCCACGGCCTCCCGGCGGACAAACTCAGCGAGGCGATCGAGTTCTATCGAGAACGATTTGCAATCGCCGGATGGTTGGAGGACACGTTGTACGACGGCGTGGCCGACCTGGTCGCCGATCTCGACGCCGCTGGCTGGATGCTCGGTGTCGCGACAATGAAGCTGGAACCCTTTGCGGTCCGCATTCTCGATCGCGTAGGAATCGGCCAGTATTTCGATGTGATCGTCGGGTCCGACGGGGCTCGCACCCGAACCACGAAGCGGGCGGTCATCGAACACGCGCTCAAAACCCTAGATCGGCCCACGAGCGGTGTCGTCATGATCGGTGATCGTCACCATGACATCGACGCGGCCAGGGCACTACAGATGACCTCGATAGGCGTGGCCTGGGGGTTCGGTTCGATCGACGAGCTGATCGGCGCCAATGCGCACCAGATCGCGATGACGCCAGACGACGTTCGCGGTTCCCTTCTCGGGGACGAGTCGTAACACTTCACATCGGCCCGATTTCCGGCCACACTTGCACGATGCACTCTCCAGAACATCTCACTGCAGCCCAGCTCGACGCCGGGCAGGATCACGTTATGCGTGCGCCGAAGGACGGCGGTGAGCTCAAGCTCATCGTCCGACGCCCCGCAGCCAACGAGCGCGAAACGCTCCCTACGGGAGAGCTCGACGTGAAGACCGGCCTCGTGGGAGACACCTGGAAGGACCGGTCGAGCGACCGCAGCGAAGATGGTCTGGCACACCCGGACATGCAGCTGAACATCATGAATACGCGCGTCATCGAACTCATCGCCCAACAGCCAGAACGTTGGCAGCTCGCTGGAGATCAGCTCTACGTCGACATGGACCTCAGCGACGAGAACCTTCCGGCCTGGACACGCCTGGCCATCGGATCGGCAGTCATCCAGGTGACCGATCAGCCGCACACCGGTTGTGCCAAGTTCGTCGAGAGGTTCGGTCCGGCAGCGTTGCGATGGGTAAGCACCCAGAAAGGCTTGAACTTTCGAGGCATCAACGCCCGCGTTCTGCAGTCAGGCACCATCAGCGCCGGCGACATCGTGAAGCGCCTGTCCGACGGGCAGGAGTGACCCGCGAGTCGATCGACGTCGATGGCGACGAGGTTCTTTCCTACATTCCGTACTCGCAGACGCCGCCTACAGCGGACGAGGCCACAGCTTTGGCGGGCCTCGACGTGGCAATACCCGCAGTCCTAGACCAGCTTGCTGGATGGTGGTTGACGTCAGAGAGTGACGAGCTCACGGACTCGTTGCTCGCCGCTGGCGCAACCGTCGTTCGCCACGGGCACCTCTACCGCAGGTCAATTGTGGAGGGCGACGACGAACTTGATCCGCTGATGCCGGATGCCTTGCTGGTGGGCCCGTTACAAGCCTCCGCGGCAGAACTCGCGGCTGTTTCGGAAGCTGCGTATCGCCACGGTCATCCCGACTTCGATCCGGATCACGAAACGGAGATGGAGCTCGCTCGACTACTCGCGGGCGCCGCGGTCGGGCCGTTCAATGCAGCCGCGTCGTGGCAACTCACTCATGACGCGTCGCTTGTTGCTGCGATCGTGATCAACACCAGCGGCGGTGCCGCCCCCTTTGGCGGACCATGGGTGAGTGAGATCTTCCGACTCCCGGGTGCGGCGTACCGTGGTCTGGGCGCGGTCCTGCTCCGAAAGACGATTGCATCGCTTGCATCGGCTGGGGAGCGTTCGCTGGGACTTGTGGTCACGGATGGAAACAGAGCAGCTCAGGCGTACGAACGCCTCGGGTTCGTCCACAAAAGCAGTTTTCGCAAGGTTCAGATCCCTGCTCGCTGAACGACGAGTCCTCCATTCGCTGACCCTCAGACCGACCGTTCTCGTATGACGCTTCGCCATATGCTGCTCAGTATGCGGACCTCCCGGGTTGTACCAGTCGCGCTCGCTCTGGGGCTTGGGACGCTGGTCTTCGTGGCTTGCGGGAGCGCGCAGGATATTGACCAGGCCTCACCCGCCGACTCGTCGGAGGGTCAGGCATCAGACGAAACCACGAGCGCGACGACCATCGCTGACGAGGTCACCAAAACCGAGCGCTCGTTCGGTGCTGACGTTCAACCCGTTTTCGAAGCCAACTGTGTGTCCTGCCACAGCGACAACGGACCCGGCACAACTCATCTCGAGATGGCCACTGCCGGCGACGTCGCGTCGATCGCAGAGTTCATCGCCTTTCGAGTGGAGGACCGGCAGATGCCACCTTGGCCACTCAGTCCGCTCACCCAGATCGCGTACAACTACGACCTCTCGATGAGCGACGACGATCGGCAAATCATCATCGACTGGGCAGCCGAAGGTGGCACCCTCGACGTGGAGCCCGACTCTCCTCTCGTGTCGACAAGCCAGGCGTATCCACCCATCGATGCAGACGTGATCCTCACGACGGACGAGCCGTACCCCGGCTCTGATGCTCTGGACGACTATCGCTGCCGGACATTTGATCCCGAGCTCGAATCCGACACCTGGGTCAAGGCGCTCGATGTTCGCCAAGATGAAACCCGCGTTCTTCATCACTCGCTGATCTTCCTCGCTGATGCCGACCTACGAGATGCCGCTGATGAACTCGATGGTGCTGACGGTCGGCCCGGCTGGCAGTGTCAGACGATTCCTCGCCTCGACGGCGAGACCCTCTTCCAAGCTGGAGGCTGGGCGCCAGGCACAGGCCCGGTCGTCGCACCAGAAGGTGCCGGCTTCGAGATGTCGGCTGGCGACTTCCTCGTCGCTCAGTGGCACTACCACTACGACGGCGAGGTCTACCCGGACAACTCGGGAATTGGTATCGAGTTCGTGTCCGACGAGGAGATCGCTGCTGCTGGAGGATCACTCACGCCGGTCGACAACGAGATCCTGCTCGGCCCGGTCGAGATCCCGTGTGCGACGTACGAGAGCGGCCCCCTTTGTGATCGCGATGCAGCGATGGCCCGAGTGCAGCGAGAGTTTGGATTCGAGTCGACCTTCATCCCCCGCCTCGTCAACGGACAGTGCGGTGTGACCCCGGCCGACTTCGCCCACATGACCGACGGCGTGGCGTCGTCGAGTTGTGACATGCGGGCTCCACGAGGCGAGGTCATCAGCATCTGGCCGCACATGCACGAACTCGGCACGACCTATCGCATGACGCTGAACCCCGACACCCCCGATGAAGTTGTCCTCATCGACATCGATCGCTGGAACTTCAGCTGGCAGATGGGCTACGACCCGGTCGAACAACTCACATTCGAGGCCGGCGACACGCTGCGTATCGAGTGCGGCTGGGATCGCGCACTCTGGCCAGTTGGGGTTGAAAGCCGATACGTCGTCTGGGCCGAAGGCACCCAAGACGAGATGTGTTACACCGGAGTTGCCCTACTCGACAACTGATCGATC
>CAXMRH010000317.1:0-4350 GCA_964196045.1 uncultured Chthoniobacterales bacterium | reverse complement strand
CCTCGGCGATGCCGACGTAGCCAAGGCCGATGCCCAGAACATCGACAAGATGCTCGGAAACTGAGCGAGAGACGTAGGAAGGAACTGACATGGCACGCGTCAAGCGTTCGGTCAACGGCCGCAAGAGCCGGAAAGCAACACTCAAGAAGGCCAAGGGGTACTACGGCAACAAGAGCCGTTCGTACCGGGCAGCAAACGAACAGGTCATGCACTCGGGGAGCTATGCGTTCCGCGATCGCCGTGCTCGCAAGGGTGAGATGCGTCGTCTGTGGGTGCAGCGCATCAATGCTGCATGTCGTGAGAACGACACCACGTACAGCCGCTTCATCTTCGGATTGAAAGAAGCGGGCATCGAGGTGGATCGGAAGGTCCTCGCCGATCTCGCCGTCACCGACGCTTCGGCATTCACGGCACTCGTGCAGTCGGCCAGTGCCGCTGCGGAGTCAAGCGCCACGAGTGAAGGCGCAGCAGCCTGATTCTCGAGCTTTCTGCTCGAAACCCACGGGTCGCAGATGTCCGGCGTCTGCTGCGTCAAAAAGCGCAGCGACGCCGGTCGTCTCGTTTTGTAGTCGAGACGCCAAAGTTGGTAATCGAGGCGTTCGAGAGCGGCCTTGCCGTCGACTTTGTGATCGTCCCGAGCGACCAGCACCCCGACCCAGACATCGCCGAGCGGTGCGATGCAGAGCGCGTGCGGCTGTTCGGCTTGGCTCCGGACGCTTTCGCCAAACTCTCGGACTCACGGACACCGCAACCAGCACTCGCGGTTGTGGAGACTCCTTCGCTCGACACCGGCGATCGGCTGCGAACACCCTGTGGCCTGTACCTCGTCCTCGTCGACGTTTCTGACCCCGGCAACGTCGGCACGCTGCTTCGGACTGCCGAAGCAACTGGATGCGCTGGCGTGATCGTGACGTCGCATACAGCGGACGTCCTTTCGCCGAAAGTGGTGCGGGCATCGGCAGGTTCGATCCTGAGAGTTCCCATCGGAGAAGTCGACATCGATGCGCTGGCTGACGTGCTGGCCCACCTCGACGCACAAGTCATCGCTACCTCGATGGACGGCGCTCCCTATGACGCCGTTGAAGTCGACGCGTCCAGACCGGTGGCGCTGCTGCTTGGCAGTGAGGCCCACGGTCTGGAGGACTCAGTCAGCGAGTTCGCGCACCACGTCGTCTCGATTCCGATGGCAGGCCGCGTCGAGTCTCTCAATGTCGCTACTTCCGGCGCCGTCTTGGCCTTCGATCACGCTCGGAGGCGGAGAGCGGCGACGGATTGAGTTCGTCGCGCCACCGGACCTCATCTGTGTCCCTGGCTCCGCACGACTTCATCGCCGATCGGGCAGACTGTCCGTCGTGGAATTGGAATCGCTGGTCCCCCGCGCTCTGTCAGAAATCTCCGAGTCCGTGTCATTGGACGCTCTTTTGGACGTCGAACGGGCATTTGTTGGCAAGAAGGGCGAGCTCACGCTGAAGAAGAAGAGTCTGGGCGGCCTCGAAGCCGACGAACGTCGCGCTGCCGGGCAGGCTCTCAACGAAGCGCTCGAACAGGTGTCGACGGCCGTCGACAAGCGCCGTGTGGCGCTCGCTGCTGTCGCCGAGACCGCTCAGCTGCAGAGCGAGCGACTCGACCTCACCGAAACCCTGAGTGCGATCGAACGCGGTCATCTCCATCTCGTGACCCAGGCCAGAGATCGTCTCGAAGACGTGTTTGTCGGCATGGGATTCACGGTGGCTGAGGGCCCCGAGGTCGAATCTGCTTGGTACAACTTCGAAGCGTTGAACATTCCCGAGTGGCACCCAGCGCGAGGAAGCTTCGACACGATTTTCGTCGATCTAGGCGAAGCCGAGGAAGTGATGCTTCGCAGCCACACGTCGCCGGTTCAGATCCGGACCATGGAGAATAAGGAGCCGCCGATATACATCGTCGCTCCTGGGCGCACCTTCCGCACCGACACGGCCGATGCCACCCACTTGCCGGCCTTCAACCAGATCGAGGGACTCGTCATCGACAAAGGCATCGGCTTGGGTGACCTGTCCGGAACGATCGACAGTTTCGTGAAGGCGTTCTTTGGGCACGAGGTGAAGACGCGCCTTCGACCGAGTTATTTCCCGTTCACCGAACCATCCGCGGAGTTCGATATCAGTACGCCTTCGGGTGATTGGCTGGAACTCGGCGGGTGCGGCGTCGTACACCCGAAGGTCCTCCAGAACTGTGGAATCGACCCCGAGATCTGGCAAGGCTTCGCGTTCGGCTTTGGCATCGATCGATTGGCGGTTATGCGATATCAGCTCGACGACATTCGCGAACTCGTGAACAACGACGTTCGTTTCCTCAACCAGTTCTGATCCTTCGATCACCCGAACCCGATTATCAAGAGAAAGAGAACAATGAAGGTATTGCTCTCCTGGCTTCAAGAATTCGCTCCCGGCATCGACGGCGACCCCGTCGAGCTCGGCGACACCTTGAGCGCGCTCGGTCTTGCTGTGGAAGAGATGACGATCACCGGGCAGGGTCTCGATGGAATCGTCCTAGCGAAGGTTCTCGAGCTGTCGCCACACCCTGATGCTGACAGGATCCAGCTCGTGCAGGTCGACTCGGGCGACGGTGAAGCGCTGCAGGTCTGCTGCGGTGCGTTCAACATGTCGGTCGGTGACCTCATCCCGTTCGCCACGGTCGGAAGCGTGATGCCAAATGGCATGGAGGTCGGCCAACGCAAGATGCGTGGGCAGCTGAGCAACGGCATGTGCTGCTCTTCGGCTGAGATCGGACTTGGAGAAGATGACGACGGGATCATGATCCTCACGGACCGGGCGGATGAAGGTCAGGTTGGTCAGCAGATCGCAGACGTTTTCGGTGTGGAGCGCGATGTGTTGTGGGATCTTGAGGTGAACGCGAATCGACCCGATGCAATGTCGGTCGCCGGTGTCGCACGGGACCTTGCCGCTGCGCTCGGGACGCCCTTCGCGTACCCGGATTACTCCATGGAGACACGCGGCGGAGACGCGAACGAGCTTTCGTCCGTCGACGTGCTCGATCCGACACTTTGTGGTCGTTTTGCTGGTCGTGTCATCCATGGCGTGTCGGTCGGTACCTCACCTCAGTGGATGCAGAACCGTCTTGTCGCCCTTGGTATGCGGCCCATCAATTCGGTCGTCGACGTTTCGAACTACGTGATGCTCGAACTTGGACAGCCAAATCACACTTACGACCTTGGGCTTGTTCCTGACGGCCACCTCCGGATTCGACGGGCCACCGAAGGCGAAACACTCACGACGCTCGATGATGTCGAGAGAACGCTGAGCGCAAACGATGGCGTGATCGCGAACAAGTCAGATGAGGCAATCGGAATTGCGGGCGTCATGGGTGGCGCGTCCACGGAGATCTCCGACTCAACGACGAGCGTCCTGCTCGAGATGGCATGGTGGGATCCACCCTCGATTTCTCGGACAATCAAACGCCTGAACCTCCCGAGTGAAGCTTCGACCCGGTTCCGGCGCGGCGCCGATTGGGGCGAGAACATCGACCGAGCGCTGGACCGCTTCTGTCAGCTGATCGCGGAGACCGGCGCGGCCGCCGCGCCTGGGCAGATCGAAAGCCCCGGCGACCTGCCTGACGTCACTGCGGCAGCGGTGCGGCCATCCAAAGTGAATAGCCTCCTCGGAACAGACCTTGGCGCTGACGAGATGAGCTCGCTCTTGCAGAGCATCGGCTTCGGTGTAACTGCATCGGCAGGCGATTTGTCCGTTGCCGTGCCGACCTGGCGATGGGATTGCACCACGGATTCGCCCGCCGAGTTCGAAGCGAACATCGCGGAGGAAGTCGGGCGGATGCACGGCTACGAAGCGATAGCGAAGACGGTGCCGAAGGGTGAGCAGGCTGGTCACCTGACGCAGTACCAGCACGACCGCCGCCTCGTCCGAGCAATCCTGCTCGGCGCTGGCTGCAACGAGACCCAACCGATGCCATTTCTCGCGCCCGGCGATCTGGCCCACGTGGGACTGGCCGACGATGGTGTTCAGCTGTCTAACCCCTTGGATGCGTCCGAGTCGGTCTTGCGTACTTCGTTGATGCCCGGACAGCTGAAGTCGATCGCGTACAACCAGTCTCATCGCGTGGCACATCCGAAGTTCTTCGAGCTTGGCACAGTCTTCTTGCCCCCCGGCGACGGAGAGCTGTTGCCCGATGAGCACGAGTACCTCGCTGTGGCCATAGCGGGGTCGGATGCTCCTCGAGCCGTCGCAATCTTGCACCTCCTCGGTGAAGCCCTCGCGCTTCCAAACGTGCAGCTTCGCGAAGGCGCCGAGATCCCGGGTATGCATCCGACTCGGTCGGCCGAAGTGGTCATCGCCG
>CAXMRH010000316.1:0-3432 GCA_964196045.1 uncultured Chthoniobacterales bacterium | reverse complement strand
CAATCATTGGGCCGTTCCGCGGCCATTGCCGAAAGGCCCGCTCATGGTCGCCATCCCCTACCCTTCCAAGCCGTGAGGCATCTGATCGAAGACGTGGAGGACAACCGCATCGGTGTCTATCTCGGGCTCCGTGACCATGTCGCTCGCCAGCAGCGCGAACTTCCTGGCGGCGATATGGCTGGCTCGTTTATCGCGGAGGGCGACCTCGTCATCGAGCGAGCGTTGGAGCACGGGTACCGCTTGCAGTCGGTTCTCATCGGAGCTCGGCGGACGAAGCCACTTCCGCAAGCCGTCAACGACGACATCGACATCTTCATGGCGAACGACGACGTCCTGACAGCGATCACGGGAAGACCTGGGCTGCGTGACCCGCTGTCGTGTTTCGTTCGGTCGCCACTTCCCGATGCCAGCGAGCTAGTCGCAACTCATCGAACGTTCGCAGTACTCGAGGGCATCAATAATCCCAACAATCTGGGTGTCATCATGCGCAACGCTGCCGGTCTCGGAGTCGACGCAGTGCTCCTGGATCCGACGTGTGGTGATCCCCTCTACCGTCGCGCTATTCGAGCTTCCATGGGCCAAGTGTTCGCCCTCCCCCACGCCCGACTCGAATCGCTCTCGAACGGACTTGCCCAACTGCACGCCGCAGATGTCACCACAGTCGCCCTGACCCCCTCGGGTGAGACGGAGTTACGGGAGGTGGATCAACCGGACCGAGTGGCGGTGTTATTGGGAGCGGAAGGCCCGGGGCTGACGGACGAAACCTTGGAGCTCGCGACCGTTCGAGCGCGGATCTCCATGAGCCAGAACGTGGACTCCCTGAACGTGGCCGCGGCCGCCGCGATTGCATTTCATTACTTCGGTCGGTAAAGCCACTGACGAATCGGCTTCAGGAGAACAGCCCGATGTTCTCCTTCGCTCGGCTCAGCACCACAGCAGCAATGGCCTCGGCTTTATCCGCGCCGAACTTCAGCAACCGTTCCGTCTCGGCAGGGTCGTTCTGTAACTCTGCGAAACGCTCCTGAATGGGGCCGAGGACCTCGATCACGGCTTCCGCTGTATCGCCCTTCAACGGGCCGTACTGCTCGTACTTGTCCGCGAGGGATTCCGGGGCCTCTCCCGTGCAGGCGCTCAGGATCGAAAGCAAGTTCGAGACACCGGGCTTCTCCACGACATCGAATCGAACCTCTGATTCAGAATCCGTGACCGCTCGTTTGAACTTCTTCTCGATCTTCTTCGGATCTTCCAACACGAAGATTGTTCCCGGACTCTCACCTTCCGACTTGGACATCTTCCGATCGGGATACTGAAGGTCCATAACACGTGCGCCCGTCTGGGGAATCACGTGTTCAGGAACGACGAAGGTATCGCCGTAACGGCTGTTGAACCGCTCGGCGATGTCACGCGTGATCTCGACGTGCTGGCGCTGATCATCGCCAACGGGCACCAAGTCCGTGTCGTACAACAAGATGTCGGCGGCCTGCAGGGCGGGATACGTAAAGAGCCCAGCAGACACGAACTTGGTCGAGTCGCGATTCGACTTGTCCTTGAACGCCGTCATTCGGCTGAGCTCTCCGTAGCTCACCGTGCACTCCATCAACCACGCGAGCTGAGGATGCTGCGGCACGTGGCTCTGCACGAACAGGATCGATCGCTCAGGGTCGATGCCGACCGCGATCAGCAACTGGGCCAGCTCGAGGGTGTTTGCCCGCAGCACACCAGGGTCCTGCGGAAGTGTGAGAGCGTGAAGATCCACGACGCAGTACACAGCGTCGTGGTCGTCCTGCATCTTCGACCAATTGACGAGAGCCCCCAGCAAGTTTCCGAGGTGAAGATCACCAGAGGGTTGGATGCCGCTGAAGACTCGTTTCATGGGGGCGAAGGTTACCGGTTCCGTCCCCGGCAAAGACCGACTAGTGCCTGCTCAGCACGAACGGCGCCGCGGTTGTACTCGAAGCGGCCGAACGACGTTTCCCTTTCGGCTTGTCGACGGAGCTCTGTCGTCAACACGGAGCCATGGTCGACATCGAGTTGACTCAAGTGGGAGACCAACGTGGGCACGGCATCGAGATTGAGCAGGTTGAGCACAAACGCCACGTAAAGGTGGCGTTGCGATTCCGTGACAACCGCCTAAGTGCGGCCTCGGTACTGGGTGGTGCCGCCGTGCTCGTTCTTGTTCAGGCGCTTGCCGAGATGAAGCCCTTCCAAAATGAGCTCGATCGCCGACGCGATCACCGCGGGTTCTGTCGCGTCGATCTCGTCGTCCGCCAGAAGCGCATCGATCGCAGGCTGCAGGGCGGGCACCTCATCGAGGAGCCGGAGATAGGAGTCCGGTGAGAACTCTGCGCCGACATCGACGGTGACGCCGCCCTCGAATGCCTCGACGATCGGACCATGCAGATCAACATCGACAGAATCGACAAACGTCGTGTGCACCGACGTCCGAAGGAGAGCATCGATCACTCGACCTTCGCTGCCGTCTTCGAACGCCTCGACTTCGATCTTCCCCGGCGTCGTGGCCGCGATTGCAGCAAGGTCGCCCACTCGGGGCACCGCTACCGGCAGCCCAGCCGCGAGGCTCCGTCGAACCGCATTGGCGGCGATCGCTTCATAATTCGCAACGCTGAGCCGCACCGAAACTCCGGAGCGCTGGTTGATCTGGCTGGACTGTCGAGCTTGCTGAGAGAACTCCGCGACGATCTCGAGCATGAACTCGGGAACGCGGACGTCGACGACTTCTGTGGGCGGAAGAAGCGCCTCCTGGAGAACGATCGTCATCTCGGTTTCGACGTCGAGCGGATAGTGGGTACGAATCTGCGATCCGAACCTGTCCTTCAACGGAGTGATGATGCGTCCGCGGTTCGTGTAGTCCTCCGGGTTGGCAGACGCAAAAAGCACCACGTCGAGGGGAAGCCTCACCTTGTAGCCACGGATCTGGACGTCGCGCTCCTCGAGCACGTTGAGAAGGCCGACCTGGATTCGCTCCGACAAGTCGGGCAACTCATTGATGGCGAAGATGCCTCGGTTTGAGCGCGGTACGAGGCCGTAGTGCAGCGTCAGCTCGTCACTCAGGTATCGCCCCTCGGCAACCTTGATGGGATCGACCTCCCCGATCAGATCTGCGATCGATGTGTCGGGCGTAGCGAGCTTCTCGCCATACCGCTCATCTCGATGAACCCAATCGATCGGTGTGTCGTCGCCAAGTTCGGCAACGGACTGACGTGCCTGAGCGGACACGGGACCGAAGGGATCATCGTTGATCTCGGAACCAGCGACGATTGGCATCCATTCGTCCAGGAGATCGGTGAGGTTTCGAATCATCCGCGTCTTTGCCTGACCACGTTCGCCGAGGAAGATCACGTCATGGCCTGCCAGGAGTGCGTTCTCCAGTTGCGGAAGCACGGTGTCCTCGTACCCGAGCACGTTCGCGAC
>CAXMRH010000315.1:0-3510 GCA_964196045.1 uncultured Chthoniobacterales bacterium | reverse complement strand
CTCCGACCGAGAACAACTCCTCTCCGCAGTCGTCGATCAACTCATCGAACAGGGGATCAAGGTTCCATGGAGCGGCCTCATCGACAGTCCATCAGCAGGGACCGAGGCGGCGATTGCCATCGCCGCACTCGACGTCGACGTAGTAATCATTGCCCAAACAATGGCTGCTCCTCCCTCTCACGCGATGGCAGCACTCGAGTCCCTGGATGAACCACTCATCGTGTGGGGAGTCCAGAACTCCATGTCGATTCCCGACGATTTTGACGAATCGCACATCACCTCCCTCGGAGCAACGGTTGGCACACCCATGCTCACCAATGTGCTGCAACGAACCGGGCGCTTGTACACGCTGCACCTCTCGGCACTCGAGGACACCTCGGCGGTAGAAGTGGTCGACGGCCTAGTACGGGCGGCGGCGACAGCCTCTCGTCTGTCCACCAGTCGGATGGCAAGGATCGGCGAACCGATTCCTGGCTACGCCTGTGTCGATGTTGCCGACAATCTGCTCCGCGACGCTCTCGGCGTCGATGTCGTCCGAGTCGAGCCAGAAGCAATCAGCCAGCGATTCCACCAGATCACCGACGATGAGGTCGATCAGCGCACGGATGCGATTCGCAGCCGATTCGATGTCCAGACCGACTCCGACACAGACCTACGACGTTCGCTTCGCCTCGCCCTTGCCCTCGAGTCGCTCGACGACGAACTCGACATCAACTTCGGCGCAATGAATTGCCACGTCGCCGAGATCCGCTTCAACGCCGACATCGGCGTGACGCCGTGCTTCGGCCTTGGGCAAGAGACGAGTCGAGGCATCCCGTATACCTGTTCAGGTGACGTACTCACCGCGGTTGCGATGTTTGTTGGACGCTCACTCTCCGGCGCTGCGCTCTACCACGAGATCGAGGCGGTCGACTTCACTACAGGCGAGATCGCGCTGGCAAACAGCGGTGAACACGATCTGGGATGGTGTCGCGCGGGTACCCGTCCCAAAGTCGAGGCGAACGCGTGGTTCGCCGGCGATCCTCACACCGGCGTCAGTGCCCGGTTCGAGTTACCCGAAGGTCACGCCAGCCTCATTGGATTCACCGAACATCCCGATGAAGCGAGCGGATTTCGCTTCATCGTCGCCGAGGGGCAGATCTCAGGACGCGCACTCCATTCGAGTCCGACCGTCGGTGGGCTCTTTCGCTTCGACTCTGGAGAAGTCGGTGAGGCATGGGAACGGTGGGTTAATGCTGGCGTCAACCATCACAGCGCCGCCTGCCCGGGCCACCTGGCGCGACAAGTCCAAGCGGTCGCTACCTACTTACAGGTCGGCTGCATCATTATCTGATCACGGCTTTGCCAACACCCAACGCGTTGGCTTCAGTCGAGGTGCCAGACCTCGTCGGCCCACAGGAGGTCGCCGCTCTCATCGGTGAGTTCGAGGATGACCTCTTCGAACCACGTGGACCAGCGGGCGTTGACGTCAGACGCGCCGACTTTCCCGAATGCGGTAGCCACGTCGGGGTGGCACTCGACATAGGCGATCACCGTGGTGTCGCGCCGGAAGAGGCTGTAGTTCTTGAGTCCAGATTTCTCAATGAGATCAACCAGTTCTGGCCAGATCTCATCATGACGTTTCTTGTACTCGTCAACCATGTGTGGATGAATCTCAAAGGTAAAACATGCGCGTTCCATAGCGTCACTTTACACAATTCAAAGAAACGTTTCCAGGAATTCGCTAATCTATGAGGAATCCGCCGTTGACATCCATGACCTCACCCGTGATGAACGACGCCTCTTGCGACGCCAGGAAGAGCACGGCGTTCGCAACATCGGCCGGTTGTCCGAGTCGACCCACAGGAATGGCGCTTGCGAGATCGGCAATGCCGGCAACCATGTCGGTCTCGATCAGCGCTGGCGCGAGGGCATTCGAAGTGATCCCATGCTCCGCATACTCCGTCGCTACAGCCTTGGCGAATGCCATCACCGCGGCCTTCGATGCCCCGTAGGCAGCGACATTCTTCGAACCACCGGTCTTCCCTGCGCTCGAACCGATCGAGACGATCCGCCCCCAACCGGCAGTACGCATCGACGAGACCACACGCTTGGTGCAGAGAAAGGGACCGGTCGAATTAACCGCAAACATCCGCTCCCACGCCTCAAGCGTCGTCTCCTCGATGGCCTCAATAGCGAAGATGCCCGCATTGTTCACCAGAATCTCGACGGGTCCCCACCGTTCCTCTATCAGGGTGAACGCTCGGTCGACCGATGCTTGGCTCGTGACATCGCACTCGGCGACAAAGATGTCGTCGCTATCTTCGAGCGGTTCGCTGCTGTCCGGTGGACGGATATCTAGGTACGCAACACGTGCGCCCTGATCTCGAAGCTGGTCACCGACGACCCGACCGATGCCGCGCGACCCTCCGGTCACAGCGGCGATGCGTCCTTCAACGCCTCTCCTTGCAATTTCCTCACTCATGCGTTTGCACTCCTGGCATATTGTTCTATGATTGGAAACGTTACCGGAAAATTGAAAGGTCGAAGGATGAACAACGGAAAAAGGGTTCGAGTAGGAGTCATTGGCGCCGGATCATGGGCGATCAGCAATCACATTCCGGTCCTCGCAGCACGCGACGACGTCGAGCTGGTTTCGGTTGTTCGCAAGGGACGCAGTGCTCTCGATTCAATCGTGGAGCGCTTTGGCTTCACCCACTCAAGCGAGGACTACCGAGACCTACTCGAACAAGAACTCGACGCGGTCATCGTCGCGAGCCCATCCTCGCTGCATCACGAACATGCAACCGCAGCCATGAGGGCCGGTGCCAACGTGCTGTGTGAGAAGCCCTTCACCATTGACCCCGCCCAGGCCTGGGATCTCCATCGCGTCGCCGACGAACTCGACCGACATCTAATCGTCTCCTTCGGGTGGCACTACCGCCCGCTCGGCATCGAGGCCAAGCGCAGAATGGTCGAACACGGAGGGGTCGGCAAAATAGAACACATCATGGTGTCTATGGCCTCCGGAACGCGCGAACTGTTGCGGTCCACCGATGGTGGCGGCTACGAAGGCTCAGCAGAGGGGTTCGCCCCAGAGGCCGAGACGTGGACCGACCCAGCGATGTCGGGCGGTGGGTATGCCCCTGCTCAACTCAGCCATGCGATGGGCCTTGCCATGTGGCTAACCGGTGAACGAGCATCCGAGGTGTTTGCCTTCATGAATAACGTCGACGCAACCGTCGACATGCACGATGCAGTCAGTATTCGATATGCCTCAGGCGCAACCGGTTCATTGAGTGGAGCGAGCTGCCCAACTGGAGCAAATGCCATCGTGGCGCCGGATGAACCGTGGGCCCGCCATCAACTTCTCGTTCGAATCTACGGCTCCGAAGGTCAGCTCGTGCTCGACCTCGAGCGAGATTTTCTCTGGCACTTCCGAAATGACGGCGTCGACGAGAAGGTCGATCTGGCGCCAAGCGCCGGGCTCTACCAGTGCGACGGACCGCCGAACGCCTTGATCGACCTCAC
>CAXMRH010000314.1:0-10878 GCA_964196045.1 uncultured Chthoniobacterales bacterium | reverse complement strand
GGCGACATCAGCAACGGTGAAACGACCATTTTCGGCTGCCAGGCGGGAATGGAAGAAAACCTGGAAGAGAAGATCCCCAAGTTCCTCTTCGAGGTCGAAATATCCCGAATCAGGATCTGCGTTCACGGCGTCGATCGCCTCTAGCACCTCATACGTCTCCTCCAGCAAGTGGGCTCGAAGACTCTCATGGGTTTGTTCGGCGTCCCAAGGACACTCGGTTCTCAAGCGGCGGACGAGCTCGTCGAACCTCGCGAAGGCCGAAGCCACCGGTTCTGCAAGTTTCGGGATCCACAGCGAGGTCAGGTGATCAGGCTTGACGGCGCGGGGCAATTCCTCCCACGAGACGACGCTCACGACCTCGTCGTCGGTCCCAAGCCCCTGAAGAATGGTTGCGGTCGGCGGCGCCACGTCGTCGAGCGCGAGGATGAGGTCGTCGAGCATCTCTCCGGAGTGCACCTGCGTTACGAGCAGCGGGCCGAGCCGTCCGGCGGCATCGATCGAGATGCGGTGCGCATCGACGATCGTCACCGCTTCGGCCATTGGATCGATGCCGAGAGCGGCCCAACACAACTCGGTGAAGGCCAATGCCGGTCGCACGTCGAGTTCTATTCGTGTATCAGAGCGCAGGAGCTCGACGGTTCGTTCCGCAACCATCGGCGAACCGGGCACGGCATAGACCACGGAGCCATGGGCGGTCGCCTCTTCCACGAGGCGTTCGACGATCGCTGAATAGACCTCGCCAAACGAGTCGAACGTCTCGTAGAGATCATCGAAGGAGGCTGGATCTTGAAGCGAGTCAGCAGCCGGATGTCGCGCAGTTCGCAGCCATACTGGCGCCTCTCCGGCAAGAAGCTCGCGAGTCTCCGTGGTCATCAGCTCTGGCCCAGCTGGACCAAGGCCAACGACGGTGACGATCGGTTGCACGCGCTAGCCGCGTGGGATGATCTGCAGTGCCTCGTTGCTCCACTGGCCGAGACGAGACTCCACCTCGGCGACACGAGCGATCTCCAGCAATCCTTGTTGAGCCTCGGCCGTTCCCAGAATTCCAGGCTGGGTCGACACCCAAAGGTTGTTGGTGAGCGCCTCGAAACCCTCGCTCTGTCGGGAGATCGGTCCGACCTGTCCCAACGAGATCGCATCTTCGATCTGCACCTTGATCGAATCTCGCTCGGCTTCCGTCATCGTGACCCCGGTCGATTCGAGATAGGACACGGCGGCAGCATCGCGTAACCACACGGAACCTACGTTTCGCATCACCTCCAGGTCGATTGCTGCGGGGGTCTCGCCATCGGGAGAGCCGCCATTAACTGCCAGGACGAGATCGGTCAGACCTTCCTCACTGATCGATCGATCCCCCACGGAGAGAGCATCGCGTTCAGCTGCACCACAACTGGCCAGGACGAACGCTGCGAACACAAGAACAAGAATTCGACGAATCACGGGTCTCATGATGGCACCTTCTCGCCGTCATCGGCGTCAGCGGGCAGGAGATCATCGAGCGCCATGACGATCTGCTCGGCGATGTTGCCCCTCTTCATTCCGAGCTGCAGGAACCCGCCATCGGCTTCCTTGTACAACGAATGTTTGTATATACGGTCGAGCCGGATCTGTTTCGACGTCGGAAGTGGGAGTGGTGACATCCGTACCAAAAAGTCAGGTCCGCCAAATCCTGGACCCTTGACCACGGTGAGCTCGGTGATCCCGACGCGGATACACGTTGCTCGGACACTGGCGACATCGAGCAGGTTGGATGCGGGGTCGGGTAAAGGCCCATATCGATCCAGCCACTCCGTTCGGACGTCAGCGACCTGTTCGGTTTGGGTGATGGCCGCCAGCCGTCGGTACGCCTCGAGGCGCTGGTCTTCAGTCTCCATGTAGCTGTCGGGAAGGAACGCCTTGATTGGCAATTCGATCTTGAGATCCTCGATCTCCTCGACCGACTCACCCTTCAATTCAGCAACAGCTTCAGTAACCATCTGGCAGTAGAGGTCATAACCCACGGCAGCGATGTGCCCGGACTGTCCGGTTCCCAAGAGGTTTCCAGCCCCACGGATCTCGAGATCGCGCATCGCAATCTTGAATCCCGAGCCGAGGTCGGTTGCCTCGCCGATCGTCTTCAGGCGTTCGTAAGCCTTTTCCGTGAGCGAGCGGTCCGGAGGCACCATGAGGTACGCATAGGCACGCTGTCCAGAGCGCCCCACACGGCCGCGGAGCTGGTGCATCTGTCCGAGCCCGAGTAGATCCGCGCGATCTACGACCAACGTATTCACCGTCGGCATGTCGATACCGGATTCGATGATCGTGGTGCAGACGAGCACGTCGTATTCGCCCTCCCAGAAATCGAGTACGACCTGTTCGAGCGATCCCTCATCCATCTGACCGTGGGCAATCGCGATACGTGCTTCTGGCACCATCTCTCGAACACGCTCAGCAGTGTGGTCGATGTCTTGCACTCGATTGTGCACAAAGAACACTTGCCCCTCGCGCAGAAGTTCGCGCCGAATCGCTTCCGTGATCGCACGGTCGTTCTGTTCACCGACGTACGTGAGGATCGGCTGACGTTCAGATGGCGCAGTGGACAGCAGTGTCATGTCACGAATCCCGGTCAGGCTCATCTCGAGAGTTCGGGGCACCGGCGTAGCAGTGAGCGTCAGCACGTCGACGTCGGTGCGAAGGGTCTTGATCGTCTCTTTGTGCTTGACGCCGAACCGCTGCTCCTCATCGACGACCAGCAGACCCAGGTCTTTGAAGTCCAGGTCCTTGGTGAGCATGCGGTGGGTACCGATCAACACGTCGACCTTGCCCGCGTTCGAATCGGCGATGACCTTTTTGGCTTGGGCGTTCGTCAGAAATCGGCTCAGCACTTCCACCCTTACCGGGAAGCTCGCATATCGATCGGAGAACGTCTGGTGATGCTGTTGAGCCAGCAATGTCGTGGGCACGAGAACTGCGACCTGTTTGTTGTCCTGCACAGCCTTGAATGCTGCGCGAATGGCAATCTCCGTCTTACCGAACCCGACGTCACCAACGACCAGCCGGTCCATCGGATACGGGCGTTCCATGTCCGCTTTCACCTCGGCGATCGCGACAAGCTGGTCCGGCGTCTCCTCGTAGGGAAACGAATCTTCGAGTTCTACCTGAAATGGGGTGTCGGCCGAAAAGGCGAACCCTTCTGCGGTCATACGTCGCTGATAGAGCACGACAAGCTCTTGCGCGATCTCGCTGACTTCTGATCGGACGCGAGCTTTTGCCTTGGCCCAGTCGCTACCGCCCATCTTGGACAAGGTGGGGCTGTCACCACCTGTGTAGTGACGAACTATGCCGATCTGGTCCGAGGGGATGTACAGCTTGTCGTCGCCTCGATACTCGAGCAGCAAGTAGTCGCGCTCAACCCCGCCGATCGCACGCGTGACCATCCCGGCGAACCGGGCGACACCGTGCTGCTGGTGCACCACGTAGTCGCCTGGAGAGAGATCATCGAACGTATCCTGCGAGGTGTTCGCGCGGGCACGGGCCCGCCGATGTGTACGACGCCGACCCGTGATGTCTGACTCAGACAACACCGCGACTTTCGCCGAACTGAAGACCGCTCCGCGTTCCAGCGGGGCAACGACGATTCCCTGACCGTCTTCCTCGAGTTGCTCGACGACGGGCAGATGAATGCCGTGGTCGCTGAGCAGGATCGCGAGGCGAGGAGCGGTTCCGGCGCCATCAGCGCCGACGATCAAGCGATAGCCATCACTGATGAGCCGATGTAGTTGGTTCACGAGCGGCGGCGGATCGCCCATGGGCGACTCCCAGCCGGTGGCCGCGACGACGGCGACGTCGGGGCCTTCCGGAGCCGTCGTCATGGTCCAGACAGGCGCGTCCGTGTGAGTCAGGATCCGGTCGAACGGTGCGTGCAGCCTTGGGAAGGCATCATTGGAGTCCTCGCCATCCTCGATAGCACCCCACGTGCGCGCAAGCGTCGTAGCAAGATCTGCTTCTTCAGCGAGGATGTCGGCTGCGCGGTCCCGAAGTCGCCGTGGTTCGACCAGGATCACCAGCGCGTCGTCGCCGACGTGATCGACCAACACGGAATCTCGGTCGGTCAGCCACGGGAGCCACGACTCCATGCCATCGAAGAACTGACCGTCGGCGAGGCGCTCCCAGTGTTCTCGACCCCATGGTTCGGAGGCGACGAGGCGTTGCGCTCGTTCGGAGATGGTTGGGGATGCGACGAGCTCCCTGGCTGCATGGATGACGACCTCCGATCTTGTAACCGTCGAGCGCTGATCGTTGACGCCGAATTCGGACAGCCGATCGACTTCGTCTCCCCAGAGGTCGATTCGAACCGGTGCATGCGCGGTGCTCGGAAACACATCGACGATGGACCCACGAACAGCGAAGTGCCCGCGGGATTCGACCTGCGGCTCGCGACGGTAGCCGGCGTTGACCAGTTGGAGTGAAAGATCGGCGATGTCGATCTGATCTCCCACACCCACGATCGTCGGCTCGAGATCATCGATCCCAGGTCCCAGCCGCTGCACGAGAGCGCGAGCTGACGAAACAACCACCTTCGGACTGCGGGACGGGTCTTGAAGACGCCACAGGACCTCGAGACGGCGACCCATGGTCTCGACATTCGGGCTGATGCGTTCGAACGGCAGGGTTTCCCAGGCGGGGAACAACGCCACCGCGTCGTCGCCGAGATACATCGCGAGATCCGCCCGAAGACGTTCGGCTTCCGTCGACGTGGGAACGGCCACAACGACAGGAGCACGTTCGGTGTCAGAGGCAATCGCGGCAAGCGTGAGTGGACGCGCAGCCTCGGGAACAGCGACCACTGCGCTTCTTTTGCCCATGACCGAGATGAGGCCAGGGTCGTCTCGAAGTGTCGCAGCGAGACTCCCGAGGACCACATCCATTGAATCAGCCATGGTTGAAGTCGTTCATGACGTCGTCGAAGTCCTCGGCGAGCAGCCGCTGTGCAACATCGGCACAGCGTTCGATCTCGATGTCGAACTCGAGCCGATCGGCCTTACCCGGTCGCCGGAGTACGTAATCGCTCACCGTTTGACGTCCAGGTGGGCGGCCGATTCCGATGCGCAGGCGCAGGAAGTCCGCTGTGTGCAAGTGCTGTTTCAGCGATTTGAGACCGTTGTGGCCCGCGAGACCGCCGCCACGCTTCAGCTTCGCTGCGCCAACCTCGAGATCGAGCTCATCGTGTACGACGAGGATGTGCTCGACGTCCTCGATTCCATGGCGTTTCACGAGGTCGCGAACACTGCGACCAGAATCGTTCATGAACGTTTGTGGAAATGCCGCGACGAGCATCCGGTCACCTATTCGCAACTCGGACACAAGCGCTGCTTGTTTGGTCGCTTTGAGCCGCACCCCATGGCGTTCGGCGAGTAGCTCAACGACCTCAGCGCCGACATTATGACGCGTGCCTTCATACTTCTCGCCCGGGTTGCCCAGACCGACCACGAGAAGGTCGGCGGGCGTACCCGAGCGTTCGGTATTCTTGCCACGTCCAAACATCAGCGAAGCACCTCAAGTCGGTGCCCCGACCCTGTAGGAGTCGTCGCCGTCTTCTTCTGCGCCACCCTCGGCCGCATCGTCTGCGCCTTCGATCACTGCTTCGGCTGCTGCCTCTGCTGCATCGTCCTCACGCATTGCTTCGAGTGTCGAGCGAGTCACGACGGCAGTTGCGATCGATTCATCAGGGTCGACTTCGGTCCGTACGCCGGTTGGCAGAACGATGTCCGAGACGTGAATGGCTTCGCCGACCTCGAGCTCGGAGATATCGACGGTGAGCTCCGTCGGGATGGCGTCGGGCTTGGAGAAGATCGCCAGCGAGAAAAGGTTCTGATCCACCATGCCGGAGACCTGCGTGACGTTCTTGGCTTCACCTTCAAGCAGGATCGGAACTTCGACCGAGAGCTCAGCATTTGCGTCGAGACGAATAAAATCGACGTGGGTCACGTTGCGTCGCGCTGGGTGACGCTGGATCTCCTTGACGATCGAGAGTTGCTGTTCGCCCTCGATGTCGAGCGTGAGAAGGGCGTTGACGCCAGCATCGGTGGTGAGCGCCTTGCGAAGGGCTGGCCATTCGATAGCGACGGAAACAGGCTCCGCACCGAGGCCATAGACCACGCCGGGAATCATGCCTTCGGCGCGAAGCCGCCGGCTCGAACGGGTGCCGGTGAGACGGCCTGTGTGTGCTGTGAGAAGTAGCTCGCTCATGGAACGCAATCCTTCGTCTAGTGAGTTTTGGACTATGCGATGGTACTAACAATCGTCGGGACTTCCGCAGAAACCTATGTCTCGCTCGACACTTCCGGTCGAGAACCGCGCAAACCGACATGGTCGCTACGCGAGCTCCGCTCCCCTCTCGCCCGAGGCGCCCACTTCCTATGTATACCGGCCCACACCTCTCCGCTCTCAGCACACAAAGGGGCCTGACCCCTTACGTCGTAAGTCGCAGTCGTACAGACCCACGTTCACCCGTGTGCGCACAAACAAACGCCAGCACCCCAGCCCGGAGGGACGGAGGGCGGAAGCCGGCCTCCGGCAGTCCGCAGAGCACACCGAGCCGAAGGCGAATGTTCGATTGACGGGAGCGAAGCGGGAAACAGCGGACGTGCCGCCAGCGAGCCGCATCGCCGGAGGCGAGTGCGGATGTAATAGCCCTGGAGCGAAGCGGGAAATACAGATAGCCCGGAATTAACTTTGGTTCTGGCCGTCGAAGATTTCGGAGACGGTGGTGTCCATGAAGACCGCTTCGATCGCACGACCGATGATTCCGGCGATGGAGAGGACAACGAGCTTGTCGAATTGCTTCTCGGGTCCGAGCGGCAGGGTGTCGGTGACGATGACCTTCTCGATGATCGAGTTCTTGAGGCGATCGACCGCGGGTCCGGACAGAACGGGGTGTGTCGTCGCTGCAATAACGGAACGAGCGCCTTTCTCGGCCAGCTGTTCGGCCGCGGCGACGATGGTTCCGCCGGTGTCGATCATGTCGTCGATCAGGACACACACCTTGTCTTGGACTTCACCAACGACGTCCTTTGCCTCAACGACGTTCTTCTTGCCGGCAACCCGACGCTTGTGCACGATGGCGAGCGAAGCGCCGAGCTGATTGGCGTACCGCTCTGCGACTTTCACACGACCAGCATCTGGGGATACAACAACGAGATCGTCGCTTCCTAAGGACTTGAGGTAGTCGACGAGAACCGGCATTGCGGTGAGATGATCGACAGGCCCGTCGAAGAACCCCTGGATCTGACCAGAGTGCAGGTCGACGCTCACCAGTCGATCGGCGCCGGCCGCCTTGAACATGTTCGCGACGAGTTTGGCAGTAATTGGCTCACGGCCAGCCGACTTGCGGTCCTGTCGGCCATATCCGTAGAACGGTGCGACAACGGTGATCCGTTTGGCCGAGGCACGTTTTGCCGCATCGACCATGACTAGGTGCTCGATCAATGAGTCATTGATCGAGCCGCCTTCCCACGCGGAGTGCGTGTTGATGATGAAGACGTCGGAGCCGCGGATCGATGTGGAGAAGCGGCAGTGAATCTCGCCGTTGGCAAACTCCGCCGTGTTCGCCTCACCGAGCTCTACGCCAAGTCCAGCTGCGACTTCGCGGGCCAGATCGATGCTGTTTCGTCCAGCGAAAAGTGCGAGCTTCTTCTTCGTTATCTGCTCCATGTGCCCCTCAGCTCAGTCCGTGAAGCCGACCATATCGGGCGCGTCAGCGAGCCGCGGCGCCGAGAACAGAAAAGGGTCGAAGGAGTTCGCGGGCGCCAACTTCAGAATTCCAAACGACACTGTGGGGAACGCGTGCCCCCGATCCGATGAGCGCATTCACGAGGTGTGAGTTCGGGCCTACGACGGCACCGTCACCAACAACACTTGACCCTTCGATCACGGACCCCGGAAGCACCTGTACCCCTTGCCCGAGAGTGACGGTGGCGTCGATCGTGACCTGACGAGGGTCTGGCATCACGGCTCCTCGTTCGATCAAGGCGTTGATGACTCGGTCTCGCAATTCCATCTCGATCGGAGTTCGGGTAGCCGCCGATGAGATCGACGTCAACGGCGTTTCGCGGGTGACCAGTTCGACTTTGTGGCCCATCTCGTCGAGGACGCCCGCTATATCCCACAGTGGCGCACCGCTACGCCAGCGCGGCGCGATCACGCGGCGTAGCGCTGGCACAAGCATCGATGCCTGAATGCACAACACGCCCGTGCCAGTCGAAGTCGCATCGGAGATCGAGGTGATTCGGCCGCTGTGGTCTCGAGCAACAACCGGGTCGCCGTCCATACCGTCTAGGCCCACGCCTTCGAGGAGCGTGGCTGCGGCGCGGGTGTCGACATGGTGCCCGATGAGTTCCCGAAGCTCCCTGGTTGCGATCTGTGGCGACTCCGCTGGAAGGATCAGCACCTGAGTCGAGTCTCGAAGAGTCAGGTCGGGGCCCAGCCGCTCCAAAGCAAAGGCCATCGACTCTGCAACATCGCGCGTTGGAGTGACGAACTCGATCATTGCTTTGTCGGACCGAGCAATCAGCTCTCGTCGAGATTCGATCGTCGGCTCTTGGCCAAGGAGCGCAATCCGCCTGACCGACGCGCCAAGTGCGGCGTCGACGACCCAACCGAGAATCGACTTGCCAGCGATCGGAGCGAGCGGCTCTGCGGAACCGTGCGGGAGTTTCGTGCTCGCCGCAGGCTGACTCGAGACGACGAGCGCAGCGACTTGTGGGCGTTCCATGAGTCACATTGTTAGCGCACCCGAGGGGTGACGCGCACACCATTCACCCGCACACATCACGCCCACCGGCCCGGACGAACCGAGCGGTGTGGAGAGATTCCCCCGCACACATCACGCCCACCGGCCCGGACGAACCGAGCGGTGTGGAAAAAAATTGTTGGCCGAGAAGGGATCGAACCTTCGACCTCCTGAACCAAAATCAGGCGTTCTACCAACTGAACTACCGGCCACTATGTCGCTGCCCACGTTAGCCCGACTCGTCGTCGACGCGAAACTGCGCGGAATAGGCCCGCCTGAGCGGGCCAAATCCATTAAATTCTCAGACCGTTAAGGTCTAGCGACCGCGTTGGCGCTGTGCTCGCGTGCGCTTCAGCATCTTCTTGTGCTTCTTCTTACGCATGCGCTTGCGGCGCTTCTTGATTAAAGATCCCATATCGAGAGTGGACGATAGCGGCTACGGTCACCGGCTCCGACGCCGCAGAGAAGTTTCATGAAACTTCTCTGGTTTCGAAGTCCGCCGGAAGAGTACGAAGCACGCGGCCGAATTCGGGAAAGGCGCCCGCGATGAACCACGAGCTTCCGCTTCCGGCAAGCCGTGGAATCTCACCGGTTGCATCACCGAGCACCGTCCGCGCTCGAGCGAGCTCTGGTTCCACAGCAAGAGCGGCGGGTTCGAGATCATTCCCGTTGTCGCCCATCGGACCCCCCATGTCATCCCACTTGGCATACACCGCCGGAGTCGAGCAATGAATTTGGGGCGTCACCACCGTGAAGGTCTGATCCTTAAACGGGAGTGGATCGACGAGCTCGCCAACGCCACGAACTCGAGCTCGCCCGCCGACAAGGCAGAACGCAACATCAGCGCCGATCGATGCGGCTCGTTCGACATCGCTGAAGCCCGCCCAACGGAGCACGGCTGCAGCGTCGGCAGAACCGCCGCCCAGGCCAGCTCCCGCAGGAATACGTTTGAGAACAGTTGCTCCGATCACGGCACCAGCAAGCTCCGCAGCCCGCGTAATGAGATTGTCGAATGGGTCGAGCTCCACCTCGTAACCGAACTCGGCTACTCGAATGCCTGCACCACCTGGTTCTATCTGCAGCTCATCGAACAAATCGAGTGTCACCATCTCCGCGTCGATCAGGTGCATGCCGTCCTTGCGAACGCCCGTGACCCGGAGCGACTTCGTGAGCTTTGCCGGCGCAAGCACGGTCGTACCATCCATCGTCACGACTGTACGAGTGTGGCAAGCCGTACCCAGGAGGCCAATTCCACCTGCTCGGCCCTTGCGGTCGGATCGACCCCGGCCGATGCAATCTCTTCCTCGGTAAGCAGGCCTGCGAGGGATCGTCGGATCATCTTGCGCCGTTGCCCGAAACCAGCACGCACGACTCGCGCCAGTCGACCGTGCTCGATAACCGGTGGTTCGTCATGACGTACGAGACGCACGACCGCCGATTGCACCTTGGGCTTTGGTACGAACACGGTTGGTGGCACGGACGCCACCACGTTCGCTTCCGCATGTAAGGCCGTCATGACCGACGGAATGCCGTACACCTTGCTTCCAACCGGAGCTGCCATACGCTCGGCGACCTCTGTTTGAACCAACACCGTGAGGGTCTTCACTTCCGGTACTGATTCGAGGATGTCCAGGACCAGCGACGTTCCAATGTTGTAGGGAAGGTTCGCAACGACATGAGCGCCACCTTCATGTCCGCCGATGAGGTTCGACCAATCCAGGGTCATGGCGTCCGCATGTATCACTCGGGCGCTGTCGCCAACGACCTCGGATGCGACCTTGGCGAGCCCCTCGTCGACCTCGATCGCTATGACCTCCGCCCCTGTCTCGACCAGGGCGAGCGTCAGGGACCCGAGACCTGGCCCGATCTCGATCACCAGATCGCCGCTTCCAACCGCAGCGAGCGACGCGATGCGGCGAACGGTGTTTGGATCTGCGACGAAGTTCTGCCCGAGCTCGCGTCGAGGTGCGAGGCCGTGGCGTTCCAGGAGATCGTGTATCGCTGGTCGACTGTGGGTCACCGAAGCAGATCTAGAGGAGGTTCTTGCCGCAGATGGGCCACTGATCCCAGCCGCGCATTGCGTACAACGTGTATGCCATGACGTCTTG
>CAXMRH010000313.1:0-12618 GCA_964196045.1 uncultured Chthoniobacterales bacterium | reverse complement strand
TTCTTTGCCTCGTTGGGCGCGTCGACGATCACGGGAAGCGTCTGTGGCGCAGCGGCCGGATCGGGGATGGCTGCGACCTATGGTGCTTCACTCGGAGCCGACCCGCTTCAGGCCGAGCATTCCGACGTGATCATTCTCTGGGGAACAAATACTCGCCTGACGAACCGGCACCTCTGGCCCACGATCGAAACGGCACAACAGAAGGGCGCACGCGTGATCGTCGTGGATCCGCTTCGCACCATCACTGCGGACGCTGCCGACGAGCATCTACAGCCATTTCCCGGCACGGACGTCGCGCTGATTCTTGCGATGATGCAGGTGTTGATCGAGGAGGACTTGATCGACCATGAGTACGTCGAGAGATTCGCTCTCGGGTTCGATGAGCTTGCCGCACACGTTGCAACGCATACGCCGGAGTGGGCTGCACCCAGGTGTGGGATCGACGCGGAACAGATCCGTCGGCTGGCGAGAACATACGGGACCGCGGACGCCGCAATGGTCCGGGCATTGATCGGCGCCGAACATCACCAGAGCGGAGCGACCATCTTTCGGATGTTGTCGATGTTGCCTGTACTCACCGGCTCATGGCGCGTGCTCGGCGGAGGCTTTGCGCGAAGTGTGGGCTCGTGGTCCGAAGTCAACGACGTGAACTATTCGGTCTTCGATGAGCTGGCACGGGACGCCGCACCCAACGCGCCGGAGCGTCGGACGTTTCTACAACCTCAACTCGGTCAGGTTCTCGACGGAGGTGCCGCCGACCCCGCAATTCACGCATTGTTCGTTTGGAATGGAAACCCGCTTGTCAGCATCCCTGACTCGGCGGCAATTCGACGCGGGCTCGAACGCGACGACCTCTTCACAGTCGTCTCGGAACAGTTCATGACCGACACCGCACGGTATGCCGACGTCATCTTTCCTGCGACCACCCAGGTGGAACAACACGATGTGGTTCCCGCATGGGGGCATCTGTGGTTGGGGTGGAACGAGCCGGCTATCGAACCCATGGGAGACGCGGTGCCGAATACGGAGCTTTTCCGGCGCTTGGCTGCATCGTTTGAACTCACATCTGCCGTCTTCGAGATGACCGATCTCGAGCTGATCGATCTGGCGCTCGGCTCCGACGTCTTACGAGACCAGCTTCGCCGCGACGGTTTTGTTCGGGTCACGGACTTTCCTGTTGACCATCTGCCGTATGCAGACGGAGGCTTCCAGACAGCATCGGGCAAGGCCGAACTCGTGTCGGAGTCGTTGGTCGAGTTCGGGGTGACTCGATTGCCCGAGTGGATTCCTCCCTCGGAAGGGCGAGAGTCAGACCAAGCCGAGAAGTTTCCGCTTGCTCTACTCACGCCGAAGAAGCAGACGCGATTCCTGAACACGTCGTATTCGGGACTTGCTGGCCATGCGGACAAAGAGACGGGCCCGTTCGTCGAACTCGACCCAGTCGATGCGGCATCTCGCGGTCTCGAGGACGGGGACCTTGCCCAGGTGTGGAATGACCGTGGATCACTCACGCTCGAGATCCTTATCACCGACCGGCTTCGACCAGGTGTCGCATCGATTCCATGGGGATTCTGGGTAGACGCATACGGTCCCGGGGCGGGGTCGGTCAACGATCTGACGAATGCGGCAGCGACTGATTTCGGTGGGGGCGCGAGCTATGGGGACACCCTTGTGGAGGTCGCAGCCGTTTAGCCCGCGATTTGTGTCCACGCCTGACGGCGAGCCTCGGCGATTGCGATCGAGGCTGCAACGCCAACGTTCAGCGATCCGACCTTGCCGAGCTGGGGGATATAGCCCACCTCGTCGCAGATGGCCAGCGCTTCCTTGCTAAGGCCACGGTCTTCGTGTCCCACGACCAAGCACACATCGGTCGTCAGATCGAGCTCGTGTAACGGTGATGCGTCGTCGGCCAGTTCGACTCCAACGATCCGGTAGCCGGCGCTCCGCGCAGCCTCAATCGCCTCGGTCGGAGTATCGGTGGTGGTCCAGGTGACGTAACGCTGCGTTCCCAGAGCGGTCTTGTTCGTCTTGGTATGTGTCGGTGATTCTGTCGCGCCCACGAGCCAGAGGTGTTCAACACCTAATGCTGCCGACGTGCGGATGATCGTGCCAACGTTGTACGGGGTCTGCACGCTGTCGAGGATCAGAGAGATCTTCTGTGTCGTTGCTCTCCGCCAGTCTCGGTGAAGTCGCTTCAGGCCCGTCGGATCGAGGTTCTTCATTGCCTGGCCTCCGCTCGGGAACGAGTTTCGAGAATTCGATAACCCTTTCGAGACCCCAGCCGTTCCGTCGGCCATCCTTGCTCGTTGAGCCACGTGCTGAGCGAATCGCTACCGAGGTGTTTCTGTACGACGAGCCACGCTCTTCCGTTGTCGTTGAGTCGCGAGAGCCAGGTGTCGAGAAGGTCGTGTAACGCTGCCTTGCCGATGCGAATCGGTGGATTCGAGATGATCAGGTCGAATCGGACGTCTGCAGGGATGTCCTCTAGCTGACCGAAGCTGGCATTCGTGATGTCGTTCTGCTCCGCGTTCATCGTTGCCAGCGAAAGTGCACGATTGTTCACATCGACGCCCCACACAACAGCGGCGGGAGCCCGTTTCGCGCAGGTCAGTGCGATCGGTCCATACCCGCACCCGAGATCGAGAATCGCGCGGGTAGTGCTGAGTATCGGTGGGTGTTCTCGGAGAAGGTAACGAGTTCCCGAGTCGACTTTGCCGCCGGAGAACACGCCGCTGTCCGTTCCCAACGTCAAGTAGACGTCGGGAAGGACGAGTTCGATCGTGGCTGGATCGGAAGTGATCGAGGGATCAGCATCGAAATAGTGAGGGTTGGTGTCCCCGGTCGAATCCACAGCGCAACGGTATCCTGAAGAGGTGAGCGCTCCGTACCGAATTCGTCAGTATGGCGATCCTGTTCTCAAACAGGTCGCCAAGGATGTCACCGACATCGATGGGGCTCTCGTGCGGCTTATCGACGACATGTTCGAGACGATGTACGACGAACCCGGCCTCGGACTCGCAGCGCCTCAGGTAGGTGTCCGGAAACGTCTATTCATCTACGACCTGTTCGCAGGCGAAGATCCGAACGTATTGATCAATCCAGAGATCATCGAAAGCGACGGCGAATGGGAGTTTGACGAAGGATGCCTGTCGGTACGCGGCCTCTCATGGAACATCGTTCGGCCCAAAACGGTCCACATCCGAGGTCTGGACCTTGATGGCAAGGAGCAGAACATCGAGGCCGATGAGTTGGAAGCTCGGTTATTCCAGCACGAGATGGATCATTTGAATGGTGTCCTTCTCGTCGAACACCTCGATGAAGAGCAACGTCGTGACGCCATGCGAATCCTTCGTCAGCGCGCTGACGCCGGCGACAGCGCGGCATCTGCGATGAGTGGCGAGCTTGGGCTACGGCTGCCCGATTCAACCGGTCTCACCCTTCCCTAGCGCCCTCGATGAAGCTCCCCTTGCCTCCGTCCGAGCCGGACGAAATTCGTCGGGTCGCGTTTCTTGGAACCCCAGAGATTGCGGTCCCAACTTTGCGATCGTTACACGCTGCTGGGTATGAGATTCCTCTCGTGCTGTCGGGTGCTGACAAGAGGAGAGGACGAGGAAAGACCACCTCACCCACAGCGGTCAAAGCGGTCGCGATCGAGTTGGGACTTGACGTGGCAACGGAAGTCGAAGACTTGTTAGCCCTCCATGAACGCGAGCCCATCGATCTCGCAATCGTGGTGGCCTTCGGCCAGCTAATTCGACCGCATGTACTCGCGGAGATCCCCATGATCAACATCCACTTCTCCGCATTGCCGCGATGGCGAGGTGCAGCTCCTGTCGAGCGTGCGATTCTCGCAGGGGACGACGAGACAGCGATATCTATCATGACCGTCGCCGAAGGCCTGGACGAAGGCGATGTCTGGGCGATGAGACACGTTCCAATCGGCGAAGAGGACACGCTCATCGACATGTGGAACTCGATGAGTGACGCTGGCGCGGAATTGATGATTGAGGTGCTGCAATCGGGTTTCGTGGACGCTCAGCCACAAGTTGGAGAAGTCACGTATGCGAGGAAGTTGACCAGCGCCGATGGCGAGCTCGACTTTTCGCGTCCTGCGACCGAACTCGATCGTGTCGTTCGCGTCGGTCTGGCATGGACGACCCACGATGGTGCCCGCTTCAAGATCCACGAGGCGTCCATCGTCCCGAGCGGCCTTGCGCCCGGGGAGATTCTCGACGGCGTCGTCGGCACCTCAGCCCAGGGATTGAAGATTGAGGTCGTGCAGCCCGCTGGTAAGCCACGAATGTCGGCGGACGCGTGGGCAAATGGAGCGCAACCCGATGGAACGTGTTTCGGTGACTGAGAACTCTCAAGCTGTTGATCCTGGTGTGGCTACTAGGCGACTCGCCATCGAAGCATCTGAACGAATCGAACGAGATGGCGCCTTCGCAAATCTCCTCTTGCCGACATTGCTCGAGGACTCTGGTCTCGACGAACGCGATCGCGGTCTCGTCACCGAGCTTGTCTATGGCTCGACGAGAATGAAGAGGTCCGTTGATTACCTGGTCGACCGTTTCGTCGATCGCGATGATGTGGACACGCGTGTTCGCGCCGCCCTTAGGATCGGGGCCTACCAACTCGAGTTCTTGCGGATACCCTCGCACGCGGCGGTCGACGCGACGGTCGGTGCCACACCAAAACGTGCGCGAGGGTTCGTCAATGCAATCCTTCGGAAGGTGGCAGCTGCCCAAGGTGACGTTCAGTCGTGGCCTACGGTCGGAATCGAACTGAGCTACCCCGACTGGATTATCGAACGGCTTTCGTCGGACCTCGGGGAACGAGCGGATGGCGTGCTGCGAGCTATGAACCAGCCCGCACAGGTCTATGTGCGGCCCGATGGTTACAGGCAGGATCTTTCATCTCAGGCGGTATCAGCGCTCGTCGAACCCCGGGGACTTGTTCTTGACCTCTGCGCAGCCCCAGGAGGAAAGGCGACTTTCGTCGCTGGAGCGGGCGGCTCGGAGGTCAGGGTGGTCGGCTCGGATCTGCACGAACACCGAGCGGGTCTGATTCGGGCGGCGGCCGAGAGTACGAACACGAACGTGCTCGCCGTTGTCGCAGATGCAAAAGCAGCCCCGTACCCGTCAAGTTGCGCCGATGCGGTGCTCATCGACGCTCCGTGTTCAGGGCTGGGTTCTCTCAGGCGTCGCGCTGACGCTCGTTGGCGCATCCAACCCAGTGACGTGGTGACGCTTGCTGAGTTGCAGTTCGACCTCGTCCGATCTGCGGCTGAACTGGTCAAGCCCGGGGGCCAGGTGGTCTTCTCCGTTTGCACGTTGACGGCCTCTGAGTCCATCGACATCGATGCACGAATCGCCGAGGAACTGCCGCAACTCGTACCCGAAGAGCTTCCGGAGCCTTGGGAGCCGTGGGGTCGCGGCGGGCGTCTGCTGCCCGATGTCTTTGCAGGCGATGGAATGGCCGCCTTCAGCTATCGGGCGTAGGAACGTTTCGCCACCTCTTCGAGCATGACCTCGGTGGCGCCTCCACCAATTGGGAGAATCCGGGCGTCGCGAGACATTCGTTCGACCGCCGATTCGCGCATGTATCCCATGCCACCGTGGAACTGCACGCAGTCGTACATCACCTCGTTGACGACCTCGCATCCGAAGGCCTTCGCTCCAGACATTTCTTTCACGTTGTCTTCGCCCTGATCGCCGAGCCATGCCGCGTGGTACATGGATGAGCGAGCGGCGTCCACCTTGGCCTGATTCATGCCCATCCTCTGACGGATTGCTCCGAGGTCGAAGAGGGTTCCGCCGAATGCAGGTCGCTCTTGGGTGTAGGCGTTCGTGATATCGATCGCAGCCTGAGCGGCGCCAACACCCATGCCGACAAGCACCATCCGTTCGTTCTGGAAGTTCTTCATCGTCTCGTAGAATCCGCGATGTTCGGTTCCGAGCAGGTTCTCGTCTGGCACCCACACCTCGTCGAGGATCAACTCTGCCGTGTCGGAGCAACGCCAACCATGTTTGTCGAGCTTGGAGCCGACAGTGAATCCACCTGTTCCCTGATCGACGAGGAACATCGAGATTCCGTATTTGTCGTCTTGATCGGTGCGCGCGGCAACGATGACCGTGTCGCCATACACACCGTTGGTGATGAACATCTTGGTTCCATTGATTCGCCACCCGTCGCCGTCTTTCACCGCCGTAGTGCGAATCCCGGCTACATCGGAGCCGGCATCAGGTTCGCTCACTCCGATCGCCATGATGTGGGTGCCAGCAAGGATGCCAGGCAGGTATCGATCGAACTGCTCCTGGTTGCCCGAGTTCAGAAGATGCGGAGAGGACATGTCGGTGTGAACGAGGACGGTCACGTCGAAGCCGGCAAAGGTGGACGTTCCGAGAGCCTCAGAAAATACCGCGCTCGCTAGGTAACCGAGGCCAAGCCCACCATGTTCCTCGGGAATTCGCAGAGAGAACATCCCGAGCGAACCCATCTTCTCGAGCACGTCTCGGGGAACCTTCCCAGCCTCCTCCCAGCCTTCACCGTGCGGAGTGACTTCATTCTTGACAAAGTCCACCGTCTGGTCATAGATGGCTTCGAGTTCATTGCTCATGTAGACGTTGCGCAGCGTCATTTCAGTGTTCCTGTTCTTCGGTGATCAGTCCGGGGAACGCCCATGTCGAATCGCAGACTACCGAACGATCGTCGGGGCGTCCCAACCTGCCAAATCTGGTGATTTCGACACGAGCTGAGCTGTGGAGACCGTAAAGAGCTGGAAACATCACTCGTCCGATCGATTCAGCGGTCGAAGATCGAACCGAACCTCGTGGTCGTGAAAGAGGAAAATCGTGGAAAGCCGATGCCTTCCACGTGGGCCTGAACATCGCTACAGGTGAGTTGGTGTGTGCAACCCGTCCCGAACCCGGTCGCTTGGACGGAAGTTCCCTTGACGTTGCGCGCTCTGAGTCGGTAACGAAACCGTTAGTTCGGCGGCTAACCCGCGGTCTTGTTGTGGTGGCGGATTACTTCGTCGACGATGAAGCGCAGAAACTTCTCGCTGAACGTGGGGTCGAGGCCTGCTGAATCGGCGAGTGCGCGAAGTCGTTCGATTTGTACCCCTTCACGATCGGGGTCAGCTGGGGCAAAGCCGACCTTTGCCTTGTGTTCCCCAACCCGCTTGGTGATCTTGAATCGTTCGGCAAGCAAATGTACGAGTGCCGCGTCGATGTTGTCGATGCTGTCTCTGCACTCACGGAGTACCTGGTCGTCGTCCACGTCATCGATCGTACAGAGCAGAAGACCGAACAACCGCACCACGTGTTGGCTGCTCGCCGGGTGCTCTAGCGGCCAGGACTAGGGTTGCGCACGATGAACGAAGAGGAACACAGGCCAACCATGGCCAAGGTCGTGACCGTGTCCGATGGAGTGGTCTACGGAACTCGTGAGGACCGATCCGGAGCCGCGTTGGCAGCTCATCTGACAATCCTCGGGTTCGAGGTGGTCGAGCGCGCCGTCACCGAAGACGGCAAAGAACCCGTCCGTCTCACGCTCGAACGGTTGGCGGAGGGATTCAACGGCGTAATCGTCACGACAGGCGGGACGGGTTTCGGGCCCAGAGATCTCACGCCCGAAGGGACCCGCGCCGCCATCGACCGCGAAGCGCCGGGTCTGGCTGAGGCCATGAGGCTCGTGAACCCGCTTGGAAGGCTGTCCCGGGGCATCTGCGGGACGATCGGCGAAGCGCTGGTTCTGAACACGCCTGGCTCGACTAAGGGATGTATCGAGACATTCGATGTCGTTGCCGACGTGGTTCCACACGCCGTTCGGCTCATGGTCGACAACAAGGACCCGCACCCACACACCGAGGCGCCCTCCGACGTAAGCCATCCTCACCCGGAAGGCTGAGATGGCAGGTACCGACGTCGGCTCGACCGACCCCGATGCTTTTCGCTCCTCGATGATGCGGCGAGCGATGGCGAATGGAGCGACTGCGCGCCTTCGGTCTACTCCGAACCCGTGGGTTGGTGCTGTTCTGTTCGATCGTTACGGCTCGTTGTACGACGGTGCAACACATCGCCCGGGTGGTCGTCACGCGGAGCGGGAAGCGCTGGAAGCTGGCGGCGCAGCGGCAGAGGGTGCAACGTTGTTCACGACCTTGGAGCCTTGTAATCACCAGGGTCGCAGCGGCGCATGCACTGAAGCCATCATCGCGGCTGGGGTGAGTCGCGTCGTGATCTCGATACTCGACCCGGACGAGCAGGTGAGCGGATCAGGGATGGAAGCGCTGATCGACGCCGGCATCGATGTAACGCTCGGGGTCGAAGCTGAGGCGGTGTCGCGCCAACTCGGTCCCTATATCACCCACCGGACCACTGGTCGGCCACATGTCATCGTGAAGCTGGCCACCACGCTCGACGGGTTCATCGCTGCGCCTGACGGGTCAAGTCAGTGGATCACTGGGCCTGAAGCCCGACAGGATGTACATCGCTTGCGTGCGGAATCCGATGCGATCGTCGTGGGTTCTTCTACGGTCAAAATTGACGACCCGAGCCTCACGGTTCGCGATTTCACCCCTGTGCAGGCCGACGAAGAACAGCCTGCTCTGGACCCCTGGCGTATTGTCGTCGGACGGTCAGCTGCTGCTCTCGAGGGCACCCGAACGGCTCCATTCGAGGCGTGGGACGGCCCACTCGACGAACTGCTTGATGATCTCGGGTCACGAGGAATGATCCAGCTTCTCGTTGAGGGTGGCGGAGCACTGGCTGGCTCGTTTCATTCGTTGGGTCTGGTCGACGAGTACTGGTTGTACATGGCGCCGGCAATCATGGGAGGCGACTCGGCTCGGGCTGCCTTCGTGGGCAAGGGCGCTTCAACGATGTCGGAGGTGCAGCGAGGTGAGTTTCTTAGCGTGACGCGTTTAGGTGATGACCTTCGCCTCGTGTATCGAGGAACTCGGACGGGTCCAAAAACGTAATCGGCCCCTCCGAGCGGAGGGGCCGAAACGGTTGACTGCTTTCTGTCGGTTAGACCGGCGTGGTGTCGACAACCTTGCTTTCGATGAATGCATCCGGGACGGTGTCGGGGATGTTGACTGCATCAGCGTCGAGTTTGGCTGTCATTGCGTAGGCGACGCCGCCGCCTATGAGCATGAACGTGAGTCCCAGTCCTGCGAAGAGGGCCGAAAGTGCAAGCCCCATCTGCAGAGTCGAGTGGGTCACCGTGCCAACTCCAAGTTCGCCCACGAGTCCGTGGACTGTGCCAGTCCAGACTTGCGAACGAGCCGGCCCCTCAAGAGGGTGCAGCCGATCGAAGTCTGTCCAGTACTTGCCTTCGGTAGGCACCTCGTAGGTGCCAGCCTCGAAGAGCTCACCGTTGTAGTCGACGTCCTCCGGCAATACGACTTCGACTGTTCCGTGGAGCACGTGAGTGCTGATCGTGGCCATCTGGAACATATATTCGCTCGCTGTATTCACGAGCGGATCGTCAGGATCAAGATCGCTGGTGACCACTGGATACTGCCAATCTTCGGTCAGAAGCGCCATGATCGTGTCGGCCCCCTCCGTGGTGCCTCGATCGGTCAGTTGGCCATCGTCGTTGTAGCCCAGCGTCACGTTTTGCTCTTCGCTGAATGCCTGAAGCGAGTCATAGCCATCTTGGACCCGTGTGTATGCCACGACTCCGGCCACCAAGAAGGCAACCCCTATCGCGAGTACCACAAAGCCAAGTTTCTTGAGACGATTTCGCATCGTTCTCTCCTTTTGTCCCCCCTTGTGATACTTTTCACAAGCGGTAAGTCCATCGTGTCGAGCCGTGGCGGAACCAACTAGGGACCTAGGTCATGGCGACGATGAGCCATGCGACACAGTGGCGCATTTGGGGCGCATTTGGGGTCAGACCCTGCGTATGTACAACTCAGGTTGGCGCATTTGGGGTCAGACCCCCGGTATGTGTTGAGGTGTAGTTGAGCTCCGGAGGGACGAAGGAGCGGGCGTACCGCGAGGGAGCCGCATCGGCGAAGCCGAGTGCGGTTGTTAAGGCAGGATGGCGTCGGTCTGGAGCGCGACGATCCCTGTAGCTCCCATGGCGCGGAGATCGCCAAGCTTCATCCACAGATTGGCTCGATTGACGACGATGTGGGCCGCGACAAGGTCATCTCGGCCCGCCAAGGGTAGGACGGTAGGTGCAGCCAGCCCTGGGAAGACACTGCCGAGGTCCCCAACCTTCTCGGCAGGGAGATGCAACATGACGTATTGCGTCAGTCGGGCTGCCAAGGCAGCCTCCAAACGAAGAATCAAGCCATGAACCTCGTCGGGGGCATCATTCGCCCAAGAGAACGTGGCTTGGCAATTCTCGCCCTCGGCGAGGACCCGCAGTTGGTTGCGCTGCAGGCTGCCGCCGGTTTGGCGAAGGTCGACAATTGCGTCTGCCATCCCTACGGCGCACACACCCTCGAGTGATCCGCCCATGTTGACGACGTGTGCATTCACGCTTTCACGCGCGAGCCATCGCTCGGTCCACTGGGGGAGGTGGGTTGCGATCGTTCTGCCGTTCAGGTCTGAGAGCGTGGCGAATGGTGCATCATCGCGACACGCAACGATGAGGTCGGATCGAGCGAAACCGAGATCCAGTGTGTCCCAGTCTTCGATCTCGTTTTCGAGAGCCGTGTCCGTGGAGACGAACGCTGCCACCAAACGTCCTTCGGCGAGCCACGCTGCGGCGTCGCGCGGCCGCATCTCGATGAATTCGATGTTTTCCACGACGGCCGATGCGTTCATCCGATCGAAGGCACGTCGCGAATATCCGGCGTGGGCCAGCAGATCCAATACAGAATCCCTTAGGCGTCCCTTGGACGGAATCGCGACTCTGGGGCGCGAGATGTCGTCCCGGGTCACTGGCTGTTCGCGGCCACGAACGCTTGCTGGAGCTGGGAACGGGCTTCGCGCAGCGTTGCCTCGTTCTCACCAAGACGACCCTCAAGACCGTCGACGAGGGCGCTGAGAGCGTCGATGGCGATCGACGCCTCGTTGAGGTTGGGCGGTGCCTGGCGCAAGTGAATCGCTGCGAGCTCATACATGCCCATGGCGTGGTTGGCGATAACAACCTCTGGTGGGGTGGTGGCCAATTGGCGCTCGGTCTCAGCCATCTGC
This sequence comes from uncultured Chthoniobacterales bacterium, assembly GCA_964196045.1. GTDB lineage: Bacteria > Actinomycetota > Acidimicrobiia > Acidimicrobiales > SHLQ01 > SHLQ01. The sequence goes on along the minus strand of CAXMRH010000313.1, from coordinate 1,465 downwards.
GTTACAGCCGCTTCGAGTTGTGCGCGTTCTTCGTCGCTCAACTCATCGAGCGACGGGATCCCGAGCGCTTCTGCCAGAGCAGCGTCGTCGAGTTCCGCAGGGCTCGCGGGCGGTCCTTGGGCTCCAGCAGCTGCGGGGTTCTCTGTTGGCTCGGAGGCCTGGTCGCGGGGAACTTCATGTTCGCCACCGGGTGTCCACAAACTCATTACATTGTCCGATCGTCGGTCTACGGCCGCTGCGTTCTGACCGCTTATGGCGGCGCAGAGCAGGAATGGCTGGTTTTTCTCACCCGTAGCCTATGCTTGGGCCTTGACAATTTGTTCTGAAAGCGGCTTCGCACCGTCCCGAAGGGGACATCGTGAGCCCGCCCAGCCACTTGCGGGTGCGCTGGGTCTGCGAAATAGACACACCGGAGCCACCATTTCTGTGAGTCTGATCTCGTTTGACCTGGTTCCTCGCGGCACAGAGCCCGATGGAAAGGATCTGCCATTGCGCAGTGATCAGTCATAGCTGAGAAGCCCGAAGCCAGGATCAACGAACGAATTCGCGCACGCGAAGTTCTGCTTGTCGGTCCAGATGGCGAGAAGTTTGGCGTTCGTCCCACCCCCGAAGCGCTACGAATGGCGAGCGACATGGACCTCGACCTGGTGGAGGTCGCGAGCAAGGCAAACCCGCCGGTTTGTCGAATCATGGACTACGGCAAGTGGAAGTACGAACAATCTCAACGCGAGAAGGAATCTCGTAAAAAAAGTACGAACGTCACCGTCAAGGAGATGAAGTACCGGCCAAAGATCGGCCAAGGGGACTTTGACACCAAGACGAAGAAGGTCGAAAAATTCCTCGGCGAGGGTTCGAAGGTGAAGGTCACGATCATGTTCCGTGGTCGTGAAATGCAGCACCCAGAGCTCGGTCGCAGGATTCTCGATCAAGTGGCAGGCGTCGTGGATCACATTGCGAACATCGAGTTCGGACCGAATCTCGAGGGTCGCAACATGATCATGGTGCTCGGACCGGACAAGAAGAAGATCGCCGCCTTCAAAAAGACGCAAGAAGAAGCAGCTGCAGCCGAGGCTGCAGAAGAAGAAGCTGCAGAGGCAGCAGAAGCAGAAGCTGCCGAACCCGCCGAAGTCGGCGCCGACGCAACCAACGAACTAGCCGCATCGAACGAAGAAGAGTGAGAGAGGTTTGTCCTCATGCCAAAGATGAAGACGCACAGCGGCGCTGCAAAGCGCTTTAAGAAGACCGGTTCTGGAAAGCTCCGTCGCAACAAGGCGGGCCGAAACCACATGCTCGAGAAGAAGAGCACGAAGCACAAGGCACGGTTCCTCGGCGATGCCGACGTAGCCAAGGCCGATGCCCAGAACATCGACAAGATGCTCGGAAACTGAGCGAGAGACGTAGGAAGGAACTGACATGGCACGCGTCAAGCGTTCGGTCAACGGCCGCAAGAGCCGGAAAGCAACAC
>CAXMRH010000312.1:0-8669 GCA_964196045.1 uncultured Chthoniobacterales bacterium | reverse complement strand
GGTGATGTCAATTCCGGCAGCAGCCATTGCCCCTGGTGCCGCCGTGGCCGCCTGCACGATCGAGACAGCGTTGTCTCGTCGCAAGGTCACGTTGCCGTTGAGGTCGCGCGTGAGGTAGTCGTCGGAGGCCGCGGCCTCGGTAGTGTCGAGCTCTGAAACGACGTTGTCGAGAGCGGCCAGTGTGTCGGGTTGGGTGAGGTCGCCCTCCACGTAGATGAAACCGGAGCCAGTCCCACTGCTCTCACCGAAGTGATCTTCGAAGAGGAAGAGGCTCTGTATGGCATCGCTGTCTTCTGACCAGAAGTCGGTGAACGAGAACTCCGATTCGACCTGGGTGAACGCCACCGCGCCAGCGATTGCGAGGGCGACGGTCACCGGGATCGTCAGGACTCGCCAGCGGGCCAAGAAATGGACCACGGTGCCAGCAGCCTTGAACCCGTGGCCGGCCCCCTTGATAACAGTGCCGGTTGGCCGACCCTCGGCAGCTGCTTTCGCGTAATTTTTGCGGGTGCGTTTCACCGGCAGATAGACGAACAAGAGAGAGAACACCGCGAGAACGACGAAGCCAATGATGGGCGCACCGACACTCATCGCAACAGCAACACCAGCAAACAGCGCCATCACCGTGAATCCCAGCTTGTAACGGATCATCAAGCCCCGATCGAGTGGCGGGTCACCAACCATGTCCTCGATGGTCAGCAACCAACGAGGAACAATGATGCCAAGGATCAAGAAACCAATAAGAAGAGCGATCGCCGTGCCAATACCGAACTGCACAATGGCCTGAATACCGGCCACACCGTTCGAAATGAAGGCCGCAGCCGACGAGATGACGGCCAGCAGCAGTGCTGGGAAGACAAGCGTGAGCCCACGGGGATACGACTGATCACGGGTAAGCCCCGCGACCTGTTGTTCTCTGGCACGGCCACTCGCATGCACAAAGAAATCAACACCGAACGCAATCACCGACACCGGGCCAATGAACCCCAGCAGCAACCCTCCCTCGAAACCAATGATCGTGAGCACCGCGTTGTACCAAAGCATCGTGATCGCCAAGCCCACCCCAACAAGTGCCGCCGCCCAATACGAGCGCAACAGGGCCCCAACTAGGAAAAGGATTCCCACGACCGCCAGCAACACGAAAGGCATCGAGGCATTGAGCTGTTCTTCCGACGTCAAGCCGACATCGATCAGCAGACCAAGAATCCGGCTGTTGCTCTGATCGCCCTGTAGCTCCGTCTGGACCTTCCGAAGGAACTCCTCACCTTCGACCGGGACGTCGTTGTTCCCGTCGGGGTCACGGCCACCAAACGACGTCAAGTCAGTAACCACGGTGGCGCTGAACGCCGGCGACTCCCAAACCACGGTCTCTTGTCCGTTGACCTCTCGCGTGCGGCTAGTGGCCTCTTGGGACAACGTGTCGCGCAACGGACTGCCGACCGCACCCTCACCGAGGATGTCGGCCAACGCAATCTTCACATCGGCATCCGAAGCCGCACCCAAACCACCAGGTATGACCTCATCAACCTTGTCCGCAAGCGAGAAGATGCCATCGACCTCTTCGCCTAACTCAGACCGGAACTGCACCGCCAGTTTGGGAGTGAGCTCGCCGTTGGAGCGCAACGAGTCCGAGTTCTGCTTGAACTCGAACAACACATCCTGGGTGAGCGCATCACCGCCGTTCTTGGCCTCCACGACGAACAGCGACGGCACAATTGGGGACGCGTTGACAAACCGCTCATCCGCGAGCTCCGATGTGTCGAAAATCTCCCCAGAAGGATCAAAGTTCGGCTCATCCTCAGAACGGCCCATCGCAAACGGGACAGCCGCCACCGTCAGGACGATCACGCCGATCGTGATGAGTCTGACGTGGCTGTTAATCCACTCAAAAAACGAAGCTGTGCGTCCGTGGGTTGCCCGGGAATGATCTGATTCGCTCACTTTGTGCTCCTGGTCGGTCGCGCCAGACGTTTCCTTGCCAAAGGTCAAGTCTGATTTTACGTGTTGCGTCCACCGTAATGGGGTAACAGCGGGGAGTCGTCCGCCAAATGTGTACTCCTGACTCCACCTTTTGGTGGAGCTCGTAGCCGCCGATTACTTAGCGCTCGTCAGCGTCGGGTTGTGCGACCCCGGCTTCGTAGGCGAGGACGACTGCCTGCACTCGGTCACGAACATCAAGTTTCGTGAGGAGGTGACTGACGTGGGTTTTCGCAGTCGCTTCGCCGATGAACATTTCGGCTGCAATTTCGCGGTTGTTTAGGCCGCGTGCGAGGAGGCGGAGAGTCTCGAGTTCCCGTTGAGTCAGACTGTCCGGAAGAACTGCCCTCGTTGCTTCCGGTTCGGTTTGTCGAGCGAACTCTTCGATCAACCGTTTGGTGACCGATGGGGCGAGAAAGGGCGTCGCCGCTAGCGGTGATTCGGACTGCTTCGACCAATTCTTTCTTTGGTGTGTCTTCGAGGAGGAAGCCGCTGGCCCCTGCACGCATGGCTTCGTAGACGTATTCGTCGAGGTCAAAGGTCGTGAGCATGAGAGCTTTGGTTCGAGTGTCTGGTCGACGGTAATGAGTCGAGTGGCCTCGAGTCCGTCCAAATCAGAGAGCGGGAGAGCCAGTGTCTCGGATGCGGTTCATCGCCGACACCAACTGCTCGGTGATGCCCGGCTCATGCGATGAATGACCAGCATCCGGCACGATGACGTAGCTGGCCTCGGGCCATGCCGTTCGCAGATCGTGAGCGTTCTTCACCGGGCAGATGATGTCGTACCTCCCGTGGACCACGAAGGCCGGGATCGAACGAATGACATCGACTCGCCGAAGCAGCAGGTCCTCGGGCTCGAATCGACAGTTGGCGAAATACTCGGCCTCTAGTAGCGCCATGCTTCGAGCCACGTCAGGCTCGTCGAAGTGGGACGCGAACTCTGGGTTCGGTTCGAGCGTGCAACACGCACCCTCGTAGCGACTCCAGTGTTGAGCTGCCTCGAGCACGACGTCGGGGTCTGCCGAGCCCAATCGCTTTCTGTAGGCCCCGAGAAGGTCATGTCGCTCCTCGATCGGGATGTGTGAGGCGAACTCGTCCCACAACTCGGGCTGCACGAATCGCATCGTGTACAACCACCACTCCAACTCCTCGTCTCGGAGAAGCCAGATGCCCCGAAGGACGAGGCTGAGCACGGTCGAAGGGTGTTGCTGTGCGTAATAGAGCGACAGTGTGCTTCCCCACGACCCACCAAAGACATGCCAGGCATCGATGCCGAGCTCGACCCGCAGCGCCTCGATGTCCGCGACGAGATGATCGATCGTGTTGTCGGTGAGTTCACCGAGGCGCGTCGATCGACCACATCCTCGTTGGTCAAACAGGACGACGCGAAAGTGCGATGGGTCGAAGAATCGTCGGTCGGTAGGCGTGCTCCCAGAACCGGGCCCGCCATGAAGAAAGAGAACGGGGACCCCCTCAGGGTTGCCGACTTGCTCCCAATAGACCGTGTGGACGTCACTTACCGCAAGTTCGCCTCGGGCGTACGGCTCGATCTCGGGCCAGAAGTAGTTGTTCGCCACGGCACCAACGCTACCGAAAATCAGAGATTCTTCACGCGCAGACTCGAGCTGCAGGAGGCTTCAGCCGGCGACAGGCCGCAGGGATCTGCGACTACTGCAGGGGCGGCGAGAGCTCCACGAATGCAGTTCCGCAGGCCCGAGATGATGTCGGTAATCTGACTCCGCTTCGAAAAGACGGACACGGCTTCGAGCTCGTTGGCCTGTCGCACCACCGATGGCGCCGGAAAAGCCGTGAGAAGGACGACTGGTGTGCGGTGAGGTTGATGGAGTTGCCTGTCCTCCATATCGCGGACCCGGCGCGCAAGGTCGATCCCCGTGATGGCTCCCGGAAGCCGATAATCGGCGACGATCAAGTCGGGCTGCGCTGCCTCGATCGCGTGAAAGCCATCGATCGCGTTCTGCCTGGCCGCGACCACGCGCAGATCGCCCGTCAGGGTGAGAGACAGTGTCAGCCCATCCGTGAAGGATCGCTGCTCGTCGATGAGCACCAGGCGCGATTGAACGAGCATTTCGTCACGGGTCACGATTGAAATTTACCGGCGCCATGAGAGGCGCCGAGGACCGTCTACCTAAATAGGCCACTAGCGCCAAATGGTTGAGAATTCAGTACTCAAACGCACACGCTCGGTGATCAATCAGGAGTTTCCCGCTCTGGGATCACGCGTCGCACTACCCGAACTCGATCTCGAGGGGATCAGATGACCGTCTCGATAGGCGACGGTCACCGCTGCGAGTTGGGTCGAGGCACCAAGCAGCGCCATGACATCCTTCACGTGGCGACGTGCCGTGTGAATGCTGACATCGAGCGATTCAGCGATCTCGGCGGGTGGCATCCCTTTCCCCATGAGCTGGAGGACTTCTCGTTGCCGTCTCGAGAACTTCGGCAGCGGAGGTCGCTCCGCCGTTGAGGCTGCCGGGCCCGGACCGGCTTCGATGGCCGTGAGGATCTTCCCCAGTGGAGAGTCCTTGGAGAGAACCTGTTCGACGCCGTTCTTTCTCGCAGTGGATTGCAATTCTTGAGACGATGCGTGCGCGGTGAGCATCACTATTCGCATCGTGAAACCCTCCGTCCGGAGCTGGCTCGCACATTCGACACCAGTGCTATCGACAAGTTGATAGTCCTTCAAAAGGACGTCGGGATGCAGAGCAACCAACATCTCTCGACACCGCTCGAAATTGGTTGTCACGCCTACACAATCGAACTCAGCCGTACTCGCGAGAGCAAGACAGATTGCATCGCCAAACGAGCGGTGATCATCGAGAATTCCTACGCGAATGACCACAGTTTCAGCATGCACCAGCGAGGCGCTGATACGGAATGTCGGACTCGTTACAACATGAGCTCGCGAGACGAAGACTCAGTAGCTGCTGTCACCGTCGAGCCGGATCCACGCAGCTGCATCCGGGGCCAACGTGGTGTGCTGTTCATCGACTGAAACGAGCAGCACCTCTCCTGAGGGCATCGGGACTTCCTTCGCTCCCATGTTTACAACGACGAGAACAGCAGAGCCGCGGGTGTACGCGAGAACGTCTGGGCCGAGGTCGACAATTTCGAGACTCTCGCTCGACATCAAGACCTCACGCCGGATTTCGATCGCCCTCCGATAGAGCGAGAGCGAGGATGCGTGGTCAGCGGCCTGCACCGCTGCCGATAGCTCGCCGAAGATTGCTGGCTGCGGCAGCCACGCCTCTCCATCTCCGAAACCGAAGGAAGGCCCGTCCTTCTCCCATGGGATCGGCACTCGACATCCGTCGCGCCCCTTCTCCGTGTGCGCCGAACGCAACCACGTTGGGTCGTCAAGCACGTCTTCTGGCAGGTCCCAGACCTCAGGAAGACCAAGCTCTTCGCCTTGGTAGATGTACGCGGAGCCCGGGAGCGAGAGTGTGATCATCGCTGCTGCCCGAGCCCGGCGAAAGCCTTGCTCCTGATCGAGCACGTCGTGAGGGCCCTGCAAAGGCCAACGCCGCCACTTCGTTCCTGTCGGAAGCCCATATCGGGTCGCGTGGCGCATCACGTCGTGGTTGGAGAGCACCCATGTCGAGGCCGCTCCGACGTCAACGGCGGCAGCAACCGACCGTTCGATCACATCTGCGAAGTCCGCCGCTACCCAGTCTGTGTCGAGGAGCTCGAAGTTGAACGACTGCTGGTATTCGTCGGGCCTCAGGTAGAGCGGCAGGCGATCCGCAGCCACCCACGCCTCGGCGACCATCATTCGATCGTCGTATTCCTCGAGTATCGCCCGCCACCGACGGTTTATCTCGTGGACGCCATCACGGTCCCAGTACGGGTGGTCGGCCGTGCGCTCGCTCTCGAGAATCTTGGCCTTCTTCTCGACATCGGGATAGGCCGGGTCCTTGACGAGGCCATGGGCGACGTCGATGCGAAATCCATCGATCCCACGATCGAGCCAGAACCGAAAGACGCTGTCGAACTCTGCTCGAACCTCTTCGCTCTCCCAGTTGAGATCGGGCTGCGATGGGTCGAACAGGTGCAGATACCACTCCCCATCTGCCACGCGCTCCCACGCAGATCCACCGAAGACCGCCATCCAGTTGGTCGGCGGCTTTGAGCCGTCACGCCCCTTCCCCGGACGGAAAATGTACCGGTCTCGAGCAGGATCGCCGGGCGAGGCCGCAAGCGCTTCCTGAAACCAGCGGTGTTGATCGGACGTGTGGTTTGGTACCAGGTCGGCGATCACCCGAATCCCGCGCGAATGTGCCTCGCCGATGAACAGTTCGACCTCTTCGGTCGTCCCGAAGCGCTCGTCGATTTCGCGGTAGTCGGCGACGTCGTAGCCACCATCATTGAGCGGAGACGAATACCAGGGGTTGATCCAGAGAGCGTCGACCCCGAGATCACGTAGGTAGTCGAGCTTGCTGCGCAGACCGGCGATGTCACCGGTTCCATCTCCGTTTCCATCAGCGAAGGAACGCACATACACCTGATACACGACACCCTGGCGCCACCAGTCATTCTCGGATGTGGCGGGGCTCGTCATTTCCATCATGGCCTTTCGGGTGAAGCTCGTCGGGCTCGCACGCCCATGACCATAGATACGTTAGGGCGCAACAGCGCTCGATCGACCTAGTCAGACCGATCTCCGCAATACTGCCTTCATGGATCAGTTCCTGCAGGCAGCAATCGACGAGGCAAAACAGGGTTGGGACGAGGGCGGAATCCCAATCGGGAGCGTGATTGTCCACGGCGACACGATCATCGGACGAGGCCACAATCGCCGGGTTCAGCGAGGAAGTCCGATCCTGCACGGTGAGATGGATGCTCTCGAAGATGCCGGACGCCTGCCAGCACACGTATACCGAGACTCTGTTCTGTACACCACGTTGTCGCCCTGCTCAATGTGTAGCGGCGCCACCCTGCTCTACGGGATTCCCCGAGTGGTCATCGGTGAGAATCGGACATTCCAGGGTGAAGAGGACCTCCTACGCTCACGTGGCGTGACGATCGAAGTGGTCGACGATCCTCAGTGCCTTGCGCTCATGCAGAGGATGATCGACGAGAGGCCAACTCTCTGGACCGAAGACATCGGCGAATAGCGCTGCAGCGTCCTACGATCGTGCAATGAGCATGATCGTGAACATCACATTCACCGCCGCCAACGGACAACGGGACGCGCTCGTCGACAGTCTCCTCAGCGTCCTTGATGAGACCCGCGCGTACGACGGCTGCGAAGGAGTCACCTTCGCCGAAGCCAACGACAATCCGAGCTCGATGCTTCTCGTGGAGAAATGGGCATCGATCCCGCATTACGACGCGTACAAAGCCTGGAGGCGTGAGTCGGGCACAACCGTGCTTGGTGGTGACCTTGTCGACGGAACGCCGGAAACGACCTATTTCACGATCTTGGGCGGCTGACACTCGCTGGATGTAACGCCTCGTGCCGGGCTCGGACCTGCGCGGGGTAGTGCGCTCGAGCGAACTCGACGTCGTGCGCAAGTGCGATATCGAGGAGCTCCATCCGGTCCTCTGTCTGCTTCCATGGAACCGGTACATAGATGGGAAGATTGAAACGTCGCAGGCGGTCCAGTCCGGCGTAGATCTTGCGCTGGTACTCGCGACGTTCCGCCCAGTCCCAGTGGACTGGTGAGAAACCGGTACCTGGGTCGAGGTAGCAGCGCTCCCGAATGCCGTAGCGGTCCATGTCCTTGAGCCGCTCCTCGAACCAGGACACCATCACGTCGACTGGATCGCCCTCCACGTGCTTCAGCTGGCGAGGATTCGGCCCCAACATGAACGGCAGGACGACGTCGCACTCTCGACGGGCGGCGAATTCCAGCATCGCCTCGTTCTGGAGAGCATCGGCAGCATTGAGCACCGAGGCACCAGCATCGAACGCCTTCTCCGCGGTCTCCACCTGCCACGTATCGACAGAAACCGTCACACCAAGTGCCGTGATTGCTCGAAGTGGTCCGTCGAGGATCTCCCACTCTTGTTCGGGCGTCACAAAGGCAGCGTTGCCGTGTGATGCTTGCCCGCCGAGATCGATGTGGTCTGCGCCCGCGAGCAGCAGTTGTCGGGCGTAGGCGTCAGCCTCCTCAGCGGTCGACGCGACCGAAAAGTCGGCGAGTGAGTCTGGTGAGGCGTTGACAACTCCAAAGATCTCCACGAGACCTGAAGCTACGCGATGGTCCAGAACATTCCCGGATCCAATCGAAACCTTGCAGCCACTGTGCCATCTCTCACATTCAGCGAGAGCCGTCCCACCCGATTCCCTGAGCAATCGCGTCTCGGACTGCGATCGGGTTCTCGGTCGGCATGAAATGCCCTGTCGATTCAAGGCGAATGACCGTGTGATCAGCAACGGCGTCGACGAGATCACCAGACGTCTTGATCGGTGTCATCTTGTCTTCCTGGCCCTGCACGAACGTCACCGGGATGGTGAGGCTCGATGCCGCGTTCACTGCGTTCGAGTAGACGTTGCACGCCTCCATATCTTTGCCCAAGGCGTTATGAGGCGATCGATCGATTAGCGCCGTGGATGCCCCAATCAGCCACGTCCCAGGGGATCGATGTCCACCGCGTTGGGCTCGACTCCCCACACCCCACGAGGTCATCAGGCGACTGGCCCTTGGGATGTCGTCGTAGCTCGACGAGAG
>CAXMRH010000311.1:0-8349 GCA_964196045.1 uncultured Chthoniobacterales bacterium | reverse complement strand
TGTGCCGCCAACGTGTCGCCTCCCTTATTGGGAACTTAGGCGCGCTGTGACTCAGAACACAAAGGGGAGCGCAAATCGTCCGAAAAGATTCTTCGGCGTTCAGGAATCAGTTGCTGGCGTCAGCGTCCTCAGATGCCGCTGAACTCGGTCGACGTCGCTCTCGGTAGTCGATCGCGCCGCCCTCCTCAGGAGTAACTTCCAGGAGTAGCCCGTCCACCTCGACCACCCTCGCTCGGTCGCCAGCAGGGATCGGCGTAGCCCGGTTGGTACGAGCACGCCATGGGGCACCTCGGAGCATGACGACGCCGTCAGGGTCGACAGCCTCGATGACGTCGCCCACTTCACCGATCATCCATTCGCGGCCGATCGTGGGCGTCGAGAAGCGGGTGCGGACCATCGCCGGCATACCACCGAGCATCGCTAGCAATACGCCGATAATGCCGACGCCGAGAGGCAACCAGCCAATGCTGTAATCGCTCAGCAAGAACAACGAGCCAATCATAAGGAACGACGAACCGACGGTGCTCCAGAAGGCTTGGATTCCGGACTGCACATCGATGGCAAACCCCACGAATGCGATCACGAGCAACGCAACCGCCCATGGACGTGCATCGAGTACGGCCAGCCCGTAGCCGCCAGCAAGAAAACTGCCGGCTCCGATGACTCCGGCGACGCCGACACCCGCGGTGAAGAGCTCGAACACCAATAAGCCGAGCCCGATGACGAATAGGAGGTACGCGACCGCTGGCGAAGCGAATGTGTGGAACTGCTGATCGATCAGAGGGAGCGTCACGAAACGTGTGTCGGTTGCCGGAACCCTGAGTGGCTCATCACCCACCAGCGGACCGTTCGGAATCGTCTCACCAGGTTGGTACACGGTGAAGTCGAACTCGGGCAGTTCGAGCAGGTGGATGAGAACCGTTGGTGCGTTCTGTATCGGAAGGTCACCATCGTTCGAAGCGAATTGCAGCATTTCGTCGTATCCGACCGTCTCTCCAGAGAACCCACCTTCGAGCAGCGAGACCAACGGGCCTGATGCAACCTCACTCGACAAGATGGAGTCACCAAAGTCTCCGATTCTCGAGCCCGGTGAGATTCCGATTCGACTCGAAGCAATCGCGAGTTGACCCGCTCCACCCAGCGCACGACCCTTTCCAGCCGGCCCGATCCACACCGATACAGGCACATCGAAGCCCGCGATCCGCGTTGCGAGTGCGGTGAGTTGGGAATCGTCAACGGCTGCACCGCTGCTCTGCATCTGCAGGACAACTGCACGAGCGCCGAGCCGCAACGATTCGTCGAGACTTCGATCGATGAAGTCGACGAGCACCGGATCGAGCAGACCATTCACTTCGATCACATCGACGAATCCGTTGTCCCCGACGCCCTTGAGTACGGGTTCGTCTGCCGGTTCCTGTGCCATCGCAGGAGCGGAGTCGGCCATCGCAGGAGCGGAGTCGGCCATCGCAGGAGCGGAGTCGGCCATCGCAGGAGCGGAGTCGGCCATCGCAGGAGCGGAGTCCTGTGCATTCACCGGAACACCCGCCACAATGAGTGCACCCAACACGAGAACGAGCGCAACGAGCGCGCGCAGGGTGTGGGTCGGATGGACACGTGGACGTCGAGTTTCAATACCCATTTCCGCTCCTCATCATTGCGGGCAAGGGTGGGGTCGGTAAGACGGTACTGACTGCAGCGCTCGGAACCGAAGCTGCACGACATGGTCATTCGACACTCGTCGTCGAGCTAGGCGGCCAACGGCAGCTCCTGCCCATGCTCAGCAACAGTGTCGAGACACTTCCCGACCCCGATGCTGACGGTGTCGTCATGGTTCACGAGAACCTCGGCTGGGAGACTCTGTCCCCGGACAGGCTGCTGGCGGGCTGGCTGTCAGGTCGAAGCATGGGGCTGATTGCAGACCGCCTGGAGCACTCTGGCGCGTTGTCCGTGATTGCGTCGTCAGTGCCGGGAATCAAGGACGTGTTGCTGCTCGGACATCTGCGGTCGACGGTCGAATCGGGACGTTGGGAACGAATCATCGTCGATGGTCCAGCGTCGGGTCGGGCGCGCGAGCTCTTGCGCGCTCCGCGACAGGTCGCCGAAGCTGCCACGGAAGGCCCGATCTTCGATCAAGGAACCCGAGCGAACGCGCTGCTGACCGACGGGGAGTCTGCCGCGGTCTTGCTCGTCACCGTTCCAGAGGAAACACCAGTCAACGAGACCATCGAGACGGCGTTCGACATCGAGGACGACCCCGGCGTACGCCTGGCCGGCGTGGTGGTGAATCGCGTGTTCCCTTCTGCAGAACCCCCCAAGGGGTTCGACGGACATCCCCTTGGTCCAATGCTCCTGGACCGCCACAAGTCGAACGTCGAACAGATCGGACGACTCGAAACCGAGTTGCCTGTCGACCAACTGATCACACCAGAGATCCCATACGGCGTGGTGCACCCTGAACACATCGAACAACTACTCGGACGAAGCGGAATCGCTGAACATTCCGACGCTGGGATCATCCCGGATGTGCCCGTTTCAGATCATGCCGCTGTTGCGTTAGCCCTCGAGCGGGACGTCGTGGTCACGGTCGGCACCGGAGGCGTCGGCAAGACGACACTCGGAGCGGCCCTCGCCTACCACGCAGCCGAACGGGGACGATCGGTCGCTCTTGTCACGATCGACCCGGCCAAGCGGCTCGCCGACGCACTTGGGCTCGATTCACTCGACGACGAACTCCATGACGTCACGGTCGACGGCACCGGCCGGCTCCAGGCAACCATGCTCGATCCCGGCCGCACCTTTGAGCGGGTCGTGCGGACTTACGCTGACTCACCAGAACACGGCGACCGCATTCTCGATTCACCTCTCGCTGCACAATTGACCGATTCGCTGTCGGGCATGACCGAATACATGGCAGTCGAGCGCCTGTGGGAACTCCACAACGACCCCTCGATCGATCTCGTCGTCGTCGACACGCCACCGAGCTCGGACGCGCTCGCATTTCTCGACGCCCCGACTCTTCTGGCAAGGCTTCTCGACAACCGCATCTACAAGCTGCTGGTGCACGGCAAGCGCCGGAACATCTTCAACCGAGCGCTCGGCGGACTCGTCGGTCAACTTGTTTCGACGGTGGGCGGAACGGTGGTTCGAGAGGCTGTCGATTTCTTCAAGAGCTTCGAAGGTATCGAAGAGGGGTTCCGCGAACGAGGCGACGCGATGTACGCGCTGCTTCGTGGGGACGAGACAAGTTTCATCGTCGTGGCCTCGCCGACTGGGGCGTCACTCGATAACGCTCACACGTTCATTGCCCAGCTCGCTGAAGCTGGCGTCACCCCATCTGTCACGATCGCGAACCGTTGCACACCTGTTGTCACCAAAGCCGGACGCGCAAAGGCCGCAGTACAAATGATCGAACATCTTCAGGCCAAACGAGCCGCAGAACGAGCGAATGTCGCCGCGTTTGCCTCGGTTGCTTCTCTTCCCATCTTGCTCGTCGAAGATCTCGCGAAACCAGTCACGAGCCTGGACGGCATCCGAACGCTTTCTCAGGCGCTCGATGCGACCAGCTGACCGAAGGTCAGGCTTCTCCGAGAGCGGTCAACGCATCCTCGAGTGACTCGGTGACCGGCACAATCCGATCGAACCCAGTTGTATGGAGCAAACGATTGAGGCTCGCTGTCGTACTTACCACCGCAACATCGCCGGCACCTTCGCGGACGCGTCGGATGCCCCCGATGAGGGCTCCGAGGCCTGCCGAATCCATGAACGGAACCTCGGACAGATCGATGATCAGCCAGTGGACGTTTTCGATGCCGGCCAAAGCTTCACGAAATTCGCCAACGGTGTAGGCATCGACCTCACCCGTGAGACGGCAGAGATGGTATCCCTCTCCCTCGTCAGACGACTCGACGTTGATTTTCAGCACGTGGCACCTCGCTTGCACTGCTTGACCAGATCTGGTGATCTGCTCTCGTTCCACAGCGAATGCATAAGGTTAGCGGGACCCGGCGGACACAGCACTTGGGACCGGGTTTGATACGATTCGCGCCAATGACTGCAGTACTGCTTGCCACTGATGCCGATTGGTTGTTCGACGATGTTGCCGCGGCACTCGGTGGCACCCACGACGTCCACCGTGTTCGTGAGGGAGCCTTGGTCGCAGAGGCGGTCGGCAAGGTCGACCCCGAACTCGTCATTCTCGACCTCCAGATCGGGAACATGGGCGGTGTCGCGACGTCACTTCTCATCAAGCAAGAAGCCCGCGCAGGCCGGCTTCCGGAGGTTCCGGTCCTCCTCCTGCTCGATCGAGAGGCGGACGAGTTTCTCGCAACGACCTCGGACGCGGACGCCTGGGTTACCAAACCCCTCAATTCTCTCGCGCTTCGCCGAGCGGCCCAGGCCCTTCTTCCCGCCTGACCCAATAGGCGACAGCACCGGCGGACCCATATACTCCTGAAGGAATTCGGGTAGTAGCGCAGCTTGGTAGCGCGCCTCGTTCGGGACGAGGAGGTCGGGAGTTCAAATCTCCCCTACCCGACAGACGTTGGTACCAGATCGAGGTGGAGATCAGGTACGGGCCATCACCCTTGGCCGATACCCGAGATGATTTCGAGGATCGTGGTGCCGCAGACCTCTTGGGTCAAGAACGCTGGATCGGCACCTGCCGAATCCAAGTTGAAGTCGTCGCCGAACTCTTCACTCAGACAGGTTGCGAGCTCCTCGTCAATTCCAAGGCTGTCGAAAATCGACTGCGCAGCATCCGAATCGAGCTCGATATCCGCGAGGCCCTCCAAGTCGGCCGGATCGATTCCCTCGGGAAGCAGACCGTCGAGGGCACCCGGTGTGTCCACCTCGAGCGCATCATCGATTCCGCACACCTCTTCCAGATAGGCGCTGATTCGCTCGCCGGAAGCATCGAGTGTCGTCGTATCCAGAGCGTCCATCTCCGCTCCGAGGTCCTCGTCGAAGACGTTGTAGTTGTACTTCTCGAGAATGGCTCCCAGCTGGCGAATTCCATCGAGCGAGGCCTCGAAGTCGGGTCGAATCTCGTCTGGCGCGATCGAAAGCACCTCGCCGTAGAGCTCTTCGGCCTGCTCGAAGAATTCGGGACCCATCGTCAGACCCACGTTGTCGAACGGGTCGTTCTCATCGAACTCACGCGCCGTCGCACAGAAATCGTCGCTGTCGTCACCGGAGAAGTCCTCATCAACCTTCGAGGTGCTCGGGAGGTCGGCCGTTGAGGACTCGTCGCTGGTGACCGGCGCTGTAGAGGTCGTTTCCGCTGTATCGGTACCGTCGCTACCGCATGCCGCTGCGGCTAGCGCCGTCACGATCGCTAGTGGCCAGAGTCGTGTAGTCATCTTTGAGAGTCCTCATCCTCGGTCCAACTTCGCACCTTAGCTCCATCGGCTCGGGCGGGATCCGCCTGAAGGTTTCAGCCGTCGAGGCCTACGATCTCGAGCTCGGGGCTGACTCGAAGAATGCGCGCGACCCTCAATGCTCCGAACAGAATCCCCCCTGCGACAATTGACCATGCGGCGAGAATCAGCTGTCCGACTACCTGCGCAAAAAGTTGGTCGAGGCTGTCCGAGGTGACCGCCAGAGATCCCCACATGCCTGCAGCGCCGAAGACAGCGATGACTCCGACAGGGTCATCGATCCTTCCGCGTTCGATCGCAGACGCAGCTAACGCTGCAACCGCTCCGCCCGCTGCACCAGCGACGACCGCGAAGAGAGGCGTCACAGCAAGTGGGTCACCGAGCACCGCGACGATGCCAGCAAGTAGTCCCTGAACGCTGACGATTGTGCTCACCGAACCCTCTGACCTCCAGCAGATCGCTGATCCAACCAACGCGCCCGCGGACCCTCCGATCGCAATCCCAACTGCGGCGTCGGCGACCTCGGTGCCCCACGCGGCGGATGGAATCGCTGCGAAGCCCACCGAACCAGCGAAGAACAGCAGGCCGCCGATAGCTGCACCCGATGCCGACTTCCCTGGTATTGCCCGAAGTTGACCCTCACTCCCGACTCGACCGGCACGCGGACCGATGACCATCGCACCGATCAACGCAAGCCAACCGGCCATGGCAAAGATCGTCGCTGCTCCGGCGATGAAGCCCCGGTCACCAAACGAGATCGAGCCCAAGACGCCATTATCGCTGGTGGCACGCAACACGATCGGCACGAGGAGACCACCAGAAGCCACTCCGACCACGACGTGAGCGGTGTATGTCGCACGCTCGACAAGAGCGCTCAGAACAACACCGCTGAACATGACCGCGAGCGCGATCTGGACGAAGAGCAGCGATCCGCTCGTTGCTGCGCTGACGGACGTTCGGCCTTCCAACGCGACCCCCGAGAGGAAGAACCCGTCGGTCCCGACCAAATCGTTCCCCTGACCGAACACAATTGCGCGTCCGAACGCGACAACTCCCAGAACTGCACCCGCCGCGCCAGCGATATAGCGCGCTGCACCCGTGGTCACCATGCGGCGTCGGGTAGACCCTTCGATGACCCCCACGAGGCCCACATACGCGACGAGCAGCAAGATCCCGGCCGTCAGTGCCCAGAAAGTGTTGCTGTCATCACCCACAAACAGGCGATTCCACCACGTTCCGCGGCCGCACGCCCACGTGGAACCGCATGCTGTCGTCTGGGCCCGACGACCCATCAACATGGCGGCAACATCGTCGATTGAAAATCGATGGGTGCTCGAAGGAAACAAGGGGATGGATCGGCGACCGTTCGATCGCGACGGCCACGGCGCTCGATGGCTCGACTCCTGCGACGGATAGCAATCGGCCCCCGACTCGTGCTGTTCATCGCCGTGCCCACGATCGCCCTGATCGGTCTGATCGGAATGCTGGTGTGGAGCGATGCGCAGTCCTTGCTCGAACTTCGACGGTTCCACGTCGTAAGCGAGGACATCGCGGACATCGTCGGAGCTCACGCGAGTGTGCAAGCCGAACGTCATCAACTCATCGATGACGACCCGAACACCCCGCAGAACGCCACTGTGGGAGCGACCGACCTGTTCGGGCCCGAAGCGATCACGGCGCTACGAAGTTTGGACTCGCTGTCAGACGTAGGCCAAGAGCTGAGCGACGCGCGCGAGCTTGCTGCCACAGGACAAGAACTGCAGGCGGCCAAGATCTACACCGAACTCGTCGATGCCTTTAGTGCGACGATCGAGGCAGACCTGGCTACCGCTCCTCTGGGTCGCGCCGAACGACGAGGCGATGCACTCCTTGCGCTGCTCGATGCTGAGGAGGCGTACCTCCTCGAAGACCTCGAGGCGCGGCTTGGGCCTGTAGATGCAACTTCTCTGACTCGCCTCCACACATCGGCGTCAGGAGCGCTTGAACTCTTCACCGTTTATGCCACAAGCGAAAGCGCGGCGTCGCTCGAAGAACTGACGATCGGAGCTTCCTGGCGATCCCTCACCCTCTTGAGGTCGGAGTACCTCGATGCCCCGGCCAGCGGCCTCGACACCGAGCGGTGGGGCGCACATGCGGACGTTCGCCGACTCAGTTTCACGGCCCTCGTCCTCGACGAGACGATCACGCTACGAGCCTCGATCGACTCGGCCGCGGACAGGGAACTCGGACGGCTTCTGTTGCTCGCTGCGATCGTCTTAGCAGTACTGGTTCTGGCGGCCTTCGGCGCACTCATTCTTCGCAGGAGCATCGTCACTCCTCTGACACTGCTGACCGACAACGCCCGCAGGTTGTCCAAGGGCGAGCTCGTCCCAGTTGCAGATCCGGGCGCCTCGGACGAGATTGCCGAGGTCGGTGGGGCCTTTTCCTCGCTGGCCGCCACGATGAAAAAGATCTGGACCGACGTCGAAGACATCAGCAGTTCGATGAGCTCCGGCATCTACGACAATCGCATCGACACGAGCGAACTCGAAGGCGACTGGCTGCGGCTCGCCAACACGATGAACACCACGCTTGCCACCAGCGAGGCCCACAGAGACAGCGTACGCGAGGAACTCGATCGACGAGAGGTGATGACAGAGATCTCCAATGCTGCGGTGCTCGCGGTGACTGCCCCCGAGTTGACCTCGGCGGTGCTGGGGCATCTCCCGAGTGTCCTGGCGGGCTCGCACGCACACCTTCACGAACACCCGAGTGGGCCGCCACACATCGACCTCGGGATCGTGTTGGAGCCGAGTATCTCGGCCCTCGAGATACCGTCGCTCGCAGAGCAGGCTCAACTCGTCGAAATTCGAGCAGGGCGAGGTGTCGCGAGCCTTGTGGAATTCCCTGTCGGCCCTCCCGTCGTGCTTGTCCTTATCTTTGGCGACCTCGAACCGGCTCAACCCGAGCCGCTCATCTCGCTCATCGAAACAGC
>CAXMRH010000310.1:0-32539 GCA_964196045.1 uncultured Chthoniobacterales bacterium | reverse complement strand
TGCTCTCCTTGATGGCCGCGATCGCGGTCGATGCGGCACGACGCGAAGACACCACGAACCTGATTCTGCTCGTCGTGATCGCAATCATTGGATTCACCGCCACGGTCGCTGCGAGCCGATTCATCCTCCACCAGGGTCCGGAACACAAGGTAGGCACCCAATGAACCTCGTTGCTTCTCTCCTGATGGCTTCAGGAGGTGTCATCGCGTTGCTCGCCGTTGTCGGCTTGCTGCGATTTTCGACGGAGTACGCACGTTTCCATGCAGCTGGAAAAGCGAGCCCGGTTGCCTTCCTGCTTGCCGCGGCGGGTGCCTCGATCTCTCTCGGCCTAGCTGGTGCCGCACAGCTGATTCTTGCGTCGGCTGCCATGGTCCTCACACTGCCGGTTGGCGTGCACCTGATGTTCAGGGCCGTGCATCGCACGACCGATGGCTCTCATCTCGTCGTCGATGACCTCGCTCCTGTTGAGCGACGCGATGGCGAGCGATAACCCGCACACGAGCGGGTAGAGCGAAGCGCCGTCTACTGCTCCAATGAGCTGATGAGGTCCTGCACCGTGTGTTGGTCTTCGAGCGGGTGTCTGAGCGGTTTGTCTTCGAT
The DNA here is from genome assembly GCA_964196045.1 of uncultured Chthoniobacterales bacterium. GTDB lineage: Bacteria > Actinomycetota > Acidimicrobiia > Acidimicrobiales > SHLQ01 > SHLQ01. Next base: position 31,939 of record CAXMRH010000310.1, on the reverse strand, counting down.
CACGATGTAGCGGTTGCGACGACCGACGCGTTCCGTGCTGATGTATCCATCCGATTCGAGCTCGCTGATGATTCGTTGCGCGGCCCCAACCGTGATGCCGACCGAATACGCGACATCTCGCTGTCGGGCTTCCGGGTCACGGCTGATCGTGATCAGTACGTGGGCGTGGTTCGTGAGAAATGTCCAAGGTGGAATATCTCGTTCGGGCGCCATCGACACACGACTCAGAGTAGCCGTATTCAGTCGTCTCTTTCCGAGAACCCTCGCTTCAGAAACCCGGCTTGAAGATCATCAGGTAAAGCATCACGACGAGGATCAGGGTCATGGCCATCCCACCAGCAGCGACCATCTTCTCCGCGGCGGTATCACCATCGGCCCACTTCCGCTCGTTGGGCAAGACCACAGCATGGAGGATGCCGTTCAGGGCGACCCAGAGAAGTGCTCCGGCAACCAACCAACCCTGGCTCATCTCGTAGACATCACTCGACATGCCCGACAGTGCAAAGCCAAGGAGGCCAGTGACAATGAGTGCTGGCGCGTAGATACGTCGCCCGTTGCCGGAGGTGAAGCCGAGCAGCTTGCTTTGGTTGGCTGCGTCGAATTCCTTCGACTGAGCGCCCAAGAACGGGTGCACGAACATCGGTGCGAACGCCACCACCATCGTCAAGAGGTGCAAGAGCAGAACGACGTTGTATCCAGTATCTCCAACTGCAGCGATGATCATGGCCCGACCCTACTTCAACGACCTCAGCCGTTGCCAAGGACCGTTGACCGTACGTCCGGTCATTAGGTGCAATTTGTAAGGCGATCGCGCTCTCGCCGACGGGGAACACCGACGCACGTCACTAGGTTCGCGTGATGGTTTCACCCCTGCGACGCTCGGAAGTCTTCAGTTTCCCGGAATCTGTCAATGAGATTGCCGCCAGGACCGTGGCCGGCTTGGTCGTTGTCCTCACCGGCGCTTACTTGCTGACCGGCTCGGGATGGCTGCTGGCGATTCTCGCCTACGGCTTTGTTGCCCGCGTCTTCACGGGTCCGACACTCTCCCCACTCGGCCAGTTGGCAACACGTGTGATCGTGCCACGGTTGGGCCTACCAGAACGAAAGGTACCTGGGCCACCGAAACGATTCGCGCAGTCAATCGGTGCGGTCCTCTCACTGACCGCCTCGGCTCTCCACGTGAGCGGGGCCTCGGGAGCCGCGCTCCTAGTCGTGGCGCTGATCATCGGCGCAGCCTTGCTCGAAGCAGCGTTTGGCTTCTGCTTCGGCTGCGTGATCTTCCGACGGCTCATGACGGCCGGAATCGTTCCGGAATCGGTGTGCGCAGCATGCAACGATCTGTCGTCACGCCTCGCGCCGGCCACTATTCGGTGACGGTCAGAGGATCCTGGTTCGACCCTAGGTCGGGCTAAGAATCGGTGCGCCTGGCACGAGAGCGCGGCACCAAGGCTGCTGCGGTCGACATCGACGTTGCACGCGCGAACCGCGCACCGATCGAGTGGGCACAGTTCTCACCAGTCGAGCCCACCATCACTGGAGCGCAGACGATCGAGAACATCAGCCTCGACATTCTGCGCGACTACATCGACTGAACCCCCTTCTTCCGTACCTGGGATCTCGTCGGGGCCTACCCCCGAATCCTCGACGACGAGATAGTGGGCGTCGCTGCCCGCGAGCTCCTCGAGGACGCCGAGCACATGCTCGATCAGATGATCTCCGAGCAGTGGATCGACGCGCGAGCCGTGGTGGGGTTCTGGCCGGCAAATGCAGTGGGCGATGACATCACGGTCTTCACCGACGGAACGCGCACGACACCATTGGGCACGCTCCACACGTTGCGTCAGCAGGTTTCGCACGCCGACGATCGACCGAACTGGGCGCTCGCCGACTTCGTCGCGCCGGTGGCTTCCGGTGTCAAGGACTACATCGGCGCATTCGCTGTCACAACAGGCACACATGTTGAGGCCCGAGCCGCAGCGTTCGAAGCCGATCACGACGACTACCAAGCAATCATGGTGAAGTCCCTGGCCGACCGCCTTGCCGAAGCATGTGCCGAGTACATGCATCAGGTGGTCCGCACCGATCTATGGGGATACTCCGAAGAGGAGCTCACGAACGACGAGCTCATCAAAGAGCGATACCAGGGCATACGCCCAGCCCCTGGCTACCCGGCCTGCCCCGATCACACCGAGAAGCGGACCATCTTCGACATGCTCGAGGCGAACGAACGGATCGGGCTCTTCCTCACCGAGTCGTTCGCGATGACACCGGCAGCTGCTGTCAGCGGCCTGTACTTTGCGCACCCAGACAGTCGCTACTTCGGGGTACGTCGGGTCGGTCAGGACCAACTCGAGGACTATGCCGCCCGCAAGGGTATCTCGGTCGAAGAAGCTGCCCGATGGTTGACGCCGGTCCTGAAGTAGCGGCTAGCGAGGTGTAGCCCTGCGCCAGCAACGGATGGGTGATCTAGCGCTTCGAACCCTTCTTGCGGCCTGGCTGGTAGTTCATGGAGTCAAGTTCGGCCAACATGTCCTCCGTACCCGAAAGCGACGTGATGATGAGTTGCTTGGCCACATTCAAGAGTTCGAAGATCTGTGGGTCAGTCACCGAGTAGATCTGAGACGAACCCTGACGTTCGGCCTGTACGATGCCGGCCTTTCTCAACACCGAAAGCTGCTGCGAGAGGTGCGAGGCCTCGAGGCCCACGTCGGGTTGTAGCTCCGATACCGACCGAGGACCTCCCGCGAGAACCTCCAGAACCCGGATACGCGCCGGATGACCAAGCGTCTTGAAGAACTGCGCCTTCACCTCGTAGATCGGTTTCGTCAAATCCACTCCTCTAACATGTCAAGATATTATCAGATCGTCAGGTGACCGAGATATCTTTGATCTCTATTATGACAACATGAGAAACTCCTCATATAGTCAGCTACGTGAAGACCGTAGATCGGACCGAAATCGCCGACTGTTTGGAGGCCGCGTTTGTGGGCGAGCCACTCTCATGGTCGGACCTCGTTGAGTTCGCTACTGCGCACGGCGCCCGCTCCCCGGTCCTGAAAGTCCTGAAACGCCTGGACGGGCCGAGCTACCGTAGTCTTCGTGAACTCTGGCGCGAGCTCGCCGACGTTCCCGTCGAGCGGTGAAACGCTTCGCCTCAGACAACTGAACACATAACATCTAGAAGGACCGCGTGTGAGCGAAACAAAGGCCCGCGGGGCTCGACCGGGCCTGGTGACGCTGATCGCGACACTCGGAGTCGTGTACGGCGACATCGGGACGAGCCCTCTCTACGCCTTTCGCGAGTCGTTCGCCGTCGCAGACCTGGACGTGACAGAGGCCTCGATCTTGGGCATCCTCTCACTGATCTTCTGGGCCCTCGTTCTCGTCGTGACGTTCAAGTACTTGACGTTCGTGCTGCGGGCCGACAACGACGGCGAGGGAGGGATACTCGCGTTGGTCGCGTTGATCATGGCCAGCACGGCCGCTTCACGCGGTCGCGTCGTTCTGATCGCGATTGGCCTGTTCGGCACTGCGCTGTTGTATGGCGATGGCATGATCACGCCCGCAATCTCGGTCCTCTCAGCTGTCGAGGGACTCGAAGTTGCCGTACCGTCGCTCGAGCCCTGGGTGTTGATCGTCACCGTGGTGATCCTCGCGGCCCTGTTCAGCAACCAGCATCGCGGTACTGCCACCCTTGGCGCCCTGTTCGGCCCGATCATGGTCCTCTGGTTCGGTGTGCTTGCTCTCCTCGGGGTCAATCAAATCGCTCAGGAGCCGAGCGTCCTCCGAGCGATCAGCCCCCTCGAGCTCCTCAACTTCGCAACCGACGAACCGCGCTTTGCGTTCTTGGCCCTCGGCGGCGTCTTTTTGGTCGTCACCGGCAGCGAGGCTCTCTACGCGGATCTTGGCCATTTCGGCAAGTCACCGATTCGACTTGGCTGGCTGGGGTACGTCTTCCCTGCGCTTCTTCTCAATTACTTCGGACAGGGTGCGCTCCTCATTCGCCACCCGGAAGCAATCGAGAACCCGTTCTACGAGCTCGCCCCCGGATGGGGCGTGCTGCCCCTCGTGGTACTCGCGACTCTGGCCACTGTCATCGCATCACAGGCGCTGATCTCGGGCGCCTACTCTCTCACGTCGCAAGCCATCAGCCTCGGCTATCTACCGCGTCTGCGCATTGACCACACGTCGGACAGACACGCTGGGCAGATCTACGTGCCGGCCGTTAACTGGCTGCTCATGATCGCGTCGATCGGATTGGTCATCGGCTTTCGCACGTCCAGCAATCTCGCAGCTGCGTACGGCGTCGGTGTCGCAACCGACATGGTGATCACCACCATCCTGCTTTCCCTCGTCATGCGCGATCGATGGAGGTGGACAACCGGATCAGTGCTGGCGATCTCCGCGTCGTTCCTCGTTGTCGATCTGATCTTCTTCGGTGCCAACATCACCAAGATCCCGGCCGGCGGCTGGTTTCCAATCGTCATTGGGCTCCTCGGGTTCACGCTTATGACCACCTGGAAGACCGGCCGACAACTCGTCGCTCGCCAACTGCACCAATCATCAGTGTCGGCTCCGAAATTCATCGAATCGATCGCCAAACACCCCCCGACCCGAGTCGAAGGCACAGGCGTGTACCTCTTCCGAGAAGCGGGTATCACGCCACCCACGCTGCTCACCAACCTCCGCCATCACGAGGTGCTGCACGAGACGATCATCCTGCTTTCCGTCGAGTTCGCCAACCGTCCCCGCATCCCCCGAGCGCAACGAGCTACGACCGAGGCCCTCGGCGACGGATTCTTTCAGGTGGTGCTCAACTACGGCTTCATGGACCAACTCGACGTGCCCACAGACCTCGAGAGCATTGTCTCACCAGAGTTCGGATTCGACCCTCGACACGCCACGTACTTTCTCGGTAAAGAAACAGTGCTCGCCACAGAAATGCCCGGCATGCAACTGTGGCGAGAACGCCTCTTCGTGTTCATGCACCGCAACGCCACCAGCGCCGCCGAGTCCTTCTCGCTACCCCCTGACGACACTGTCGAGGTCGGCGTTCGGGTACCCATCTGACCCGGCCGACCGCGCCATCGTGTGAGTCGCCTCTGGACGATCCTCAGCCGTTGCCGAGGATGCGGTCCGGACTGACAAAAACCGCGACCCGGCCTTCATCGGCCATCGCACGGTCGTACTCGTCGAGATCGTCGTGTGTCCCGCTGGCAGCGTGGAACACGTCACGCAACAACACTCTCAGCCCATCGGCGTCCATCTCATTTGGTAGTTGGTCTGGCCCGATGAGCTCGGCGGGACCGGTCACGGACAACCAACTCCACCCTCGACGTATCGCGACTGTGACCTGTGAACCGCTGCGGATGTGACCCAATCGCGCAGCTCCTCCCATGGAAACGAACGCCACGCTGGGTTCCCCAGTGACGGGATGGTTGATGATGCCGCAGTTGGTGATGCTCGAAAGCACGCGCCCGTCGGCTTGCGTCGTGCTGATTACCGCCAGGCCGTTTTCATCGGCGAGCATTGCTGTGACTGCTTCGATGGTGGTCATGAGTCGGACCTTACACGCCGTAGGTGATGGCGATTCCGACATGGATTCGACGTATTGAATCGTTATAGAGATGTGGCGATCGAGGCCGATACCGAAGACCGGAGAGGCAAACACGCGACGCTCACCACGGCGGCTCGTCGACGCCTGGAATCGGTCGCGCCTCTACACGTCGAAGATGTTCAACGTCTCGTGTTCGATCACCTCGACCCAGCAGAAACCGACTGCCTCGCCCGCGCCCTCTCCAAGGTTGCGAGCAACCTGTGAGAGCACGAGCATTTCATTCCCAATCGACTCTGAGTAGGCGCAGGGCCACCCGAGAATCCGAGCCCGCGTCACACTCCGGTAGCGATCCGTTCGCTCTCTTTTTTCAGCTCGTCAGCCATGCCGCTGATCCCTTTTCGCATCTGCTTGTCGGTCGTTCCCTTGACCGCTTTGCCCAGTCGGTTGGGTTCGTAGCTATAGACGAGCGTGAGTGCAGTGCCGCCTTCGTGCTCGGCGATGTTGAAGTCGGCGATAGCTCCGGAGATCGGCAGCTTGAAGGTCTCGTGGATGTTCACGGTCATGCGTTGGTTCGGGATGTAGGTGTCGATGCGCTCGTTGACTCCGCCGAGTGGCGCGAAGTCGCAGTGCCGGGTCGATCCTTCGCTCACGGGCCCGCTCGATGTCAACTCGGAGCTCTTCACTCCGGCGTTCCATATGGCGATGTCGCCAAACTGGTCGAGCACCTCCCAAACCTTTTCGAGGGGCGCTTCGATTTGACGGTTGATTGTGAACTCAGGCATTGCGTACTCCTTTGTGTTGTTGGTGGGTGTTACTTCAGCTGAGCGCTTCGGTGATGAGGATCTCGATGCTGGAGAATCCTGTGTCACGGTCGGGGATCAGTGCCTGGTAGGCGTCGCTCGCAAACACACGCCGGACGGCTTCCGCGTCTTCGAAGTCCATAACCATAACCATTTCAATACCAGCGGTGCCGCTGATCGTGTCGGTCACGCGGGCTCGCTTGACGAGCGTGCCACCGGCGCCGGCAAGGAGAGGCCCTGCGCCTTGGAGATAGCGGCCCATGGCTTCGTTCTGGCCCTCGGCGGGCGTAGCGGTAACGACAAGTGTGGTCATGATGATCGCTCTTTCTAGTGGGTCTTCGTTCGGGGTTTGGTCATCGATCATCTCTGCTATCGCAGATCTGCACTCGACATTGTAGAATGCTTGATGCTACTCTACACTGCATGGTGCAGAACGCAAGTTCCACACAGAAGCCGGTTGGACGACGACCAAGCTTCGACCGCGAGGCCGTCGTCGCCGCAGCCATCATCCCCTTCTGGGCAAAGGGCTTCGAAGCCACGACACTCAGCGATCTCGAGTCGGCGACCGGTCTGGACCGCTCGTCGATCTACAACAGCTTCGGAGGCAAGGACGGCCTGTACCGCAGTGCTGCCGCCGCGTACGTCGACGGCGCCGAGGACCTCCTGTTCGAGCCGCTCCACAAGGGCACCAGGGGTGTCGCGGACATCATCGAATTCCTCGACCGTCTTGAGGAGAATCTCGGCGCCGGAACCAATCCCCCAGGCTGCCTCATCGTCAACGACATGACGGCTGCGGTCGACCACAAAGCGACGAACCGTTATCTCGCGCGCCTCGAAGAGGGATTGCTCACCGCACTCGAACGAGCTTCCGGGTCTGGAGAGACCCAGGCAAGCATGAGCGTTCAGCGATGCCAGCTTCTTGCCGCCGCGATTCTCGGGGTCAACATCACCCACCGCAACGACGACTCAGGAACCCGAGCACAAAAGCTCATCGACGGCCTTCGCTCAGAAGTGGGCTCCTGGGCCGGTCCTCCTCCTCGAGGCTGACGTCAGAGTGCGGCCATCAGATCCAAGAGCAGGTAGTCGCCGCCCGCCGCGGTGAGGAGACCAATACCGATCGAGTTGTTGGCTCCGTCGCCTGACACGGAAAGAACTGCCTGGGGCGCGCCAGAAAGACTGCTCGGCGCGCTCAATCGGAAGCAGGCGGCTCGAAAGTCCATGAGTTTCTGATCGTCCCAGCTGATTTTCGGCCCATGCTCGGGCACAACCGGCAGAACGACAACCGTTCCGGGGGACACCGCTCGTTCGATATCGGCACGATACGCCTCGCGGGCATCGAGGTCAGCGGTCTTAATCGACTCCGGGTCGCTGGCCAGGCGCTCGCATCGTTCGAGCCGGGTTCTCACGTCTTTCGCCAGACCCTTGCCGTGCGCGCTGACCCATTGGCCGTGATTCTTCCAGATCTCTCGACTTTGGATCCGAGCGAAGAGGTTCCCGATGTCAGGACTCGTGAACTCGGCGAAGGACATCTCCTCGAAGACCAGCCCAGACTTATCGGCCAGGCCTTCGGCAACCGCTCGCGCTGTTTGCGCCGTGTCAGCATCCAAAGCATCGAACAGGTCGGATGCAAACTTGATCGACCGGACCCTTGGCGACGCCGGTAGCCCAGGAGCAAGAACGTGGAGGACCTTCGACAGAATAGGAATGTCTTGGCTCAGTATTCCGACGACATCAAGCGAGGGAGCGAGCGGTGTCACGCCCTTGGGCGCGACTGCACCGTACGAAGGTCGAATGCTGTGCAGTGCGCAGGCCGCAGCTGGCACCCTGATCGATCCAGCAGTGTCGGTGCCCAAAGCGAAGTCGGACATGTTTGCGGCCACGGCAGCCGCGGACCCAGACGACGATCCGCCGCAGTAGAGATCGGGGGCGCTGAGGTTCCTCGGAGGGAGACCCTCTCCAACGTTGCCGATGAGCGAATACGCGAGCTGATCCATCTTCGCCAACCCGACAAGGTCTGCGCCTGCATCAAGTAGTTCACTGATGACCGGGCTGGTGGTCGAGCTCGGACCATGGGAATCTCGCCATGTCGGGTGTCCGAACGAGCTGGTGTGCTCAGCGAGGTCGAACAAGTCCTTCGCGACGAAGGTCAAGCCGTGGAGCAGCCCGCTGTCGGAACCCGCCATTTCCCTCGTAGTCGGGACGAGGGCATCGACTGGATCGTGATGGGCATCGACAACATGTGGCATGCGGCCATTCTGGCACTTTCCTCCTCGACCTCAGTGCTGTTGAATAGGGACCGAATGGCTGCAACAAATCCCCAAGAAACATTTCACCCAATCGGTGGCCCGGCGTCATGGCTGGGCAATGAAATCGCGCGGTCCACGAGCTGGGTTCATCACTTCAGCGATTCTGAGATCGCGGAGATCGAAGCGGCGCTGTCCTACGCCGAGCGGTCCAACAGAACGCTGAGCGATCTGCGTTTGTCCGATTTCCCTCTGCCCTCGTTGTCCCCAGTGCTGGCGGACACACGAATCGAGCTCGAGGAGGCCTCCGGGATCAAGCTCCTCCGCGGCTTCCCGACGGACCGATTCTCCACCGCGCAACTGCGGATGGTCTTCTGGGGTCTCGGCCTTCATCTCGGTACAGCGGTCTCGCAGAGCAGCCGGAACGACTACCTCGGAGACGTACGAGACATCGGCACTGGCCTCCACGGCCCGAAGTTCCGTGGCTACACCTCGAGCGGTGAGCTGACCTATCACTGCGACGCCGCAGACATCACTGGGTTATTCTGTCTGCGCCCAGCGATGCAGGGCGGCCTCAGTCGAATCGTGAGCTCTGCGGCAATCCACGACGAGATCCAGAGCACACGCCCAGACCTTTTGGCGGCCCTATATGCGCCGTACTGGTGGAGCATGCAAGGCAACGAGTTGCCAGGCGTTGCACCGTTCTACACACAGCCGATCTTTGCGGTCGAGGACGGCCATTTTGCAGCTCGATACACCCGCACCCATATTCGCTCTGCCGAACTCGAAGCCGAAACAAACTCTGACATTCCAACGCTCTCCAGCGACCAGGAGGAAGCACTCGCCTACTTCGACGAGATTGCGGCACGGCCAGAGTTTCATCTGACGATGATGTTCGAGCCCGGCGACATGCAGTTCCTGAACAACCATCTCACGCTTCACACCAGAACAGCGTTTGAAGATTTCCCGGAGACCGATCGCCGCCGTCACTTACTTCGCCTTTGGTTCTCACTGCCGAACGGTCGCCCCCTCGCAGAGTCGTTTCGACCCTTCTTCCGCGATGTCCAAGCGGGCGCTGTTCGAGGTGGCTTCCCTGGGCAAGGCGAGCGTCAGTTCACGACTCTCTGAGTCGCAGCATGTACGACGACCATGCAGAGATAGACGAATCCAGTTGGCGTCCTGCAGGCGAGATCGAAATCATCGCCGGCACTCCTGCTGGTGGAGGTCAGGATCGGGCCGCTCGAGCTCTAGCTTCGGCACTCGAAGAGACCTCAGACATTGCTGTACGCGTGTCCAATGTTCCGGGGCGCGGTGGCGGGAACGCCTGGGACGTCCTATGCACTCACGATGGTGACGGCCACCGCCTGTCCATCAGTTCACCGACGCTCATCACCAACAGGCTGACCGATGTGTCCGATCTCGATCTCGACACTCTCACCCAGATCGCGATGTTGTATTCCGAGTACATTGTCTTCGCCGTCCCGGCGGCTTCGCCTCTGGAGTCCGCCGAGGATCTGATCGCCGCTTTGGCTTCTTCTGCCGCACCGACCGTCTCGCTCGCCACCGCTCGCGGCAATATCAATCACATTGCGCTCGCATATTTGTGTCGGCACGCAGGCCTGGACCCCACCAACGTTGGAATCTCGGTATTCAACTCGGCGCCTGAGGCGATCGCCGACTCTCTCGCAAGCCCGGCAGGTGTCGCCGCGGTATCGGCCGCGTCGGTCGTGCCCGAATTTCGCGCCGGATCGCTGCGGACGCTCGGTGTTTCGGCGCCGTCTCGCCTAGGCGGCCCGCTTGCGGCCACGCCGACCTTCGGAGAACTCGGAATCGACTGCCTGATCGGAGTGTGGCGAGGCGTGGTTGGCCCGCCGGCACTTCCGCCCGAAGTCGTGTCCTTCTGGTCGGAGTCGATCGGCAACGCGGTGGAAGGGGCGAGTTGGGGCGCATCCCTGAGGCAGCACGTGTGGACACCGAACTTTCTTAGGCCGGCGGCCACAGTCGATTTCATGAAGACCGAGGATCAGCGAATGTATACGGCGCTCTCCGACTTCGGACTGCTCGACTAACGGTCCAACAACCTGACCGGCGACCCGGCGACCCACGCAGCGATGCCATCGACAGCGTCGCCGTAGAACACCTCATAGGTCTCTCGTGTGACGTAGCCGACATGGGGAGTTGCCAGAATCTTCGGTTCCTGCCGAAACGGATGGTCGACGGGCAACGGTTCTTCTCCGAACACGTCGAGTGCTGCACCGGCGATCGTTCCGTTTCTCACTGCCGACAGCAACGTTTCCTCATCGACAATCTCGCCTCGCGACGTGTTGATGAGAAACGCGTCGTTCTTCATCATCTCGAGCTCGGCAGCCCCGACGAGTCCACGCGTGCGGTCCGACAGTCGGAGATGAATCGAGATGAAGTCAGGCAACTCGAAGAACTCGGAACGCGAGACAAATCGAACTCCGACTTCCTCGGCCCGTTCTGCCGTCAAGTTTTCACTCCACGCAATGACATCCATCCCGAAGGCAAGTCCGAATTGTGCGACTTGCGATCCGAGGCGACCAAGACCAATGACGCCGAGGGTCGCGCCGCGTAGGTCGCGGCCGAGCCCTGTCTGCCAGCCACCAGATCGGACGGAGGCAACCTCACCAGTCAGGCCTCGAGCAAGCGTTTGAATTAGCCCAAAGGCCAACTCGGCAGTCGCGTGGCCGGGCGATCGAGTCCCACAAACCACGATTCCATGTTCGGCCGCTGCGACAAGGTCGATAGAGACATTCCGCATACCGGTCGTGACCAACAATTCGAGATCCGGAACACTCTCGAGCACCGCTGCGTCGAACGGTGTGCGCTCTCGCATTGCCACTACAACCTCGAATCCCTTGAGAGCCTCGATGACCTCCGATGAGGACTCCAAGTAGCGATGGATGAAAGTCACATCGCAGCCAAGGCTCTCCCAATCAGCGCACGACTCGGCCGCATTCTGGTAGTCGTCGAGTACCGCGACTCTGATCTTCTCGGGGCCACCCGTGGATTCGATCAAGCAGCACATCGTAGACGAGACGCGGCCGACCGGAGTCGCTGGACTATGCGAAGCCCACTGCTGGACGCGGGGTGTATGGCGCCTCGAGTGAAGCAATCTCCTCATCGCCCAGCTCAAGGCCAACGGCAGCAACCGCATCGTCGAGGTGCGCCACCTTCGTGGACCCGACGATTGGGGCCGTGACGAACGGCTTGGACAACATCCACGCAAGTGCCACCTGAGCTCGGGAGATCCCACGCTCCTCCGCCACCGCTGCCACGGCGGCGACGATCTCGCGGTCGCTGTCGGTGCCGTAGAACGTGCTGACGTTCTTGTCCACGAATCCGCGTGCGGTTTGGTCGTCCCAGTCGCGGATGAGCCGTCCACGCGCCAGTGGGCTCCAGGGAATCACGCCAATTCTCTGGTCGAGGCAGAGCGGCATCATCTCACGCTCTTCTTCTCGATTGAGCAGGTTGTAGTGGTTCTGCATCGACACGAACTTCGACAAACTCTGCAATTCGCTTGTGTAAAGCGCCTTCGAGAATTGCCACGCCCACATCGAGGATGCACCGATGTAACGGACCTTGCCCGAGGTGACCAGATGATCGAGCGCGCTGAGCGTCTCTTCGATCGGTGTCTGAGGGTCCCAGCGGTGGATTTGGTAGAGGTCGATGTAGTCGGTGCCGAGACGCCGAAGGCTGTGCTCGGCCTCGGTGATGATGGTCTTACGGGACAGGCCGCTCGCATTCCGCCCCTCGCGCATCGGGAACGAAAGCTTGGTGGCCAGCACAATCTCGTCCCGGTTCGCCATCTCGCCAAGTGCACGACCCAAGATCTCCTCGCTCGTGCCGGCGGAGTATGCATTGGCCGTGTCGAAGAAGGTGATTCCCAAGTCAAGCGCTCGTTTGATGAACGGCCGACTCGTCGCCTCGTCCAGAGACCAGCTTTGGCCACCGGCCCCGGGCGCGCCGAAACTCATACAACCCATGCAGATCCGAGAGATGTCGAGACCAGTTCTACCGAGGGTGGTGTATTCCATTCTCACGACCGTACGTGCTGGTCACCTCATCTGCTGCGAGCACACGGTCGCCGTGTGACCGATTGGACTAGCTGCAGTAGGGGCAGGCGAGCAATCGGTGTGAGACGGTTGTGTGTCGTGGTCCGAACAATGCAGATCTCCCCTTTCATCAACGTGACCCGACGGCTCCGTTGAGCCGCCGACCGATCTACACCGGCTGGAAGGTCGTTGGCGCTAGTGCTGCGTTGTGGGCGCTGCAATCGATGTTGTGGATGCAGGGATTCGGCAACCTTGCCGTGCAGCTTCGCGAACAGTTTGGTTGGTCGAAAACACTCTTCTCGTTCGCATTTGTCGGAACCCGCTCCGGAGCTGCGTTGCTTGGTCCCGCTCAGGGCGCTGCGCTCGGCCGCTGGGGCACCAAGCGAATCATGCGCGTCGGCGCCGTCTTTGTTCTCTTCGGTTTCGTAGGGCTCTCGATGATCGAGACACGCACACACTTCATCCTCGCGTTGTCTGTGGCGGCATTCGGAATGGCGCTCGCTGGCTTCTTGACCGTCACGTCGGCCGTCGTTCAGTGGTTCGAGCGCAAACGTGCGCAAGCCCTGTCGATGCAGACGATGGGATTCGCCATCGGCGGGTTCGCCGGACCGCTACTTGTTCTCGGATTCGGGTGGTTCGGTTGGAGGACAACGATGGCTGGTGCTGGCGTCGTCCTCGCTGCGGCGATCTACTTTGCCTCGACGGTGATTGCCACGGATCGCTCAGCTTCGACCGAACCTATGGACGGCATCCCTGGCGACTTGGTCGAGGCAGAGCAACGAGCCGAAGGTGTCAACGATTTGCACTTCACCGCACAAGAGGCGATGCGCACTCGAGCATTCTGGATGATCTCGTTGGGCCACGCCGCGGCGCTCATCGTCGTCAGTGCAGCGATCGCTCACATTGCGCTCTACCTGACTGAAGATCGGGGCTTCGACGCGAAGGAAGCTGCGTTGATCGCCGGCATCATTCCGGTCTTCCAGTTCCTCGGCACCGGCCTCGGTGGGTATCTCGGTGATCGAATGAACAAGCGCATCATCGTCGCCGCCGCCATGTGTGCTCATGCGGTCGGTTTGCTGTTGATGACCTGGATCGACAGTTACGTCACCATTGGCGCCTTCGTCGTGCTTCACGGCCTGGCTTGGGGGGCACGAGGTCCGCTCATGCAAGCCATTCGCGCCGACTATTTCGGCACGACACACTTCGCGCAGATCATGGGTTGGTCCACGGTCGTCATCACCCTTGGAGTAGTCGTTGGGCCGCTACTCGCCGGTGTTCTTGCCGACTCGACCGGGGATTACCAACTGGGCTTCACGATCATCGCGGTGCTCGCGCTTGCCGGCAATGTGTTCTGGGCCCTCGCGTCACCGCCCGTTGCACCAATGCCATCGGGCGCCTCGATCTGAAAATCAGAGAGCGGCGATCCAGCGTTTCGGCGCCGTGAGCCTGTACGACTCTTCAATGAACTCGGCGACTTCGCCAGGTTGCTCGCCAATTCACGGACGCGCTAGAGGTACGGGTCACCTCGTCGAACACCTTCCAATGGGCGTTCACGGCTCGGCGACGATCCATCCGCGACGCTGCAGCTCCGCGGCGAGCTCCTCGGCGGGAAATTTCTGCAAGGCCTGCTCAGCTGGTGACGGCCTGACCGCCCGTGCCACGGGCGCTTCCGGCGAGTCGTCGCCAGAGTCGGCTTGATCCTGCAAACGTGCGATGTACCCGTCGGCTTCGTCCCGAGAGAACTTTCCTCCAGCTTGCCGCTGCGTGAAGTCCATTGGATATCGAGCGTCCTTGAAGTCGGTATACCCAGCGTCGGCCAGCAAGTTCAGCAATTCGTCGAGTTGCTTGTTTGTTGCCGGTGGTCCCGACTGTTGTCCAAATGCCATGTTGAGAGGATACGGACGTTTGGCAGTGACTCTGCCAGGCCAGCGAGGGTGAGCAAACCGAACGGCCTACTCACGTAGGGTTTCGAACGTGGACGCCAGCGACGCGATCGAACTATGGAAAGACGATGGGCTGATCACCTCCGAACTCGCCGAGCGCATGCGATCCTCTCTTCGCGAGGTCGAGGAACCTGAACGGGCCAATCGACTCGTGCTTCTCCTGGCGTTCGTCGGGGCAGGTCTGATCGGCATCGGCCTGTTGCTTTTCATCAGCAGTCAGTGGGATCAACAGTCGCCGATCCGGCGAATGGCCCTTCTGTTCGCCATCTATTTGGCTGTGGCTGCTGCAGCAGTGGTCGCGAGCAGGCAACGTCTTGAAACGACGGCGAAGGGTCTGTGGTTTCTCAGCTCCATCACCGCAGGTGTCAACATCTTTCTCGCCGGTCAGATCTTCAACATGCCGCTGAATTGGTGGCAGGGCACGGCACTGTGGGCGCTTGTGGCAGTCGTGACGGGATGGGCGTCGCCGTCCGCGGCTCAGGGATGGCTCGCGGTATCTCTCGGAGTCCTCACACTCGGATGGTTCTCGGTTCCAAGTTCACAGTTCTTCGACCAAGGCGCCTTTCTGATCGACCCCGGAGGGATTCTCCCGTTGATCCCGCTGATCGGATTGGCGTTGCTCGGGTCCTCGATGCTCGTCGCAGAGACAGAGTTTCGTTTCCTTCAGACCGCGGCCCGAACAGTGGGCGTGATCATGATCGCGACACCGGTCATCGTCTCAACGTTTCACCCCACCGCGTTCGGATTCATCTTCCAGATCGATCTCCGCCCCCTTCATGGGCTCGTCATTGTGATCGCCGCCGTCGTTGCCGGAGCCGCCTTGTGGCGCACGCCGCACCCGCTCCTTCGAGCAACGATCGCTGCCACCGCGATCCTGCTCCTGCTGCTCCTGCCCCAGGTCGATATTCCACTCGACCGTACGTTCGACGGCGGCGGCGACACCACCTCCTGGCTTTACGGACCATTCGATGGTTCGGCGCTGCTCTTCTGGCTATGGGGAGGTTTCGTCTTCGGGCTGGCCTTGGCGGCCACAGCTCTCGGGCAGCGATATGACCTCCGGGGAGTCGTCAACACGGGCTTCCTGGCCATGGCCACCCTTATCCTGGCCACCTACATCGGTCGGGTTGCCGGGACGCTTTCCACCTCACTGGCAGTCCTGTTGGGTGGAGTCCTCGTGGTCGCTGTCGCGATTGTTCTGGAGCGCAAACGTCGAGACATGATCGGAGCGGATCCGTCATGACCAGACGTCATGTCATCGCGGTCGCAACGGCCGTCGCGGCGATTCTGTTGGCGCTTCTGCCACCGCTGTGGGTGCGAGCCACCGGCGACGAGGTAACACTGGCCATGCGTCCGGTCGATCCACTGTCGTTCTTCCGGGGAAACTACATGGACATCCGTTATGACGTCCCAACTCCTGCCGGAACAGAAACCGAAGATACAGAAAGCGGCGATGCCGTCTATGTTTTGTTCGCCGATGAACGTCCGGGGCGAGTGCTCGAGGTCACCGTCGAGCGACCATCACCAGCCGACGGGCAGTTCTGTCTTCGAGGTCGACTTCAGTTCGATCAGATCGAGCTTCCACAGCTCGAGCAGCTGTTCGTCAGCCCCGATCGAGCGAGGGAGATCGAGTCTCTCCGAGGACAAGCCCTGGCACAGTTGAAGGTGACCGGACGATGCCAAGCCGTGCTGATCGACATCGTGCCCGAGTAGGGATCTCGACCAGCGGCGTGGACTTCAGGGGATAAGTACCACTGCTCGCTCGTCGATTCCGGTTACCGCGACCACGCGCCCCGCCTGCCCGATGATCTCCACCCGCACCCTCACGATTAGGTCACCCTGCAAGACGTCGACAACGTACTCGCCACTGTCGACTCGTTTGATCGCCTCTGGTGGAAGCGTCAGCTCGTCATTGACCTCGTTCTTGATCCACTCGAGTGTGACCGGGAGTCGGTTGAACTCATCGGTGCGTATCCCCTCCAGATCGATCGAAAACAAGAGATCGAACCCGCTGTCGGTGCCGCGCACGCTGGTCAGTTCTGCGGACACAGTTTGGCCGTCGGGAAGCTGTGCGGAAAGGTCCTGGGTGCTGAGGAGTCCGTCTGGGATTTGGTTCACCGACGCTTCGATCCGACGATCAATCGACGTATACGTCAAGACCGCGTCGCCGTCGGATACGACGACCCCTTCGGCACTTTCGACCGAGACGATCCGGATCGAGCCGGGGATGAACCAGATATCGCCGAGGGCCACCTGGCCCGTGACTTCCTGGCCCGTGTCGGACTGCCAGAGCTCAACAGCGGTTGTCGTGGCGGGCGACCACACGCCGTCCGGTTCGATCTCGGCTTGTGTGTCCCACCCATCGCCGATCAGGAACGACTGCAACTGGGCAACATCGGTCCCGTTCAAGCCATCGTCCATCGTTCGCCAGGCCGCGACCTGGCCGACGGCGAGGTAGACGGGAGTCGAGTCGGTCTCGTAGAGCACATCACCAGCTGCCAATCGATCACCCACGTCGGGAACTGCAGTGACGGCACGGCTCCCGGGCGTTTCGACGGTGGTGGTCACGGTCTGGGCATTTCTTCCGCCACCACTTGTCGTCGTCGTGATCACGTCGGGGTCGATCCGGTGGACAAACTCGACACGGTCGATGTAGTTCAGCGTGGCGTCGAGCTCCTCGACGTCGGCCACGTCGGCTCGGGTGGCGATCGCGGTGTTGAAGACGTCGGTCAGGTCGCTCGGGACATCGCTCGAATCTTCTGTCTCGCTGAGCGACGCGTACCACTCCGTGTCTCGGATGATGATCCAAGCTCCAGCAAGCGCTCCCGCGATCAATGCCGCCACGACGATCGAGGTGATCGTGGACTTCATGACGCTCGCAATGCTTCTGTTGGGGCCAGACGCGCTGCCCTCATGGCCGGATACAGCCCAGCGAGCGCACCGATGACAACTGCCGCCACAAGGCCGCCCACGATGGCTTCAGGAGGAATCACTACTCGCCATCCCTGATTACTTGCCCAAAATGCGGTTACTCCAGCTCCGAGCAGGACGCCGGCCACACCGCCGAGAACAGACAGCAGCAACGCCTCGACCAGGAACTGTCGACGAATGTGCGCACGGGTCGCACCGAGCGCGCGTCGAAGGCCGATCTCGTTTCGACGTTCGATCACGGCGATGACCATGACGTTCGCTATGCCAATTCCGCCCACGAGCAAGGCCACCGCTCCGAGGCCGAGGAAAAGATTGTCGAATGTCGACTCCGCAGCCTCCTGGGCTTCGAGGGCATCGGTTGGGCGGGTGACTTCGACTTCCTCGGGGCTCTCTGGGTCGGCCGTTGCAGGGAGTACCGAAAGCACGTCGTCGATTGCGCTCTCCGTCGTACGTACGTAGATCGTGTCAGGGCTTCTCGTCGTTTCGAACAACAACTCAGCAATGTCGACCCCAATGAACGCCGCACGGTCGAGATCGTTGAACAGTGGAGTCTCGACGTCGTCGGACTGGTCATCGAAGGATGCGAGAATTCCCACGACGGTGAACCATTCATCGCCGATGAGCACCTGCGTGCCGTCAACATTGCTGATGCCCAGACGTTGCGCGGCAACACTGCCAAGGACTGTCGTCGGCGTCGCTCCAGTCGTCTGGTCGATGAAACGACCATCGCTCAGCGTTCCGTTCACGGCGTCGAGCAGGTTCGGGCCGGCGGTCTTCACCGTCAGCCCGCCGGTCTGAGCGGGGTTCACAACATCGTTGAGGAGCACGCTCTGTTCGACCGAACCGACCGCCGCTACCGAGATAACTGGCCCGATTCGACTGATCATCGCGACGGACTCCTCAGGCAATGCCGCGTCGCCGCCCCCGAAGCCCTGCCCGGCCGAGACCTGCAGAAGGTTCGTTCCAAGCGCGGCGATCCGATCTTCGAGAGCCGCACTGCCTGATTGGCTGAGGCCGAGCACCGCCACCATTGCACCGATGCCGATGGTGATACCTAGTGCCGAAAGCGCGGTTCGGAGCTTTCTTGTTGTCAGTCCTGATGTTGCCGACGCGAATACGTCGGCGAGACGAAAGGAGCTCGAACGCGGGAGAGCTGGTGAGGTCATGGCGACACCTGCGAGTCGAATTCGATGAGCCCGTCGCGAAAACGAACCTGGCGCGGGAGAGACTCCGCTAGGTCATTGTCGTGGGTGACCACAATGATCGTTGCGCCTTCGCTGTTGAGCTCGTGGAGGAGAGCCTCGATCGATTCGCTCGTCTTCGAATCGAGATTGCCCGTCGGCTCGTCAGCAAGCACGAGTGCGGGCCTCCCCACAAGTGCACGCGCGATCGCGACGCGTTGTCGCTCGCCGCCCGAGAGCTCGTTCGGCCGATGAGTCATGCGGTGAGCCAGGCCCACCCTTGCCAAGGTCTCGGCCGCGGCCACGCGACGTTTCCTCATCGAGACACCGCTGTACAGAAGACCGGTAGCGACGTTGTCGAGAGCGGTCTCACCTTCGAGAAGGAAGAACTGCTGAAAGACGAAACCGACGAGCTCACCGCGGACCGCAGACAGCCGTCGATCGGAGAGGCTCGAAACCTCGTGCCCGGCTATGTGCACCGATCCCTCGGTAGGACGATCGAGCGTCCCCATCACGTGGAGCATTGTCGACTTTCCTGAACCGGACGGACCGACGACAGCAGTCAGCTCGCCTTGGGCCACCGTGAGATCGACGCCCTTCAAAGCCCGCACAGGTGGCGTGCCCGGATATTCCTTTACGACCCCATGCAATTCGAGCACGGGTGTGTTCGGTTCACCGGGTAGCGCTGGCGTCAGCTCGTCGAGAACGCTCATGACGGCGCCAGCAAGACGTCGCCTGCTTGCACGGCACCGTTCGTGATCTCGACCCATCCATCGTCAAAGGTTCCCAGCTCGACGGCGACCCTACGACCGTCTTCGAAATCGATCCCGTGACCGCCTTCCACAAATGCGATGAGCGCTCGTACGGGGACGACCACTGCGTCCAAGGTCGAGGCGTCTTGCGTGCGGATGATGACTGGTCCCGAGGTGAAGGAAGTGGTGAGCAGTTCGGTCGGTTCGATCACTATGTCCACGACGGTGGTGGAGTTCTGGCCCTCTTGGACTGTCCTGGCCACGACGCTCTGGTTGGTGACCAACGCCTTCACAAGTGACGAATCGGGGAGCTCGATCTCGACTTCAGTGCCAACCACAAACACATCGCTGTCAGAGACAGCCACGACAGTTTCGATTGCACTCTGTTCTATTTCGTAGCGGAACATTGGCCGCCCGGCTTCGACCGATTCCTCATCGGACATGATGGCCTCGACGAGCGTCGCTCCAATCAGGATCTGTAGCTCGAGCGCGTCCTCGTTCTCGTCGTTCGGTTCGCCATCCACGCCGACGACTGGGATATCGGCTCCGCCTATCGTCGCGGTAGCGAGCACCACACCTGGCGTGAGCTAGGTACCGATGTCGGCGAAGCCAGAGATCGAGGTCGCAGATCCGGGGAGCCGCAAGTAGCCACTGTTGGCCGCGGTCACCGTCCTGAGTAGCGCCTGTCCTTGGGCAGCCTGTGAGCCCACCGCGGTCGTGCTCACGACCTCACTAGGACCATCGATGAAGGCGACCTGGCCTTCGGCGACAACGCTGTCGGGATTCTCGAAGCCAAGCGATTCCTCCCACCGGGAGACCATCAAGCCGGTGTTGTATGTGAACTGCTCGTCGACCGTCACCGTTTCGTCGAGGTCGAAACCCAGTGCCACCAAGTTCTCTTCGAGCTGGCGAATGTCGGCCCCATTTTCGGTGTCGACGTCCATGGCTCGGAACTGGGGAACCAGTCCATAGAGAGCAACGACCGATTCACCGTCGATCTCGGCGATGATGTCGCCAGCGATGATCGAATCGCCGACCTCCGCGTTTCGAGTGATCGTTCCGCGCGTGGATGCGGCGACCGTTGCCGGTGAACCCGAGCTGAGGCTGCCGTCCCATTCAAGGAACGAGATCAGGTCTCTGGATTCGGCAGTTACCGGCACGACTGACACGACCGCCGTATCCAGCTGGTCAGGATCATCATCGGAGTTGGTCATGTACCAGAACACGCCGGCGCCGGTGGCGGCACCCAAAAGAAGGCCGACGAGCAAGAAGGGCCAACGCGCAGGTTGAGGGAAGTGTGATGTTTCTGCCATGTCAGGGTCGAATCTGTTGAATCAGCTATCGGACGTCGGCGGGGTACCGCCGCGCGCCCCACCTATGCCAGCAAAGGCCTCATCGAGAGCGCTCTGGCACGAGTCCAATGCTGCAGCTGTTGTCGGATCGTCAGCGTCGAGTCCGAGCTGGTCCGCTATGCGTCCACCGCGGTCCCCGCCAGCGCCGCCCTGGCCGCGTGGCTGCCCTTGGCCATCGCCAGTCTGTCCGGCACCGGCACCAGCTCCAGCGCCTGGTTGACCAAACGTGATGTCGCCGACATCAAGTCCTTCTTGTCGCAGGCACTCCGTGAAACCAAGAAGTGCTTCCTCGATTCCGCTCCGATCGCCGCCAGCGCCACCGACACCGAAACTGTCGGCACCAACCTCATCGCGGCAGGTGTCGAGTTGTGATCTGACGGCTTCGTCGCGAAGGTCGATATCGGTGCTCTGGAGAATGTCCCGCAGATTCAGGCGGCCGTTCTCGTCGACTGTGGCATCCGGAAAGTCGTCGTGTCCGGCGTCTCGCATACACGCCGAGAGAGCAAGCCCGGCCTCCTCGGCGGTGAGCGACGCGCTGTCGCCGTTCGCCTGGAGCTCGCTGGCTGCCGCGACCGCGTCACCACTAGCGAGATCGTTGACGCTTGCGACCCCACCGGTCACCTCCTCGTCACTACCGCCGCAGGAGGCGAGAACAAGGGTGAGGACGGACAGAGCGAGCAGCCACGGGCGGCGAGGTGAAGACAGCATCATGAGGACAAACTCTGGTCGAGCTTGCTGATTTCGACCTGAGTGTCACCTGAAGACCTCGTAAGAACAACAAACCTGTCAGTCTGCGGCGGTCATCGGGGGCCAGGCTCGCGCTCATGGGGGCTTGCGTCAGTCACGGCGAAGTAATCGGGCAAAGGCGAGCGTGGTGGCGAACAAGCCGACCGAGAGAGCGGCAGCAGGCCAGGCCAAGGCCTCTTCGTCGGCCTGAAACGCCTCGAGCGCGACCACGAGCAGGAAAAGCTGCAACGCAAGGATGAGCACCACATAGATGAAAACGGCATTGCTTCGTTTGGTGTCGGGCGTGTTGATCGGAGTCATCGTGCGATCCCGAGGGCCCAAACGGTGTCGTCTCGGACCTCGAGCGCGATAGCCGGGAGTGGCCGTTCCGGAGGTCCGGCGGTCGGGTCACCGGTCGTGGGGTCGAAAATGCCTTCGTGACACGGGCACACGAGCTCGGTTTCTTCGGGTTCGTAGAATACGACACAGCCCAGGTGGGTGCATTTTTGACTGTACGCGACCAATGCGCCGCCGGTAAGGCGGATCAAGATGGCAGGGTCATCGGGCCCCGGGTAGCGGAACAAGTGTGCTTCGCCTTCTGTGAGATCGGCGAGCGGAATGACGGGTGTCGGTGTGCCGGGATCGAGCTCACGAAGCGAAGTCCAGGCGGCAGCGCCAAGAGTTGAGGCGGCGAACACCCCAGATCCGCCGATCAGGTACTGGGTGAAGGCTCGACGTGAGATCGCGTCTTCACCTGCGGAAGTGTGGGGAAAATCTCGCAACCACACCGGGGTTCCTTCGTCGGGGCCTTGAGCCGCGGGGGAACCGTTCTCGTTCGGTGAGCGTGGGTTGCTCGTCACTGAGTCACCTGAGTGTGGTCGACGCCGATGCCGAAAGGGTCATCCTGCCAACGCTCCCGCACGGTCATCGTGGCGACATCGAGGGGGCCGCTCTTGCGGTCATCGACGACGGTCGCGACGCGGGTCTTCACGCGCTGATTCCCGAACGTGAAGTCATTGATGAGCTGCCCAGGTCGACCCTCGGCAAACTCTTCGGGTGTGCCGTACCAGAGCGCTTCGCTGGGGCACACCGATGCACACATCGGGGCCAAACCCTGAGACGTGCGGTCGAAGCACATATCGCACTTCATCATCTGGTCCGGTTCGGGGAAGTAGCGCGGTACGCCGAACGGGCACGCCAACACACAGTTGGAGCAGCCGATACAGCGTGGTTTGAGCGCAGATTGTACGACGCCAGCTTCGTTCTGCTTGATGGCGTCGGCCGGGCAAACCTTGGCGCAGGTCGGGTCTTCGCAGTGCATGCACACCATCGGCGCGGTCTGGGTGGAGATCCCGGGGTCTATCTGTTCAAGATGGATGAGCGAGGTTCCGCGGTGTGTTCCGCACTCCTCGCACGCGTGCACGCACGCTTCGCAACCGATGCAACGGCTCTGGTCGATGACGAACACCTTGCCGCCGATCATCGTGTCACCTCGGGGGTCTCGCCGTCGTGAAGACGGATGTCTCGGGTGTCGGCCACCGACACATTGCCGGATGCTTTCTCGACGCGAACCGCAGACACCTTGTACTCAGGGATCTTCGAAATCGGGTCGAGGGCCCGGTTGGTGAGCGTGTTGGCTGCCTTGTCGCCGGGCCAGTGATACGGGATGAACACAGTGTCGGGCCGAATGGTTTCGACGACCTTGGCTGGCACGGTGATCGAGCCTCGGCGCGAGGTGACGGTCACCCGGTCGCCAGATTCAATGCCGAATTGGGCGGCGAGTCGAGGATGCATCTCGCACAGCGGCTCGGGGTACTGGTCGACGAGTTGTGCGATGCGTCGGGTCTGAGTGCCCGAGAGGTACTGGGAAACCACCCGGCCGGTGGTGAGCCAGATCGGGTAATCGTCGTCGACGACCTCGGCCGGATCTCGGTAGCGGATTGGGAAGAACTTGGCCTTGCCGTCGGGGTGGAAGAATTTGCCATCCTCAAACAGACGAGGCGTCCCCGGGTGGCCGGGTTCCGGACATGGCCAGAAAATACCCTGTTCGGCCACGATGCGGTCCCACGTCATTCCGCCATAGTCGGCGCTCCCGCCCGACGATGCCCGGCACAATTCGTCGAACAGTTCTTCGGTGCCGGTGAAGTCGAAGTAGTGGCCCTTGCCGAGTCGGTGGGCAAGGTCTTGGAGGATCTCCCAGTCTTTGCGGGCTTGCCCCGGCGGGTCGACCGCTGCGTTGATCTTGACGCACCTTCCCTCGACCGTGGTGACGGTGCCCTCATCTTCTTCTTGGAGACTGCCGGGCAGCACAGTGTCGGCGTGATGAGCGGTCTCGGAAAGGAAGAAGTCGATGACGGCGTAGTACTCGAGTTTGTCGAGCGCCTCTCGCGTGAACTTCGTGTCGGGGAGTGACACCAGCGGGTTGAAGCAGATTGACAGCAGGCCCTTGATCTCGCCATCGTGAATGGCCTCGATGATCTCCTGCGCAGTGATGCCCTTGCCCGGAATCTCATCGACGTCGCATCCCCACACTGCCGCGGTGTGGGCTCGGTGTTCGGGGTTGGTGATGTCACGGTTGCCAGGGAGCTGGTCGCATTTGTGGCCATGCTCGCGGCCTCCCTGGCCGTTGCCTTGGCCGGTGATTGTGCACACGCCGCATCCGGGTCGGCCGTATTTGCCGGTAGCGAGGCCGAGGTTGATGCAGGCGTTGACATTTTCGACCCCTTTCGTATGGTGTTCGATTCCCCTGGCGTGCAGCAACATGCCGGTCGCCGAAGTGCCCCACAGGCGAGCGGCTTCGATGATGCGATCGGCTGGGACACCCGTGACCCCTTCGGCCCACGTCGGTGTGTGGTCCGCGACCGCGGCCGCGGCTTCGTCGAAACCGTTGGTGTGAGCGTTGATGTAGGCGTGATCGAGCCAGTCGTTCTCGATGAGCACGTGCAAGATCGCGCCGAATAACGCTGAGTCCGTCCCGGGCCGCAAACCCAAGAAGACGTCGGCGGTCCGGGCCAACGGCGTGACGCGCGGGTCGGCCACGATCAGCTTGGCGCCACGGTCGCGGGCCCGCCAGATGTAGCTGGTGGTGATCGGTGCGCACTCGGCCACGTTCGCCCCGGCCACGATGATCACGTCAGCCAAAGGAATGTCGCTCCACGGGTTTGGTGCCCTATCAACGCCGAGCGCCCGCTTCGACGCAGCACCGGCCGACACCATGCAGAGCCGGCCGTTGTAGTCCAGGTTCGCGGTCCCTAATGCCAGCCGTGCGAACTTTCCGATCAGGTACGATTTTTCGTTGGTGAGCGACACGCCGGACAACATGGCGAACGCGTCGGGCCCGAACTGCTCGCCGATCCGTCGGATTTCCGCGACCGTCCGATCGAGGGCATGGTCCCAGCTGACCGGACGGAACCCACCGGCAGCCGAGGGGTCTCGTTCGAGTGGTTCGAGGAGGCGGTCTGGGTGGCTGCCCTGCAAGTAGCGCTTGACTCCCTTGGGGCAGAGCTTGCCCTCGTTGAACGGGAAGTCGTAACGCGGTTCGAAACCGACGACCTCGTTGTCGGCAACCTTCAATTTGATCCCGCACTGTTGCCCGCAGAAGCAGCAGTGGGTGTCGACCACCTTTTCTATCCGCAGGCCGGCATTCCAGCCCCCAGGAGGTTCCCGGTTGAGGTGGGGGCCATAACGCTCGATCAATTCCTGATCGCTGAGCGGTCGTTGTGCCATCAGCCGAATCCTCCAACACGATTGGTTTGGGTGAGCGCCACGTGTTTGCGACGGCATCGAGGGCAGGTGTGCTGCCAGTTCCCGCCTCCGTCAGCGGTAGGGATCGAGTAGTCGAACCCGACCTGCGGCAAGACGGTTTTGAGATCCTCGATCTGCATCCGCGACGCAAACGGTTCGCTGCAGGATCGACATTGCTGCTGCTCGCCTGCGGCTGCTTCGCGTCGGTAGAAGTGCACGCCGAGATTGGCCGGTCGTTGGAAGATGTGGAAGAGCTTGCCAAATGGGATGTACATCAGGCCCAGAATCACGGTCAAGGCGTGCACCGTATTCAGGAACACATAGCCGCGTCCTTCGAGCCACAGACTCGACGCCGTCAGAAACAGTCCGGTGAGCGAAACAGCGAACAGTCCCGCCAGGGCCGCGAAGTCGCCGGCTCGTTCCACGGCGACCGCCCCGGTGTCATTGAGTCGGCGGTAGAGGAAAACCACGACACCGGCGATCACCAACACCGCCGAGATGTTCAGCGTGTGGAACACGACGAAGCCGAGCAGGCTTCGAGACCCGAAGTCGATCGTCCCGATGTCGAACACGTAGGCCCGATACTGCTCGGAGTCCTGCCCCACCGATTCGAAGTGCAGCCAACCGAACGTCAACGGAAAGGTGACCAGCCCGGCCAGAATGCACCCCCAGAACACGAGCTGGTGAGCCATCCACCGGCTGGTAGAACGCTTGCGGATGAAACCTTGACCAGCGAGGTTCGTCACCACGAGTCCACCCAAGGCCGCGGTGTTTCGTGTTCGCTTGCCGCGTCGAGTGAGGGCCTGCCAGCCTCGTTGGTTCAACAGTTTGGTCGGGGGCCGTTGTAGCCACACTCGATAGCGATAGACGACGGCGAAGGTCGCCAGCAACACGCCAAGGAGGTAGCCCGAGAGCGCAGCGTCGAACCAGCGCATGCCGCCCGATCCGAAATACACTCCGACAAGCAGGATCGATACCGCCACCAAGCCCCACACCACCGAAGCCGTGTCGACCTCATCGTCCAGAAATGAGAACCGGGTCGGAGTTCCGCTTTTCCGTCCGGCGATCGCGTCAGGCGTGGCTGTCATGGCCGCCTACCTTCGCACACTTGTCAACGCCGACCTGTTCCGTGGTCGCGTCATGACCCCCTACCTACTGTGTTCGGTTGACTTCGCGCTCCTCGTTGTCGGCCCCGTGTCCGGAAGTCATCAGGGCATGCGCGCGTCGCGTCGTTTGATCCTGAGCGGACCACGTCCGCGATGGATGCTGAGGTAGCTGATGCCTGAGTCGCCAGCGACGATCGACCGTTGCGATCCCTTTGAGACAAGCGCGAGGTGGTCGGCGCCAAGACTTCGAGTTTGCTCGTCGACGACGAGGACACCACTTCCGGACTGGACGAAGAGCAGTACGTCGACTTCGTCGTTGACGTGGGTGCCGATATCTGCGCCCGCGTCCAGGCGGACGAGGTTGGCGTCGAGATCGCCGCCATGGGGCAGGCTCCAGATCGCCCCGCCAGAACCCAACCGAGCAGAGCCGAGGTCGACGACGGGTGGACCACTTTCTTGCGTCGACCCAGGCGCAGCGTGTTCGTCATCAGAGAGGTGTGCCCAACAGGGTGGATCGCCGCCGAGGTCTGCGTGGCTCATCGAGGGCCAATGGCGAGCGTGTGTTCGGTCTCGAGCACCGCAGGAAAGAGCACGTTGTTCTCCTTGTGGACGTGCAGGTGCGTGTCGGCTTCGAGTTCGGCAAGGCCCGAGTACAGAGCCTGGTAGCTGGCACAACCGTCGTCGGGAACGCGGTAGGAGTCAGTGCTGGCTCGAAGTTGTGCAAGGAGATCGCCGACGGTGTCGTGCTCGGTCAGCATGACCCGGATCGGGTTCGATAAGCTGCCGCAGTGAAAGTGCGGTGAGGCGGTCGCCGTGGCTAGCTCACGGATCATCGGGAACAGGACCCGCTCCTCCCTGAGCAGATGGGGTTCGAGATCGGCCCGTAACTCGTGAACCAGATGAGCCACCGTCGCCAGCTCGGGGTGGTTGGCGCCGTGCACGCCGGCGACCTTGTCGGCGAGCTCCGCGAGCCGGGGCAATACCTCGCGCAGGTAGGCGTGGTGGGTGGCCTCGAGATGATCAACAAGCCCACCGATGCCATCCCAATCCAGTTGGGGCTCGGCCGGCGATGGTGTCGAAGAGAGTTCTGCGGTGATCGCGCCGAGGTCTAGACCGACCTCGGCGACAGCTTCGGCCAGGCTGCGCTGGCCGCCACAGCAGTAATCCAGGCCGAGCGCATCAAATCGAGGCGCGAGGCTTGGGCGAGCGATGACAAGCTCGGCGAGCGTGGTATCAGGTTCGATGTTCGACATGGCGTGGGCTCCTTGGTGCCTGGGTGTCATCAGGCGAGTGCGATTGCGGTCGTGAGGATCACGGCGATCCCGAAGATCATTTGCTGGATTCCGATCACCACTGCACGACGTGGCGCCAGCCCCAGCGCCGCCACGTTGATGGCAGCGAGTACTGCGAGAGCGATTACTGCGGCCGCGGGGACCAGGTCGAAGGCCCAGCCGAGCACTGCCGCGGCGACAGCGGCCAACTGGGCGGCGTCGCTGTTCCACCGAGGTCCAGGCCGCGATTTGGTCCGGAGGATCTGAGTACGAACGTAAGGGATCGCGGCGACCGAGCGAGCTGCGACCACGACCCACAGGCCCCATGCCATTCGCGTCGCGGCACCATCGGCGAGCGCAACCGCTGTGGCGATCGACCCGATACCGATCGAACCCGCCAACTCCGGGATGAGGCGTCGACCGCGACTGCGCATGTCGAACCACAACTCGAGACCAATTAGAGGCGCCGCGACAGCCAGCGGCATCCAGAAGGGTTCACCGGCAGTCGCCGCGTAGACGACAAGCACGATGAGGACCGTCAGCTCGACAACCGCGACCTGGGCGGCGAGCCGGGTTCGAGGAAGCCAACGGTGGCGGAACCGGTCGACCAGCACGAGCTTCAATGGAGTGCGCGCCATGAACGCCAGCATCGCTGAGACACCCAGCGCTAGACCTGGCAGCGACCACGCCACCAGCAGTCCCAACAGCGCAGGCTCAGCGGTGAGGCTCCAGCCACCGTGCTCGGACGGCAACACAACCGAGCGCCACGACACGTCACGCTCAGGAGGCGGTGGCATGGCAGTTTCGCCGAGGTCGATCGCGCTCTTCGAAGTGGTGCGGCTCATGACGGCACCGCAGAAGCCTCGGCCACCGAAGTCGCGTCCAGTTGGGTCAACAGCTGGGCGCGAGCCCGTACCCAAGGAACATGCAACGCACATGTGCCATCCTCATCGCACGAACGGTCAGCAAGTACACAGCGACCCGAATCTGTAGGACCCTCAATCGTCTCGATTACCGCCAGCACCGACACCTCATCGAGGTCAGCCGTGAGCGAATAACCGCCTGACGGACCAGGGTCAGAGCGAACCCAACCGGCACGGATCAACGGCGTCAGGACCTGGGAGACAAACCCTGACGAAGTCCCGACCTTGTCGGCAAGCTCTGGCCCCTTCAGTCGCTCCGAACTCGTCGCAAGTACCTGCATCGACCGGACCGCCAAGTCACTCTTGCGCGTTACTTCTAGTCGCATACTATAAGACTAGCTGTAGTCGGATGAGGCTCCTCACGTCCGAGATAGCAAGATGGTGAAGATGGCTCCGCCGTCTGGGCCATCGGCAGCGGTAATCGTTCCGCCATGCGCTTCGATGATCGACCGGGTGATCGAGAGTCCGAGGCCTGAGCCTCCGGTGGAACGCGCCCGAGATTCGTCGCCGCGGTAGAAGCGGTCGAAGACACGATCGACGTCGACCGACGTGATGCCGGGCCCTTCGTCAGAGATCGTGATCACCAGATCGTCAGCGGTAAACAGCGCGGCAAGGTGGACGTTTGCTGGTGCCTCGGTATGGGTCATGGCGTTGTCGACAACCGCAGCGATCGCTTGGCGTACCCCTCCCCGCGAAAGCCTCCCTCGTTGTAGAGATCGAGGTATCCACGGAGCGATGTCAGCGGCGTGCGGAGTTCGTGCGAAGCATTCGAGACAAACGATCGGAGACGCTGCTCGTCGACGTCGCGTTCGTCGAGCATGACGTTGAACGCATTCGCCAGTCGACCCGCCTCTGTGCGTTCGTCATACTCGTTGGCTCGGCGGCTGCGATCACCGGCGGCTATGGCATCCGCGGTGGACGTCATCTGGGCGATCGGGCGCAGTCCGTAACGAGATACCCAAGACCAGACGAGGGTGAGTACGAGGCCGATCAATACAAGGACGCCACCGAGCGTGTAGGCCAATCGCTCGACGCTGGACTGCACATCATCGAGCGGGAGCGCGATCAGAACCTGATCGCCAGCCCCACGTCGAACGATGAAAGCTCTGAACTCTGATACGCCGTCGACGCCGGACACCGTGAGGAGTTCGCCCTCTGTGGGAAGTTCATCGGGCAGCGCGTCGACGTCTGGGACGTCGTCGAGCCGTTGGCCTTGGACGAGAACAGTGGCTGTTCCAGTTGCGTCCACGGTGGCCCTGTACAAGTCGGAGATTGGCGACCCATCAGCGTCGGGTACCGTCGGTGGCTGTTCACCCGCGCCGGCGGGAGCGTCGCGACGCGGGGGCAACGGCGTCGACAGAAGTCGCTCATCAATCTGATCGTTGAGCACCTCGCGTTGCGATAGGACGGTGACGACAGCGGCGATGGCAAACACGGCGAAGACGGCCGTCAACGCCAGAAGAAGACGCCTACGAAGGCTCACGGGTCGACGCGGAGGCAGAAACCGACGCCGCGGATGGTGTGGGTACGAACGCGTACGTACCAGGACAGCGGCTCGTGCATGCTCGAGGTGAAGACAAAGGGCCCACGCGGGGTCACGGTGAAAACTCGATCGGCGTACCAACTCGATGATGCGACATATCTCTCTGGCGAGGCATGCCAATTCATCGACGGTGTGATCGGTGGGAACGGAGGGGTCGAGCAGATGCGACCGGTGCTGACCGTTCAGTATCAGCGAAGCACGCTCGTCGACGTGGCCACGCGAAGTCGACTCACGATCGATCGGTCACTGCAGTGCATCGATTCGGACGGGGGGATCGCGACGCTCGATGCCGTCGTCGTCGAGACCAAGTCGGATGGGCGACCAAGCCCGGCCGATCGGTGGCTCTGGCGTCAAGGTCTTCGTCCGCTCACCCTGAGCAAGTTCGCGATTGGACTGGCCCTGAACCGGCCAGACCTGCCATCGAATCGTTGGCACAGAGCTATGCAGCGCGGTTGGCAACGTCGAGTGACACGCCTAGTTGGCGTTGAACGCGAAAAATTCGTAGGTCCGACACCGTGCAGCGTGTTCAAACATACAAATTTTTGCGAGTGGGCCGTCTAGAGTTCGCGATGTCCAACGGCTGCATTTGCCACCCGTTCGGCCTGATCTGAGGGAGCGCTGGCATGGCGATCACATCTGCTGTTCAACACGTTGTCATCGATACTCACGATCCTCAGCTCGTTGCCAGCTTCTGGGCCCAGGCGCTTGGACGTGAGATCGCCGACGACTGGGGCGAATTTGTACGCCTCGCTCCCGACAACGCAGGCACACAGCTTGCGTTCGCCGCTGTGCCCGAAGCCAAAACCGTCAAGAACCGGGTGCACCTCGACCTGACAGCCGCCGACCGTCAGAGCGCCGCCACGGAGTTGATCGCTATTGGCGCGACGATGATCGAAACCCGAACCCAAGATGACCACACCTGGTCTGTGATGGCTGATCCCGAAGGCAACGAATTCTGTCTTGCTACCGGACAGCTCTGATGACCCGTCCAACGGTTTCGTGGCCGCGTCCCACGATTGCTGCATAGTGCTCGGGATCAGTAGCACCCTCGGTGACGACGACTAAGACGGTCATGTCCTGGAGGTCGCCCATCGACGCTGCCCACTCGGGCTCAGCAAGCACGGCATTGAGGCCGGCGAGTGCTGCCGCCCCCGTCTCGCCTGCGATGATGCCCACATCGGCCAGCGTGCGCATCGCCTGACGCGTCGCCTCATCCTCGACCGACACGAACCAATCAACGCCTCTCGACACCTGGGGCCATGCGATGAGCGAAGGCGTCCCACAGTTGAGTCCGACCATTATTGACTCGTGTGGTCCTGGAACATGGCTGATCTCGCCGGCGAGCGCTGAAGTTTGCACGCAGTTGGCGTCGAGGGGCTCAACACCAAGTATCGACACAGCGTCGTCGCCCCGGCGGTAGTGCCCTACCGCGGCAGCCATGAAAGCCCCCACACCCATGGGGATAACGACGATGTCGGGGTGATCCAAGCCACTTGCATCAAGAGCGTCGTCTACCTCGTTGAAGATGGTGCTGTATCCCTCGATGACCCGAGCCGGGGTGTCCTCGTATCCGTCCCAAGACGTGTCTGACACCACGAGGCAACGCTCGGACGCTTCCAGCGCTGACGCAGAGACCGCATCGTCATATGAACCGTTGACAACGGTGACCACTGCGCCCTCGCTTCGGATCGCTTGGATCCGGGGCTCCACCATTCCCCTGGGCACGAAGATATGACATTCGAAGCCAAGTAACCGTGCCATGAACGCAACAGCTCGACCGTGGTTTCCGTCGGT
>CAXMRH010000309.1:0-13293 GCA_964196045.1 uncultured Chthoniobacterales bacterium | reverse complement strand
GAGGCGCGGGTGATGAGTTCGATGGGGAGTTGGATTCTTCGGGTGCCGCCGTCTTTGATTGTTTGCATGAGGAGTTCGGCGGCCATTCGTCCTTTGTCGACGAGGGGTTGTCGGATGGTGGTGAGTGGCGGGTCCCATGTTGCTGCACGTGGGATGTCGTCGAATCCGACGATGGAGAGTTGATCGGGTAGTTGTCGTCCAAGGCGTAGGCCGGCTTGGGCGGCGCCGATGGCGAGTTGGTCGGTGAAGCAGAGGAGCCCGGTGAGTTCGGGGTGTTGTTGGAGCATTTTTTGGGTTGCGTGGCGGCCTGAGTCGGGGTCGTTCCCTCCGGCTTCCCAGACGATGACTTGGTCGGGGTTGAGGTGATGGTCGAGCATGGCGTCTTCGTAGCCTTGCATGCGGTCTCGTGCGACCCGAACGGATGCGTGGTGTACGTCGGCCCGGTTTCTTGGGCCCGGGTTTTTATCGAGTGACAGTCTGGCGAGGAGGACACCGATGTTGCGGTGGCCGAGGCCAAGTAAATGTTCGGCCGCCATTTTGGCTCCGGAGCGGTCGTCGATCCCGACGAAGGAGGTTGTTCTGCCGAGGTCGGGTTCGTCGATGACTACGACAGGTTTTTGGCGTCGTAGCACTGTCTCGAGTGCGGGGTGGTCGCTGGGGACGGAGAAGACGAGGTATCCGTCTACTGCCGTGTATGGCAGGGCTGTGTTGTTGACGTCAACACCGAACGGGACGGGGAGCAGGGTCAGGCCGGTTCCGGCGAGTGCGCTGGTCTCGGCTACGCCTTGCATGAATTGTGTGGTGTCGGGGTCGGTGAACACGAACCGGAGGTCCTCGGTGAACAGCAACCCAATCGCTCCCATGCGCCCGGTCCGTAACATTCGACCGGCGGCGTCGGGTCCCCGGTAGCCGAGGTCCTTGGCTGCTTGGAGGATGCGGTCTCTCAGGTCGTCGCCGAGTTGATCGGGGCGGTTGTAAGCGTTCGACACGGTCGTTCGCGACACACCGACCCGGTCGGCGACTGTTTGCAACGTCACCCGGTCGACCACGTTCTCATCATGTCATCAGGCAGCGAGTTGGACCTCGTTGGCGATGGCATGTGCGAATGCGCTCGCTGCGAGGGCCTTGGAGTTGTCCGTGTTTTCCCAGGGGATCGTGATCTTCAACGTGGTCAAACGGGATTCGCCAGACACGTGGAGTTCGCTTCCGTCGAGAATGTTCAGCCCGCCGTTGAGTCGAACACCGTCGGTGATGCCTTCGGTGACGAAGTCGCTGCGGGTTTCGCCGATTCGTTGTGCTGCTGCGTCGAGTCCGTGAGCGAGAGCGCTCTGGAGTTTGTTCGTGACATCGACTGGCTCTGCGTCGAAGTACTGGGTAAGTGTGAGGACCATTTCGGCTCCGTTTCTTTCACGATCGAGTGTTTCTTGATCGATTAAGTTCTTGATCGATACAGTAGCAAGAAACCTGACAAATACCTACATGACAGTCGTCACCCCAACAACACTCCTGGGTACACCCTCCTCCACTCACAACGAGCCACACCAG
Organism: uncultured Chthoniobacterales bacterium; assembly: GCA_964196045.1. GTDB lineage: Bacteria > Actinomycetota > Acidimicrobiia > Acidimicrobiales > SHLQ01 > SHLQ01. Next base: position 11,748 of record CAXMRH010000309.1, on the reverse strand, counting down.
ATAGAAGAAAGTGAGACGCGACCCCATGGCGTGCGTCGGGCGTGCGTCGAGCGCTCTGCGGCGCTAGACCATCGTGGATGAGTTCGATCCGATCGAGAGGAGTCGTTGCCGCTGGCCACGAGCTGACTGCGGCAACCGCTGCCGATGTCCTCCGACAGTGCGGCACGGCGTTCGATGCAGCGATCGCGGCTCTGGCAATGTCCTGCGTGTGTGAGCCCATCTTGTCGTCGCCTGGCGGCGGAGGGTTCGCCACGGTGCGCGACGGTGCGACCGGTTCGACGCAACTGATCGACTTCTTCCCCCAGACACCGCTCGAACGTCGCGTGGCGGCCGACGACGGGGTCGAACAGATCTATGCGGACTTCGGCTCCGCGACCCAGGCGTTCTACATCGGGCCCGCAACGGTCGCGACACCCGGCTTCTTCCACGGCCTCCGGGCCCTACATGCTCGTGGTGCTACCCACTCACTCATCGACCTGTTCGAGCCTGCCATTCGTGCGGCCCGGACCGGCATCTCCATCTCGCCGTTCCAGCACTACCTCACAACTGTCGTTGAGCCGATCGTGACCAACACCGCGGGAACAAGACGCTTGTTCGCCCCGAACGGAACGCTCCTGGGAGCGGGCGAGACGTTCCAGAATCCGGGGCTCGCCGATGCGCTCGAGTCGCTCGCACTCAACGATGTCGGTGGCCCGGTCGACCTCGCGATCGTCGAGAACCAGGCGGATAGGGGCCATGTCGTCGCGGCGGACCTCCAGGCCTACGAGGCGATCGAACGCGCTCCCCTCGCCATCAAGATCGACGGGGCGACGGTGCACCTGAACCCGCTGCCGGCAGCCAGCGGCACGCTCATTGCTCACACGCTGTCACATCTCGAGTCACCCGACCCGGTCGACATCGCTCGGGCGCTGCTGGCCACGAGCCAGGCGCGGCGGGGCGCTCAAGGAGATCTTTCTGCGCTTGCGTCGGTTCCGCTGCGCCAGCGCGGCACGACACATGTATCGGTGATCGATGCCGACGGCACGGCATGTGCGGTCACGATTTCCAACGGGTCCGGCAACGGCGAGGTCGTCGACGGCTTCGGGTTCATGTTGAACAACATCCTCGGTGAGGAGGATGTCAATCCCGACGGTTCGGGTGGCTGGCCAACCAACGCCCGGTTGTCGTCGATGATGTGTCCGACCATGATCGAGTTCTCCGATGGCGGTGTAGTGGCGCTCGGGTCGGGTGGGTCCAACCGGATCCGTTCGGCGATCTGTCAGGTCGTCGTCGGCCTGTGCCTGAGCGGCGTTGACCTAGACGCTGCTGTTATCGCGCCTCGACTGCATGTCGAAGGTGAACACCTCGATTTCGAGGACCTGTACGACGAATCTGTTCGAGGCGAACTCGTCGCATTGTTCGCTGACCATCGGGCGTGGCCCGAACGAAACATGTTCTATGGGGGCGTCCACGGTGTGGGGATGGACGGCGCCGGGCGCTTCTCGGGCCGTGGAGACTCCCGACGCGACGGCACAGCGATCATCGTCGAGTAGCAGACGGGCGGGTGTAGTTATGGACGAATATCCGCAGGTGTTCTGGTCCGTAGCGAAAGTAGGGATGGAAGGACCTCGGCAGGCCGACAGGCGGAGAGCCGGCTACTCGGAAACGATGAATCGCGGGCACCGCGATCGGACGAGACGGGCCACATCGCCATCAGGATCGATCGACACGGTCTCGAGAGCGTCGAGGAGCGCCGTCGCCAGATCGCTTCCGGCTTTCACTGAACGATCAGGGTCGAAGCGCCACAACTTTGCCTCTCGCTCGATCGCTGCGGAGTCAACTGTTTCAAGGTTTACCGCGCCGCCGATCGTCATTGCGGCCTCGTCCCTCAGCTTCGGAAACAGCACCGTCGGTACGGTGTCGTAGAGCGGAGCAAGCGTCACGGCACCGGCGACGCGGTGCAGGAGCGCAACGTTCTTGCCGTGTGCATCGGCGTTGCCCGTAATCGCGGTGAACGCGGCAACCTTGGCCAACTGCTCGAGTTCGTGGGGCGCATCGATTGCATGCTTGTCGAGTATCGCTGCGACTTGAGAGAACTCGGGTCCGCCCCCATCCTGAAAGGCGCCACGGCCCGGCAACTCGTACTTCCTCGCCGGAGGCAAACCCAGCGCTTGGCAGGCATCCTCCTGATGGATGCGGCCTACTTGTCCCCCAACGATCTCACGATCGAATCGCTCGACGATGATGCAGTCGATCCCGCCGAGGCTGTTGAGCTCGATGTCGACAGTCGTCAGCCCGACTGCACGAGCAAGCGTCATGACCGCTGCCTCGGCGGCGCCCACGCCTGGATGGGATTGGCTGTCGAGCTTGAGAATATGCGTCGATGGCGAGCCGGCAACCGGGCGCGCCCAACCACCATCATCGAGTCGCACCAGCAACAGCTTGTTCTGCAGTCCAGCAATCGATAGCTCCGAGTCATCGTGGATGCCGAGTGGCTGCGTGGGCAGCGCGGCAACCTCTGCCTCGAGCCCAGCCTCATCCAATGGTTCGACGCTTCCGCGGCGCCCTTCGAGATCTTGGTCAGCGTCGAGAACCACGAGCGCACCAGCAATATCGCGCCCGTAGCGAGCGACCATGCCGTACGTGTCATTCGCGTTGAGCGAAGCCTTAGCCGCGAGAACGGCACGGAACTGCCCCTCGGGGAGGAGCCCGTCGATGAAGTGCGTCGCATCGAGCGGGCGGTATTGCACCGGCAACGAGCAAGATAGGAGCGGTCGACCGCCGAACTCCTCAAGGATCTCCGGTCGATATCGGAGGCGCAGCCCACGTCTAGTGTCGTCGAGATCAGCCACTGGGCGTTCGGCGAGCCAGACGGTGAGCTGGTCTGGACGATCACTCACCGTCCGCCGCCTCGCCGTCCTCGAAGCTCACCGTGATGGTTGCGCCGAGGCGCCGCAGAAGACGAAACGTATGCTCCACGACCGAACTGGATCGACCCGCCTCGATCTGCGCCAAATAGTCGCGCGATAGATCAACGGTCTGAGCGAGCTCCGCTTGACTCAGGTTCTCCACACTTCGTCGGTCGGCAACGACGCCGCCCAGATCTTGCGCCGATCGGATCTGATAACTCGCCATGCTGGTCGCCTTCCGAATCTCGATGTGACAATACTGTCACATCGGTCCCAGATCGGGAATTGTGACTATATCGTCACAAGCAACCAGTTAGCCAGTTGTGACAATATTGTCATACCCGTACGGGTAGTGACCGGCGGCTCAATTCGAGCGGGGCGTGGACGCGCTACGCGGGTGGCGGGCGGTAGGCATCCTCGGGATGCTCGATGAGCGAAGAACAGCCGAGCGCATAATCGACAATCTCGGTCAGCTCGCTCGGAATCCATGGACTATCGGCGAAGACCTCCCGCTCGGCAGTGGCGTCGAGTTTGCCCTGGAAGTCGGCGCAGACCTGGTTGTCCGCAGCGAGCCCAGCCCGATACGCGGCCATCTCCGCGCTCTCGGAGAGCTCATCCCAATCCGCAGCGGTGCCCGCCCGGGCGGCTAGCTCCGAGATTGGGAGTTCTCTGAAGTACAGGGCGTGAAGGTCGGCGATCTGCTCGGGGGGGTCCATGGCTGCGGCGGCCTCCAGAGCTTCGGCCTGGATTTCGGCCACTCGTTCGAGCGCGACATGCAGGTCCTGCGGGGTGAAGTCGGTCAGCTGTGCATCTTGACCATCGAGTCCGAGATGTGAGCCCTGGCCCACGATGAGCACCATGCCTTGCGGCCTCTCGACAACCTCTTCGTATTGCTGTTGACCGTGGGCAAAGATGGCATCGACGCGCTCGACATACTCGTTCAGGGTCATCTCGCCACCACCGCATCCCCCCAACGACGATGATGGCCATACAGATCCCAGGCAAAACGCGGCGCAAGACTTCCTCCAATGTGAAACACCAGTCCAGCACATCACTCGTGTCCCACATTGACTCTTGTCAGGGGCATGGCGAAAGAGGGCGGGGATCGGCGACGTCTGTTCTTCTACTTTAAGCGGGCGCTTCGATCACGGCGTCGACGACATCAGCCGCGCCCATGGCGCCGACTCCTCAACCTCCTCGCCATCAAGAACCTGGACCAGCCCAGCTGCGGCCCGGTCGCCGATCCTCTTGAAACTCAAACCCAGCAGCGGATCAGCAACGCCGAGAAGCCCGTTCAGTTTCAGCTCGGCATCGTAGGTCACCACCGATCCGTCCCCGTCGCCACCTGTTCGGTGTGCTCAACGCCAGGGTCCGACTCGGCGAAATTGGACAGATCGGCCATGTAGTCGAAGGCCTCCGCGGCTGGTTTCGGAGAACGGACGTGAACGACGTAGCGGGCCATAGCAACGTTCTATGTCGGTCCCGCCCACTAGACCCGGTCCAACGGCGTTCCCCGACTGTGCCTGGTTCATACTGGCTCGGTGACAGGTATTGATCCGAGACCGGGCGTGGTGTGGTTCCGGCGAGACCTTCGCCTCGACGACAACCCTGCGTGGGCAGCCGCAACCGCGGCCCACGACGAGGTCATTGCCCTGTTCGTGCTCGAGCCGAAGCTGATGCACGCGGCAGGACAGATCCGTCGCGACCAACTCCTCTCCCATCTCGACGCGCTCCACCTCCACTTGAAAGATCTCGGCGGGGGGCTCGTCGTTCGGTTTGGCCCCGCAGCTGCTGCCATCCCGGTTGCGATCGCTGACTGTGAGGCCTCGGCGCTCTACTTCAACGTCGACGTCACACCCTTCTCGATCGAAAGGGACGAGGCAGTAGCGCATGCGCTTGCGATACCGATGCATGCCTTCAACGGCGGGACCGTGCACGAAGCCGGAACCGTTCTCACCAAAAAGGGCACCCTGTCCCAGGTCTTCACACCCTTCTACAAGGCCTGGACCGCGGCCACGTTGACCCCGTGGCCCACACCAGGCCCGGGCCAACCCGCCTCCATGTCTGGCGAACCGATCCCCGGTCCCGAAGGACCGATCTACCAGCCGCCAGGAGAATCCGGAGCATGGCAGCGGGCCACCGCCTGGCTCGAACACGTCGACAACTACCCCGACACCCGCGACCTGCCCGCGATCCCCGGCACCTCAGAACTCTCGGCCGACCTCAAGTTCGGGACCCTGGCAGCTCGCACCCTGGTCGATGTCGTCGGCACCCAGACGCCGGGCCGCGCCGCGTTCGTCCGCCAACTGGCCTGGCGCGACTGGTGGGCCCACACCCTTGCCCTGCGCCCCGACCTACCCGACGCGGCTCTCAAGCCTAAGTACGAGGGCATCGTGTGGCGGGACGACCCCGAAGGCTTCGAGCGCTGGTGCGCGGGTCGGACCGGCTATCCGATCGTCGACGCAGGGATCCGCCAGCTGCTCCAGACCGGGTGGATGCACAACCGAGTTCGGATGATCTGCGCCAGCTTTCTGGTCAAGGACCTTCTCATCGACTGGCGCAAAGGGGAACGATTCTTCCGCCATCACCTCGTCGACGCCGATATCGCTCAAAACGCCGGAAACTGGCAATGGGTCGCCGGAACCGGCCCCGACGCCGCCCCCTATTTCCGCGTGTTCAACCCCACCACCCAGGGACAGAAGTTCGACCCGCAGGGCGACTATGTCCGGCGCTGGGTGCCCGAGTTGTCCGGCCTTCCCGCGTCGGTCATCCATCAGCCGCAGGGCGCCGACCCCGGCAAGCTCGCGACAGCCCGAGTGATCCTCGGCGTGACCTACCCTGCCCCGGTGGTCGACCATGCCGAAGCGCGAACCCGCGCGCTCCAGACCTACAAACGCGCCCTCGCCTGAGCGCACGTGAGTCGCTCAGCTCGCGAGCATGCCTGCCAGCACCACCCGCGGGCCGTCCACGCCACTGTCCGAACCCAGTTGCTCACGATCAACCGGCGGATGGCATCGGCGTCGTGGTGTTCGGCGAGTCGAGCGTGAAGTGGCACTTGGACCAGCACCGCGGACAACAGGGCAACACCGAGCAGGCCTGCCGCAACCCAGGCGCTCCAAGCAGACATCGTCGCAGGTCGATCGAACAGCAAGATCAACGCGATGACCCCTTAGGCGGCCATCAACGGCCCAACAACCCAGCTGATGCGCCTCTGGTGGTCCATCGCCGCCGTGGCAGGTGCCAGCGCTGAATAGGTGGCCAGCATCGGATAGTGCACGACCTGGACCATCCAAATGAGCCGTCGGCAAGCGGACAGGGCCGCTTGGGCCGCGGGTTGCTTCGATCACGATCTCGGCATGATAGGGCAGACCTGATCGACGATCAGTCCAGATTCCGACACACATATCATTTCGAGGTTGACGAGCTACCACCAACTCGCCAAGCGTCGCACGCAATCCAGCCGCCGCCAGGATCGGAGACTGTGCCCTTTGGGTCCCTCATCTTCTTCTTTGGCATGAAAGTCTCTGCCAATGGCTCTCATCGACTTCACCGTCTCTCACAGGTTCGCTGCTCCGTCTCGAGTGGTCTGGGACGAGCTCGCACCGATCGTCAACACACTGAGTGCACTCGGTTTCTCACTCGGTATGCGTCGACTGGCAACGATCGTCGATGCTTGATCGATGGCGCGCTACAGATGGCGAACTGCCATGAGGGACCGCAATGTCAAACCTGAGTAACTTGGGCCGGAATCTCCGGGATCCCGTTGTCGCTGCGATGACCGGACTGTTCTCACATGGCCCCACACCCCTTGCGAACACTCTGGACTTCGCCGGAGATCCTGGATTGCTCGGACCGGACTCAGTGTCTTGGCGAGTCCTCGGTGATGCGTCGGTGTTCACCGGCGGGATTCGGGCGCTCGTCGTGCAATCAGCTCACCCAGAGGTCGTTGCAGGAGTAGAGGACCACTCGACCTATCGCTCCGACCCTCTTGGGCGGTTGTCACGTACGTCGGTGTATGTCACCGAGACGACCTATGGCGCGATGCCAGAGGTCGAGGCCGCCATCGAAGTCGTGCGTCGAGCCCACCGGCCCGTCACGGGCACATCGGAACGGAACCTCCCGTACAGCGCCAGTCGACCCGAGATGGCCGCATGGGTCCACAACGTGTTGACCGACTCATTCCTCGCTGCCTATCAAGCCTTCGGCCCCGAACGACTCAGCGTCGCAGACGCCGACCGATTTGTCGCGGAGCAGACGCGGATCGGCAACCTCTTCGGCGCCGATCCGCTTCCCGAAACTGCAGAAGAACTCGCTGACTGGATCACCAACCACCCCGATCGTGTCGCCACCAACGCACAGGCAAGCGCCATCTCCTTTCTCCGCAACCCTCCGCTGAGCCCGCCGGTCAAGCTCGCCTACCGGTTGCTGTTCGATGCCGCGCTGACGACAATCCCCTCCGACATCCGGAGTCAACTCGAAGTCGAGCCGGGGAAACGTGCGAGCGGAACGGGTATGAAGGCCACGAGTGCGCTTCGATGGGCGCTGGGCGCTTCACCGTCCTGGCATCTCGCCTTGGTGCGCTGCGGTGCCCCCATCCCGGACGGACTGTTCCGCCAACCACTCCCCGCGTCCTGACCTGTCAAGTAGTGACGCAACTCGAACGTATCGTGATCGACCACATCGAGCACGTGCTGACGGGTCAGCTCCTGGGCTGCTCGGCGCTCGCAACAAGGCGCTCCGCCAGCTGTCTCCAGATGACCTTGTGAATTGGCAGAAGAACCCACCAGTACAGGCGGCCTGCTACGCCTCGTGGGGTGAACCGCGCAAGTTGCCGCAGCCGGGTGCGTCCGTCATCTTCGGCAATGACACGCCATTCGAGCCAGGCACCGCCCGGCACCTTCATTTCCGCCCTGAGCCGGAGCAACGACGATGGTTCGTACGCCTCGACTCGGAAGAAATCGAGGGCGTCGCCGACTCGCAAATCATCTGGGTGTCGGCGACCTCGTCGCATGCCGACTCCGCCGATGAGCTTGTCGAGCCAGCCGCGTAGCGTCCACAGAACATTGGCGGCGTACCAGCCGCGCTCGCCGCCGATGCCTGAGACGGTTGCGAACAGGGCCTCCGGAGTTGCCGTCGTGTCGACCTCTTGGGTGTTTTCGTACATCGTGCCACCGGCCCAATCGGGGTCCTGTGGCATCGGCGATGCGGGAGTGTTGGTGGGTGCGCTGTCCATCCAACTCGTTTTGATCGCGAGATCGCCGACAACGGCGAGGGCTCGTTCGATCGCCTGATCGAGCGTGTAGGGAGTGTGGTCGATCACATGGCGGATGTCGCGTTCGGGGCTGACAACGACGTCGTTGATCAGGCTGTCGACGAGGGGGCGGGCCAAGCCGTAGGGCAGCGGGGTCACGAGGTTCACCCAGTGAGACGAGAGACGTGGGGTCAGGAGAGGCACGGGGAGGATGAGTCGTCGTCGGAGGCCGGCGAGCGCTGCGTAGCGGTCCATCATGTCGCGGTAGCTCAACACGTCGGGGCCGCCGATCTCGAAGATCTCGCCTGTTGTCTCGGGCGTGTCGAGGACCGCCACGAGGTAGTGCAGGACGTCAGCGATCGCGATGGGTTGACATCTGGTCGCAGTCACCCACTTGGGGCAGATCATCGCCGGCAGAACTTCAGCGAGGTGGCGGAGCATCTCGAACGATGCGCTCCCGGAGCCAATGATGACAGCGGCTCGAAGCTCGGTCACCGGCACCGTTCCAGCAGCAAGTACCTCGCCGACTTCGTGCCGACTCGCTAGATGGCTCGAGAGCCGGTCCGGGTCTTCCTCTCCCAAACCGCCGAGGTAGACCATCCGCGAAACTCCAGCCTTTTCCGCCGCAGTCCGGGTGTTCTCCGCGCCGATCCGGTCGGCTTTCTCGAAATCGCCGGCGTGACCCATGGCGTGGACCAGGTAGTAGACGGCGTCGATGCCGATGAGTGCTTCGTCGAGCGTGTCCTGGTCGAGGACGTCGGCAGCAACCACCTCGACTTCGGACCGCCAGTCGACGCCGATGAGTCGAGCAGGAGTACGGGCAAGACAGCGGACGTCGTGGCCCGTAGCGAGCAACTCGGGTATCAGACGACCCCCCACGTAACCCGTCGAACCGATGACTGCGACCTTCATGAGATGACCCTCTTCTGCGTGGCGATTCGTTCGAGCCGATGTAACGCCAGCTGGCACACGCTCAGATACGCAGCCGCAGCCCACGGAACGCCGAACCCTACTCGGCATCGATCGGCGCCGAGCGGCTCCACGGTGTGATCGGTTGCGGTTACACCGGCGACCTTCCAGGCCCAGCGCGCGCCAGGGTCGAAATCGGTGACTTCGAAGTTGAGTTCCACGCCGACGACAGTTCTAACGGTTCCGGTGGAGCCCAGTTCAAACGGCTCGCTTTGCAGTTCGACACCACGCACCGTCGGCCCCCAACTCGGCCACTGTTGCGGGTCCGTGAGCAGGTCCCAGAGGATTTCTGCTGGGGCCTCGATGTCTCGATGGGTCCAGAGATTCTTCACGGCAGTCCGACTTCAGTGATGGTCGCTGTGGAGGGATCAAGTCCTAGGTGTTCGTACAAGTTCGTGGCGAAGCGCTGCCCGGTCAGACGCATCGTCGAGAGAATCAGTGGCTCTACGGCGTGTCTGGACAAACGGGGCAGTGGCAAGTCGACGAGGAGCTCGAGGTCGACTTGCAGATCCGTCGCGGTTTCGCCCGCCCACGTGAGCTCGTAAACACCCTCGACCGCGGCGCGCTCGCGATCATCTTCTGGGGGGTCGTGTGAGAAGACGATCTGCTGCTTCTCTGTGAACTCCATACGTTCGGTGAAGACAGCTTCCACGCTCAGACCGAGCCCGTCGATGCCGTTGAGCTTCCAACGCCACTGGGGACCCGTCGCCTCAATCGATCGAACGAGAGGCGTCAAGTCGGCCAGCGTTGATGGGTCGGTGAGAATTCGCCAGATCTGGTCCCGGCTAGCTGGGACGGTCGACATCGAGATGTTTCGCGCAGAGAACCAGGTCACCGGAAACTGCTGCCTCGCCAAGCGGGAACGTTGGTTGGAGATCTTCTGCAAATCAGCTGCACATGCTCCTTTCGTCCATTCTTCGGCTTACGGATGCGTAATAGTCAAGCTTCGATCTCTGCACTCCGCTCGCACAGATCACTGTTCCAACGACGCGATCAGGTCGTGGACTCGTCGACCCCGCTCGGAACGACAAGCTCCGCCGACATCTCATCACGGCAGAACGCGCAGATTCCGTAGGAGATCGGGGGCATCGACGCCCGCTCCAGCAGTCGGGCGCCTTGAACGCGCTCTTCGATGTCGAGCCAGAGCGAGCCGTGCTGACCTCGCCCGGACCAACTGCACAGCGGGACGGACCGAAAGTCTTCGTCCCGTTCTGAGTTCGTATCGAGGAGCGATACAGGCAGCCGGGCTTGTTCGAAGGCGAGAACGGATCGGAAGTGCACCCTGTGGTTGGATTCCGGCGTAATCGTCATGTCGAACCACCTCCGGGCCTGGGGGCATCACATCGGAGCGGAACGTGAGCTCCCTTCTGCAACGCCCGAACACGCTCGACGAAGAGCTGCCACAACTCCCGGGTCTCATCGTTCTCGAAGTAGGTCCAGAGCGTGCGGTCTGGTGCCGGGACCGCCAACTCGGGGGCGTCGTTCTCATGGGCGAAGTGGACCCAACTCTGCCCAACGTCGGTCACGACGTCCTTGGCATCGTTCCAGTACTCAACGACCATGCTCGCAGGGACCTCACAAGACAGCGCTTCTCTCGGTGACATTGCAGGGTCCGACGTGATCGATGCCTCGATCCGCTCCCAGAGATCCGCCGGCGGATCAAAACGTTCGAAGTCTGATTCCTCGACCTGTCAGAGCTACTCGATGCGCATGCCCGAGATCGCCCGAGAGATGACCAGCTGCTGGATCTGCTCGGTGCCTTCGAAGATGTCGTAGGTCTGATCCGGACATATCCACTGGTGCCCATTCCGGCCGTTTATGCCCCCTGACCTGGGGAACCGTTACCCGGCGCTATCTGCTGGTTACCGCTGGGTATCCCTACTCCGAGAGAAAAGTAGGGATGAGAGGGGGAGATCGGGGATTAACGCGAGGCATCGCACGGAATGGGTCACCGACGGCGTGGGAGTTCCGTACGTGTCGGAGGGGGGATTACAACCCTTAACTCCGCAGGCTGAGACGCAGTGGATAACCCTCGCAAGCTAAGAGTTCGTTGAAAACACCGGGCGGATGAGTTCTCGAATCCTCACAGTCAAGGGGTTGTTGCGAGGTGCGAGGGACGCTCCTATCGAGCCAACCCCACCAAACGACCCAACCGACGCTACGCCTCAACAGCCCAACGACAGCCACGCACATACAAGTTGGAGTATCAGTGCCACTCGTCTTGGTCGATATCTCGGCCGGCGTCACAGCTGTCTCCGTGACAGAACGCTCGTAACTCGAGACTTGTACGGCCTAAGCGGTCACCGCGACGGGTCGGCGTCGGCGAGCCAGCGATCGATCAGCTTTCGCAGATGTAAGGACACCATCGATTCGAGTTGCTCGGGATCGGCGAACTCGTGAAAGGCGCCGATGTACGAGCCATCGTCACCTCTAAACCAGGTATTGATGTACCGGTCGAGGCGGGCCATCTGGTCGAGTCGATCCATCACCTCGTCTCGGTCGTCGAGGGTCACCATTGGAGCGCCGGTCTTGCGATACATCAACATCTGGGGGCTCCCCTTCTCGCGAAAACTTTGCATCGCGTCTTCGAACTCGTAAGCGGTGCCCGAGTCGTACTGTGATCCATCGGAACGCAGGATC
>CAXMRH010000308.1:0-22702 GCA_964196045.1 uncultured Chthoniobacterales bacterium | reverse complement strand
CCAGTGCCGTCATCGAAGAAGTGACCCTTCACAGCAAGGATTCCGGTCGCGTCGCTAGCCAGCGCTTCGGAAATGGTCAGGCCGCCTTCGATCGTCATGCCGGAGATCACCGAGTCACCTGAGGTGGCTGTGACCGGTTGTTCGACTTCGTCGTTCGATGGCAGGTCGCTGACTGGGGGGTCCACGACCAGGGTGTCTTCACAGTCGGGTTCGCCTTGTGCGCACATGCCTTGAACCACTGGTGCGTCAACCACCTGGTCATCGCCTACCACCGGTAGCTCACCGGTCTCGGCACTTTCCGTCGTGTCGGCGTTGGGCACCGTGTCCACGGCCTCCACCGCCGATCCACAGGCCGCAGCGGCGAGCGCAAGCGCAGCCAGCATGGCGGTCATCAACAGCATTCGTCGTAGGTGCATCATCATCAATCCTCATTTGTATTCGCCCTCCCTGACAGAGCAACTCTGCTCGGGAGAGGTGGGTGGGTTCTGCTGAATACACGCCGCAGGTACCGAAACGGTTCCATCGAGAACCGGGTTTGTCATCGGTGGTTCAAGTTGCCGAACGCGACGAACCGCAGCCGCCGAGTGTGCGGGTGATGCCGACGAGGTGGGCGTCGAGCGTTCGTTATGCGCTGCTGCTTTGACGGCGGTTGCTGACGAGCCAGAAGGGAAGGGCGACGAGGAAGAAGGCGCCGAGGATGTTGCCGATCGCTGCGGGGGCCATGCCCCAGGCGAGCGCGTCGGCCCATCCGGGGCCTGTGCCGAGTGGTTGAATCAGCGAGAAGTAGGCCATGTTGGCCGGACTGTGAAGGAAGCCGCTTGCGTCATGAACCCGCCAGCGATGCTGCTGAGGATGAGGACCTGCCAGCCCGACAGGGACATGGAGCGTTCGGCCCCGGCCTCGGCCATCTCGATGAGCACGACCTCGGGTGCGAGGTCGAGCGCCTCGGGGTGGTCCGCGCTGGTCATGTGGTCCCCTATTCGGCTGCTAACTGGATGGGAGCGTACGCCGGGTCCCACCAGCTGTCGTCGATGCGGCGTTGGATCTCATCGTCATCGATCCGATCGGCCACACCAGCATCAACGGCGGCGCGCGCTACTACGGCGGCGATGCGTCTGCTCACGGCGTGGAGGTCCTCGAGCGGGGGGAGGATGCCATCGTTGGGATTGTGCACCCCGCAGGGGCTCTGGTCGGCGACGCCGCGTGCGGCTGCGAGGAGCATCGAGTCGGTGACGGTTGTGGCGCCGGATGCAAGTGTTCCCAGGCCGAGGCCGGGGAACACATAGACGTTGTTGGCCTGGGAGATGCGGTGGGTGACACCGTCGCGCACGGTGTCGTCGAATGGGCTGCCGGTGGCGATCAGCGCGGTCCCGTCCGTCCAATCGAGTAGATCGCTGGGGATGGCTTCGGCATGATCGGTCGGGTTGGACAATGGCAAGATGATGGGTTGTGGCGTTGATGAGGCCATCGATCGGATGATCGGTTCGGTGAAGAGTCCCGGTTGGCCCGAGACGCCGACCAGGACGGTCGGCTTGGCATGGTCGACGACGGCTGACAGGGGCGTGGGGCCCGAGTGGTTTGCCCATGTTTTGATGTCGTTCCAGCGCTGGGCGAATGGTGCCTGAAACTCGAGGAGGTCGGTCCGCCGGTCGTGAAGCAGCCCGTTGACGTCGGTGAGGTAGAGCCGAGATGCAGGACTGGCGACCCCGTCGTCGGCGAGAGCCTCGCGCAACATGGCGGCGATGCCGCTGCCAGCAGATCCTGCACCGACGATGCAAATCCTCTGGTCCGCAAGGTTGCCGCCCGTAGCTCGAACGGCAGCTTGGATGGCCGCCAGGGCGACGGCTGCGGTTCCCTGGATGTCGTCGTTGAAACTCAGGATGTGTTCGCGGTACCGATGCAGCAATGGCGTGGCGTGGTGACCAGCGAAGTCCTCCCACTGCAACAACACACCAGGAAACCGACGGCCGAGTGCGGTGACGAAGGCCTCGATGAAGGCGTCGTAATCGTCACCGGTGACCCGCTTGTGCCGCCAACCCAAGTAGAGCGGGTCGCGGAGGAGAGACTCGTTGTTGGTGCCGACGTCGAGGAATACCGGAAGCGAGCGGAGCGGGTCGACACCACCGGCTGCGGTGTACAGGGCGAGCTTGCCGATCGGTATGCCCATTCCGCCGACACCCTGATCGCCCAGCCCGAGGATCCGTTCACCGTCAGTTACGACAACGACATCGATGTCACCGCTGATCGCGTCGAGTTGCGCTGTGATGCGGTCGCGGTCGGGGTAGCTCAGGAACACTCCGTGAGGTCGCCGGTAGATGTGGCTGAACTCCTGGCAGGCCTCGCCCACGGTCGGCGTGTAAAGCAACGGCAACATCTCGGCCAGATGAGCCTCGACGAAGGCGTAGAACAAGATGGTGTTCGTGTCGTGTAATGCTCGCAAGAAGATGTGTCGCTCAAGGTCATCGTGGAGTCGGTCGAGCTTTTCGCGCACGCGGTCGGACTGTTCTTGGATGGACTCGACCCGTGCCGGGAGCAAGCCATCGATGCCAAGCGCTTTCCGCTCGGCCGTCGTGAATGCCGTCCCTTTGTTCAGCGCTGGGTCGTTGAGCAGTGAGCGCCCCTGCAATGGCGCGGACGTCGGTACATCAGACATGGGCATGGACTCCGGAACCCGCTTCAGGGCTCGTGGCTTCCGTAACGGTTAGGAGCTCTCTGCCTGCGGCCCGGAGAAGCCATTCTGCGTTGGTGTCGGTAACTGCATTACCTTCGATATCCACTCGGGGTACCCATAGCACCACCCGATGTCGAGTTGTAGCCGATCCGGCGGTGCGTGCCGCATGCTCAGGGATCGCCATGCCGTGCTGACCGAATCGCGTTGTGTATCGGGCTGACCGAAGGCCGCGAACGCAAATGTCCACGCTTCTCGGCCATTCGCCGAGAGCGCGGCAATCTCCATGTCGCACCCTTCCCCTGTCATGGCCCGAGTCGACTCGGACAGCTGCTTTTCCTGTCCATCGGTACCGAACCGTCGCTTGACGATCGTCTTGTCGATGTCGACCCAGACCGTGTCGTCGTACAGCGTTAGAAGGCCGTCGGCTGGGCTCCACCGTTGCCACGTCTCCACGAGTCCGTGCACATCGTCAGCGATCGAGGCTGGTTGTGGAAGACCGGTTCGTAGCTTCAATTCGAGCGTCCGACGAGACCGTTGTTTAACACCCATGTCAAGTCGCCCGTCGAGAAGGTATCTGTCGGACCGACGCTCCAGCAGGCCGATGCCTTTCGGCATGAACCACGCACGTACGTCGGCGGGGAGGGGGCCATCGAAGAACCACCGAAGCTCTGTGGTTAGGTCGATCGAAACTCCGGGGAGGTCTCGACCTATCCGAGGCGAGACCAGTGGCGTCACGATCCTCGTGAGATGGCTCGCACCATGGTCTCTGAGTGCGTGATCTGTCTGCAGCATGCCGACTTTCCCTACTCTCGCGGACCGTCCGTCGAACGACCATTGGCCCACAATTCGATTTAACATTGACTATCTGACTTGTTGGAAGGGTCAAAGGTCAGGTTGTTGCAGCGAGGGTCACGGTGCGGACCATCGGCCCTGGTGCGATCGGCTCAGTAGGAGCTTTGATATAGGTAGCGGCTGTCCCGGCCGGACAAGATGGGCGGTTCGACTCCGCCCTCGGCCACCGATGGTCACGACAACAAGCTTGGCAGGCGAGTGCGGGGACCTCTGACCCTTGGCGCAGCCGAAGGGGCCCGTGAGAATGCGGGCATGAGCACGATCGTTGAAGTGCGGCCGCTTGCCCCCCAAGTCACGCTCCTTCGAATCAGGGCACCGAAGGTCGCGCTTAAGCAGCGTGCAGGTCAGTTCGTGATGGTGCGGGTAGTGGCCGACGGCGAACGAATCCCGCTCACGATCGCCGATGCCGACCCCCATGCTGGCACTATCACGATTGTGGTCCAGGCGGTCGGTAAGACCACCACACTTTTGAGTGAGCTCGGCGTGGGAGACGAGATCCTCGATCTCGCAGGCCCTCTCGGTACCCAGTCGGAGGTGGCCGACTTCGGCACGGTGGTTGTGGTCGGCGGAGGGGTTGGCACAGCGGTCGCCTACCCAATCGCGGCCGCTTTGGCCGAGGCCGGTAACACCGTGATTTCTATCATTGGCGCTCGGAGCCGAGCCAACGTCATCCTTGAAGATGAGCTGGCGGATGTGAGCGCCGAGGTGCACGTCTGCACCGATGACGGCTCCTACGGGCGTCCCGGTTTTGTCACCGACGCCCTGGCCGAGGTCGTTTCGACCCACGT
Source organism: uncultured Chthoniobacterales bacterium (assembly GCA_964196045.1). Taxonomy (GTDB): domain Bacteria; phylum Actinomycetota; class Acidimicrobiia; order Acidimicrobiales; family SHLQ01; genus SHLQ01. The sequence goes on along the minus strand of CAXMRH010000308.1, from coordinate 18,391 downwards.
CGTGCATCGTGTGGTGTGTGCGGGCCCAATCGTCATGATGGAGGCCGTTGCGGACGTGACCCGCCCTCAAGGCATCCCGACCGTCGCGAGCCTCAACCCCATCATGGTTGACGGCACCGGCATGTGCGGAGGGTGCCGCGTGTCGGTCGGTGGACAGAACCGGTTCGCCTGCCTCGACGGGCCCGAGTTCGATGCCCACCTTGTCGACTTCGCCCTGCTGGCGCAACGTAATCGTGCGTACCTCGACTGGGAGGGGAGACGCAGTGAAGAACTCCATGGGTGCGCCGCCGAGGGCCGCAACCGAGAGCCGGTTCGATGAGCGAACTGAGTCGCCGTGAACGGATGCGGCGCACCCCGGTTCCTATGCCCGAACGTGCGCCCGATGATCGCCGAACTGACTTCGGGGAGGTCAATTCTGGCTATACCGCCGAGCTGGCAATCGCCGAGGCAGAGCGTTGCCTCTACTGCGCCCGACCGACCTGCGTGCAGGGTTGTCCCGTCGGAGTCGACATCGTGGAATTTGTCCAACGAATCGAGGCCGGCGAATTCGGCGAAGCGGCAGAAGTGCTCGCCGCTGACAATTCCCTGCCCGCAGTCTGTGGGCGAGTCTGCCCGCAGGAGACGCAATGCGAAGGGGCATGCGTTCTGTCCAACAAAGGAAAGCCGATCCACATCGGCCATCTCGAACGGTTCGTGGCCGACTACGCACGTGAGCACGAACACGCAGCCCAACCGATGCCTACCTCAACAGGCAAACGAATTGCCGTTGTAGGGAGCGGTCCGTCCGGTATCGCTTGTGCAGGTGACCTGGTGGGTCGTGGCCACGAGGTCACCGTGTTCGAAGCACTACACGAACTTGGAGGCGTGCTCGCCTACGGAATTCCCGAATTCCGGTTGCCCAAACACATTGTGACAGCCGAGATCGACCGGCTACGCCAGCGCGGTGTTCGCTTCGAGATGAACGTGGTCATCGGGATGCTCGACACGGTTGATGACCTGCTCACCGTAGAGGGGTACGACGCGGTGTTCCTCGGCGTCGGCGCAGGCTTGCCCCGGTTTCTCGAGGTGCCCGGCGAGAACCTCATCGGCGTCTACTCGGCGAGTGAGTTCCTCACCCGGGTGAACCTGATGCGCGCATACACCGGCCAGAGCGATACACCTCTGGTCGAGGTCCGCGGAAAGTCGGTGGTCGTGTTCGGTGCAGGAAACACCGCAATGGACTCAGCCCGAACCGCGATTCGTCTGGGCGCGCGATCGGTGTCGATCCTGTATCGCCGCACCCGAGAGGAGATGCCTGCACGTGCCGAAGAGGTCGAACACGCCGAGGCGGAAGGGGTGCGATTAGAGACCTTGGTGACGCCGGTCGAGCTACATGGCGATAGTGATGGGCGCCTCACTGGTCTTGTGTTGCAGGAGATGCGTCCTTGCGAACCCGACGCCGACGGCCGACGGACCCCGGTACCCGTCGAAGGTCGGATTCGCGCAGTTCCAGCCAATGTAGCGATCGTCGCCATAGGCAACATGCCGAACCCCTTGTTGCTGCGCGCAACCCCCGACCTCGAGCGATCGCAGCGGGGCACGGTCATCGCCGATGGCGACACAGGCCAGACCTCCAAGGAAGGTGTCTTCGCCGGCGGCGACATCGTCACCGGCGGCGCCACTGTCATCTCTGCCATGGGTGCCGGCCGCCGAGCCGCAGCAGCGATCGACGACTTCTTGCGCCTCAGCCCTGTGTAGCGGTCATTTCGCCCCGGAGGCCCGCTTCTCGAGGCTTGGTAGCCATCCCGATGGGATCTGAACACGCTCAAGCACTTCTATTCCATAGGGCTCTTCCAGAGAATCAACCTCTCATGCGTCAAATGGGGCGTCGCTCGAATTCTGCAATACGTGTTTGCAAGCAGCACAGGAGCCTTCGTCCCCCGGGGACGAACGGCCCCGGCCAACTCACGACGTGTTGATGAGACTGCGATCGGCAGGAGTCTCACGGCTGGCACTCGACAACGGAGAGCAATAGTGGAGAACAGCCAAAGGGTCGGAGGCGTCGCCGCAATTGGTGTCCAGGAAATGGTCCTTGCTGTGAGCGCCAAAGGATGAGAGGGATGAAGATCCATGACCGGTCCCACAACTGAGCAGACGACCACTCTTCGCTCTTCGGCTTCTCGGAGCGGCCTTCTTGTTGCAGGCCATCGGGTCGGCGGTCAGCGGACTGGTGTTGGCACCTGTCGACCTGCTCGCAAACTCGGCGTCGGACGACATGGCAGCAAACATGGCCGACATCGCTGCCAACGAATGGCAGCTTCGCGCCAGCATTGTCGGCGAGATGATCACTGCTGGTGGCATCGTGGCCCTCGGAGTGATGCTGTACACCGTCTTACGACGCCATGGCCAAAATGTGGCTCGGGTCGCCTTGGGGCTGTACCTCGTGGAAGCGGCGTTGTTAGCCATGCGCGAAGTGCTGGTGTTCGCTCTGGGGTGGACCAGTGAGGAGCGACCGGAGGGGCCACCGACACGCTGCTCACACAGGGCGCCATGCTCTACGAGTCGCAGGCGCTCGCCTATTCCCTCCACACGCTTGTCTTCGCCGCGGGCGCCACCATCTTCTACATTCTGTTCGCTCGCTCCAGGCTCTTACCGAAGCCCCTCATCGCGCTCGGACTCGTCGCAGCACCGCTCGCCTTGGTCAGCCAGCTACTCGTAGTTCTCGGAGTGGACGTACCGCTGATCCTCTTCCTGCCGAACCTGCCATTCGAACTCGGTGCCGGGCTATGGATGTCCCTTGGCTACGTCGGCCACTCCGCTGGGCTCGAGCGTGGGCAGTAGCGGGGTGGATGCGTTGGCAGGTCTGTAGGCCGCGATCAGTCTGCGACGTTTTGTCTGGTCAGCACTTTGTCAATGGAGCGGTGGTCGCTGCGACCTGTGGGATAGTGGTCTCTGGTCGGCATTCTGCCTGGCTGGGGAAAGGCCATAATGGCCGGCAAAGACAAGGGTGGGCGGAGCGCCAAGACTCCCGCCGCCAAGAGCGCCAAAGAGAAGCGCCAGGACAAGAAGGACAAGAAGGCGGCGAAGGGCACAATGTCGAGCTGAGTCGCAGCCGCCCTGCAGGCGGGTGCCTGCTGGGCGGGTCGACGTCTGGTCGCAACTCACCGCTCGAGACGCGTAGGTCCGTACATACGCATCAGCGGACGTCCCGTCATAAAAGTTCGCCTGATGTGTTCGGATTTGTCGTTGCCACCCCCCGTCTCTCGTAGGTTCCAACGGACCGATCAGGAAACGAACCCGATGGAGGGCTCCCAAATGGCCACCGTGACAACGATCAACGACGTGAACATCGAAGCCGTAGCCGGCCTCGCTCAAAAGATCAGTGAAGAACCGCAGGTTGCCGCAACGACATGGCGAGCAGACGTGACCTGGCACGACGGCTTTCGCTCCTCGGCCAAGATCCGTGACTTCTCACCGGTGAACTCCGACGAGCCAGAAGCGCTGGGCGGCACAGACAACGCACCGAACCCCGTCGAGCAGCTGCTGGGTGCACTCGGAAACTGCCTCGCGGTCGGCTACGCGGCCAACGCGACCGCTGCCGGAATCGAGATCCGAGATCTCAACATCGCCATCGAGGGAGACCTTGACCTGCACACGTTCCTAGGTCTGAACCCAGACGGCAATGCAGGGTTCGAGTCGATTTGTGTCGAGGTTTCGCTCGATTCCGACGCCACCACTGAAGCGCTCGAGGCACTCCACCAGCAGGTCGTGAACACCTCGCCCGTGGGCCACACGCTCAAGGGATCCGTACCGGTCTCGATTCAGCTCGGCTGAGCGACATCGCCTCTGTTCTCTATGCCTATCATTCCACGATGGAGCGTCGGAGAATTGGGCCGTTGTCGGTTTCGAACGTCGGATTGGGCTGTAACAACTTCGGGCGCAAACTAGATGCCGCCGACAGCGCGGGTGTCGTCAAAGCCGCCCTCGAGTCGGGCATCAACTTCTTCGATACCGCCGACGTCTACGGATATGGAGACCACCCCTACTCGGGTACGGGCAACTCCGAGAGGTTTCTCGGTGCCGCGCTCGGCGCCAGACGATCCGATGTGGTCATCGCCACCAAGTTCGGCATTTCGATGAGCAAGACCGACGAGACGATGCGAGGCGGCGGTGCGAAGTGGGTGCGCCAAGCCTGTGAGGACAGTCTTCGTCGGCTCGGCACCGACTACATCGACCTCTACCAACTCCATCGACCCGACTGCGATTCTCAGGTCTCGGAGACCCTCGGTGCGCTTAACGAGCTCGTCCAGGAGGGAAAGGTCCGAGTGGTGGGATGTTCCAACTTCTCGGCCGCGCAGCTCGTCGAGGCCGATGCCTCTGCGACCAAACTGGGATCGGCCAAGTTCCACACCGTTCAGAACGAATACTCCCTTCTCCGACGCGAGGCCGAGCATGACGTGCTGCCAGCGTGCTCGGATCTCGGTATGGGCTTTCTTCCGTTCTTTCCGCTCGCGAGCGGTCTCCTGACCGGCAAATATCGACGGGGCGAACATGCTCCACCAGGCACCCGGCTTGCGTTTTGGGAACCACGCGAACATCAGGCGCTCACCGATGACGTGCTCGATCAGGTCGAGCAACTCTCCGAGATCGCGGAAGCGTCCGGACACTCGATTCTCGAGCTGGCGTTCTCGTGGTTGCTTTCCCGGCCCAAGGTTGCCTCCGTGATCGCGGGTGCAACCTCACCAGAACAGGTTCGAAGCAACGTGTCCGCTGGATCGTGGGTGGTTCCCGAAGACGTCCTCGCGAAGGTCGATGCGCTCTGGTCGACCTGGTGAGTGAGATGGCTCGTTACTTGAGCCCGGTAACCATTGCTGCATAGGGATTTCATCTAACAGGTGAGGCAGGCGGTGATCGGATTCATCCACGGTGTTTCGGCGGCCGGATCAAGACTCGACGAACAAGAAGCCGCCGTGTCACGAAGAAATGCCGCCGGTCCGCTAACCGAAGGAGATTCTATCTACACCTCGCTTCTGGGAACCGAAAGCCTGGCTATCCGTTTGGAGTAGTAATAGACCCGCTTCAGATTTGCGTAGATGTCGGTCTCGAAGTGGTAGTTGGCCATGCGGTTTGGCTCATCCACACTGAGGCGTTCTGTCTGATGCCGCAGCGATTGGGCCTCAAGCTCATTGATCAGGCTCTTCATCTTCACCACGCGGCGAGCCTTCGCCTCGTCCTTGTCGGTCAGAGCCGCCAAGGCCAGCTCCAGCGCCTTGGACACCGTCTGATGAAACTCCACGATCACCCCACGGGTGACCTCGCTCACCGCCAGGTCCTGACTGATGCGAGAGTGGCCGAGGGAAACGAGATTGGTCTCCACGATGTCCCCGATCGATTCGAGCGCCGACGTGGCTTCGATGAGGGAGCGAACCTCATCGGACTGGTCTTCGCTCAACCGCTGGGTGGAGATCTGACCGAGGTAACGGATAATCTGACGCTCCAGGGCATCGATCTCCACATCCATGTTTTCCAGATCGATCAGGTCCTGTTTGTTGCCGCCGAGCAGGGCAGGCAAGGCGGTGTCCACTATTTCCTGCGTCCGGCGGGCCATCCTCTGGAGCTCCATCCGAGATCGGTCGAGAGCAAGCGCCGGAGTACGGAGGAGCTCGGTGTCGAGATACTTCGCCCGAAGGGCTTCCTCGGCCGTCTCCTCCCGGTCCGGCAGGGCCCGATCCATCAGCCCAGCCAGCTGGGTGGTAAATGGCAGGAAGAGGAGAGCGTTGGCCACGTTGAACACGGTGTGGGCGTTGGCGATCTGGCGCCCCCGATCACCACCGAACCCCTCCACAAGGTCGGCCAGGAAGCCAACAAAGGGCAACCATATGAGTACCCCGACCACGTTGAACACGGTGTGGGCTACAGCGGCGCGTTGGGCGGCCCTAGGTTTACCGATAGCTGCCAGAAATGCGGTTATCGATGTCCCGATATTGGCGCCCAACACCAGGGCAATCCCGGCGGTTGGGGAAACTAGGCCCGAGGTCGCCAGCACGATGACCATTCCAGTGGTGGCGGCGGACGACTGGATCAGGGCGGTGAAGGCGGCGGCCGCTAGAACTGCCAGGAAGATGTTATCCATGGACGCCATGGCATCGATGAACGGTTCGTAACTACGCAGTGGCCTCATGGCGTCGCTCATCACCGTCATTCCGAAGAAGACCAGGCCTAGCCCGAGGACGAGGGAGCCCCGGGTCTTGGTGTGACTCTGCTTACCGAAGAACATGAAACCGAAACCGACGGCCACCGCCGCCAGGGAGTATTTCGTGACCTTGAAGGCCACGATCTGGGCGGTGACTGTACTGCCGATGTTCGCGCCGAGGATCACCCCAATCGACTGGCCAAGGGTCATCAGGCCTGAGCTGATGAAACCGACCATCAGAACGGTGGTGACCGAGGACGATTGAACCAGGGCGGTGATCACCGCACCGGTTGCCAAACCAACAACCCGATTCTTGGTCATTGCAGCCAAGATGCTCTTGAGCCGGGACCCCGCCACAAGCTTTAGCGACTCGGTTAGATGATCGAGCCCAAGGAGGAATATGGCCAAGCCCCCGAACAGCTGGATTGTTTGGAGCAGTGTGTCAATTTCGCCCTCCTCGGCGGCGAGCATGACAGGGATCTGGCTGATCATGAATTCTCGGCTTCTCGTTTGGACCTAGCCGACCCAGCGGGGGGACGAAGACCGAGAGACTAGTCTGGATCTGCGGACTCTTCATTCCCATCAAGTGCTTCGGAGCCGCAGCCGAGAGCAACGCCGCACGAGGCAATTGAGTTCACCACGAGCGGAATCGGCGTCACGCATCACCTCGTCATCAGCGACGTCGAAGCATGCGATGTTGCCGTGACCTTCGACCCGGCCTGGTAGTCCTCGTCGAGCTCGACGAGCTGCAGATGGCTACGGTGTCGACAACCGGAGGGTGGTCGAGCCGATGAGTCAGTCGAACTTTGTGACTCGAGATGGCGCTGGGTACGAACGCCAGATGGGCCGGTGGAGCCAACGTTTGGCTTCTCCGTTCGCCGACTTTGCTGGTCTCGGTAGCGGCGACCGTGTCTTCGACATGGGTTGTGGAACCGGGAGTCTGACCGCTGAGCTAGTCCGCCGTGAACGAGCGAGCTTGGTGCTCGGACTCGACTATTCCGAGGCGTACGTGAACTACGCCAGCCGGCGCGTCGGAGGTGGGGGTCAATTTCTCGTTGGCGACGGTGCGCTGTTGCCTTTCTCGGATGGCGTGTTTGATCGGAGCCTTTCGCAGCTTGTGTTGCACTTCGTTCCAGAGCCGGTGTTGGCGGTCGGTGAACTGCGTCGGGTCACCCGCCCCGGTGGCATGGTGGCGGCAACGGTATGGGATGCGGGCGGTGGCGTGATCGTGAACCGGTTGTTCTGTGACACCGCTGCTGCGGTTAGTCCCGGGGGTGAAGCTTTCAGGGAGCGCATCTTCGGTAGACCGATGACTCAGCCCGGGGAGTTAGCGCGACTCTGGCGCCAGACAGGTTTCGTCGAGATCGAAGAATCGACCTTGACGATCCGCATGGAGTTCGAGTCCTTCGACGACTACTGGGCGCCGTATGTCGGTGGTGACGGGCCGTATGCCGCGTTCGTTTCCACCCTCGACGAAAGCGCTCGCGATACGTTGACCGAGGCCGTTAGGCAGGCATACCTGAGCGGCATGTCTGACGGCCCCCGATCCTTCGCCGCGAGCGCCTGGGCGATCCGAGGCCACGTGCCAGGCCTCACCGTTGGACCCAAGGGCTGATCGCTCGCGACCTGCTTGTCAGCTGTGGTTCGAGCCAGTCGCTGAGGTCGGCGAATAACGGGAGCCAAGCGAAATCACCGCTTCGGCCGTGGCGAACGATGACGAGATCGGCGCCAGGGTCGACGTAAATGAACTGGGCGTGGTCGCCATTTGCGAAGTACGAGTCGTTGTCCTCGTCGATCCACCAAAGGTATTGGTAGCCGGGCGCCGGGTCGGTGGTGGTGTCGCGTCGGGTCGCCTCGGCAACGAAGTCTGACGACACGATTTGGCGAGAACCGTTTCGTCCGTCGTTGAGGTAGATCCAGCCGAGCTTGGCGAAGTCGATAGCTCGGGCGTTCACGCCGACGAACATTTCATCGCTGGAAGACTGGCGTCACCGTGACGGAATGTGTGCCTGGCGAGCGGTTCGGCTTCGACGTCGCCTTCTTCGGCTTACCCATATCAACCTGGTTGTACGACATCGAGCCGACGCGGCAGGGGTGCCGCGTGACCGAGAGTTGGAGAGATCGTCGCCCGGGGTTCGTCAAGCCGTTCGCCAAACTTGCGACAGGCGTCGGTGATCGCGCAGAACACACTCGGGCAGGGATGGCCTACACGCTCGAACGGTTGGCCGCCACCGCCGAAGCCACCTCGGGCTAGTTTCGATCCTGTGATTCACTCCCTGCTATGGGAGTAGCCAGTCGGCGAGTGCCTCGCCGATCTCGTTCGGGTTGTCTTCCTGGATGAAGTGGATTCCGGCGACGGTGACTTCGGTTTGGTTCGGCCGGGTGCGACATAACTCGCGCTGAGCTCCCGTGAGGATTGTTTCCGGGTCGGCGTTGATGAACAGCTTGGGTACATCGGAAGTAGACAACCAGTCGCTTTCCGATCAGAACGTGCGGCTCATCGGGCGCCTCGTCGTTCGACCTCACGGGTCCTGGCGACAATGCACAAGCACTGGTCGACTGGTGGCACGACTGGAGGTGATCTCCCCGAGGATCTCGTCAATGACCACGGAGAGGCTGGGGTTGGCGCCGGTCCGTGGCGTGTCGTCGAGATGGAACGTCACGTGGTTCGGGTGATCGGCGATCCGCCCCTCGTCATCGCACAGGGAAAGGACGAGCCCGTCCGGGTGGTCACGTGTGAACCGAGATAAACCGAACAGGTTCGAGACCCACAAGCCAGCGAGCACCTCGCTCGGGCCACGGCGGTTTCGAGGGTCGTGCCAGTTTGGACGCTCGACACCCAGCAGTCGGTTGGTGAGTCCGCAGAGATATCGCCGTCCCCTCCGATTGTCGGGTGATCGGAACGTTGACACCTGCCTCGCTGGTACCGCACCAAGACCGCCCTCGAGCCCGACGATCGCACCGATGAGCCGAGCGAGCTCGCTGTCGCCTCCAGCCGCAGCGACCGCGCCGAGAAAGCTGTTGGTCCGTGCAACTTCTGTTCCTTTCGCGATGACCGGGCCGTGGGTATTAGGGAAGACGCCGTGTTCGAGGGTCTTTCGACCGGCGTCGACGAACGCCACAGTCGTCGTCTCAATGAGGAGAGGCGGCGGACCAATCGAGAGGCCGACCGCCGCGGCGACTGAGTCATGCGGTTCGAGGTCGACCGGAACCGGCGCTCCCCGACAGCATGGTTTTAGCAATGTCGACCGACCGCATCGCGCCTGCCGTCCAACCAGCCGTATCGGAGGCGATGGCATCGGCCACAAGGACGCCTGTTATTGCGCCCATGCTGGCTTGCCAGCGGTACAGCTGCGAAGTCACCCTGTCGATCGTAGGGGAGACGATCAACCGCAGCGCGTGACTAGGTTCGGCGCACGTGCTTTGGCCCGAGCGCCGCTGGTGATGACGCACCAAGGACCGTCAGAGCTGTTTTAAGATCGTCCTTTAGGAGCGACAGGTAGTTCGCAACTCCGTCAGCTCCGCCTTCGGCAAGGGCGTAGGCCAGCGGTCGACCAATCGCCACTAGATCTGCGCCACAGGCCAGGCCGGTAGCAACGTTTTCGGCCGTCGAGAATCCACCATCGACAACAATCGGTACTTCGCTACCCACTTCGGCGGCCACTTCCTCGAGCGCATCCATCGTGCCGATCTGGCCAGCGAGCGCACGGCCTCCGTGATTGGACACATAGATGGCATCTACCCCGGCGTTGATGGCATGCCGAGCGTCGGTTGCGGAAAGTACCCCTTTCAAGACGATCGGTAGGGGCGAAGTGTCGACAGCCCACGCGATGTCCTCGAAGGTGAGGGCCTGTTGAAATGCCAATCGTTGGGCGCGTTCGGGCGGAGCCTCGACAAGATTGGGCAGCGCCATCTGGCCATGGTGGTCGAAGCCACTTCTCACGTCAGCCCAGCGCGTTCCGTAGTCAGGCACATCGACTGTTATGACCACTGCAGCGAACCCCGCTTTGTGTGCACGGAGAAGCATGGAACGCACCCAGTCGCGATCACCCCACCAATAGAGCTGAAGGAAGGCGACGGCACCGGGCACTATCGCATCTTCGAGTATTGGTGCTGAGGTCAGCGCAACCGTCGTAGCCGCGCCACCTCGAACCGCTCCATCGGAGACGGCTCGCGCGCCTGAGGCGTCGATGAGTTCGAGAGGACCCATAGGAGCCGTGAGCACGGGGAGGTCGAGGTCGAAACCGAGAACGCTCGTGGCCGTTGTCGGCGTGCCAACTCCAGACGCCACAGACGAAACGAGTCTCCAACGACTTAATGCGGTGGCGTTGGCCTCGACCGTGCTGCTGTCGCCGGCGCCAGCCGCGATGTGCCCGGCGAGGTCGGACTCGAGCCGGGCGCGGCCCGTCTCGATGATGTCGCCGATCGTCTCGTTCACGTGTTCAGCACCCCACATATTCTCACTACGACCTGATTCTAGGGCTGGAGATCGGCGGGGTGTCTAGGATGCTTCGGTGGCTTCAACGAGACGGCTGGGCTGACGATGCCCAGCTTCTCCGCCAACCTCGGCTTTCTCTGGAACGACTTGCCAGCACCCTTGGCTGTCCGCTCCGCTGCCGAATCAGGCTTCGCTGCGGTCGAGTTCCACTGGCCTTATGAAACGGACCCATCCGATCTCCGGCAAGCACTCAGTGATTGCGGTCTCGGAGCGGTCAGCCTGAATACAGTCCGGGGAAACGCCGGCGAGTTCGGCTTGGCTGCCCTGCCCGGCCGCGAGCGTGACGCTCGCGCTGCGATCGACCAGGCGGTCGAGTATGCGAGGTTGATCAGAGCCCCGAACGTGCACGTCATGGCGGGTATGTCGGACGGGAAACTGGCAGAAGTCGCCTTTGATGCCAACCTGGTCTACGCCTGCGAACGTGCTGCGCTCGTTGGGGTCACGGTCCTGATCGAACCACTCAACCCCCACGACGCACCTAACTATCATCTCGGCAGCACAGCTCAGGCCGAGGGGATCATCGAGCGGCTGGCCCAGCCCAATCTCAAGCTGATGTTCGACTGTTACCACGTGCAGATCATCGAGGGTGATGTCGGCGGTCGTCTCGAGCGGCTCCTGCCGATCATTGGACACATCCAGTTCGCGTCGGTGCCTGACCGCTTCGAACCGGACCGAGGCGATCTGGACTATCGGGAGATATTCACGCTGATCGATGATCTCGGCTGGCGCGAGCCCATTGGCGCGGAATACGTCCCGTCAGGTTCGACCGTCGAATCGGGTCTCAGCTGGATGACCAACCTCGTCTGAAGGAGCGCGCTAGGCGAGGGACTGGGATTTACACGATCCTGGAGCGGAGGATGCCGATGTCCTCGATCTCGACTTCGACGCGATCACCGGCCGTCATCAGGACTGGGGGATCCATTCTCGATCCCACACCAGAGGGTGTGCCGGTGGCGAAAACGTCACCTGGATAGAGCGTGATGCACCTGCTGGCGTAGGAGATCGTTTCGGCGATCTTGAAAATCATGAGATCGGTGGTGGAGGACTGGACAACGTCGCCGTTGTACCGAGTCTCCAACCGCTTCTGCTGTGGATCACCGAACTCGTCGGCGGTCACGACGACCGGACCGATCGGACCCGACCCCTTCGGGTTCTTTCCGAGCGCCCACTGGGGTGTGCGTCGCTGATGTACACGTGCCGATATGTCATTGAAACAGGTGTAGCCGAGCACGCCGGCCATGGCCTCCTCCTCGGACACATCGACCATTTCTTCGCCGATGATCACGCCGAGTTCGCCCTCCCAATCGAGTCCCGGTTCACCTGACGGAACCGGGAGCTCACCGTCCTGGCACAGCAAGGTGCGGTACCAGCGAGCAAACAGATTCGGGGCCTCCGGTCGCTGAGAGGCGGTCTCCTCGATGTGAGCCACGTAGTTGAGTCCCACGCACAAGATCTGAGCAGTCGTTGGCACAGGTGGCACCTGTGTGACGTCGGCGATCGGTTGCGCGGAGCCGGACACTGGCGAGGCATCGACGTACGCGCTCGGGTCAGCGTAGAAGCTGTCGAGATCGCACAGCGTCTCGACTGTCTCTCCATCGACGCGGCCGATCATCGGACCGTCGGGGCTTTGAAATGCCAGGTACCGCATACTGAACCTCATTCATTGTTGTACGTCAGAGTTGTTTGATTCTTGCGCGCCTTCGAGCGCCAATGTGGCGTCGACGGCGATCCAAGTATTACTGGACCAGACCAATGGATTGATGTCGAAGGATTCCAGCCACTCATTCGCGACAAGACGCTGCGACAGATTAGACACGAGCTGAGCAAGTTGGTCGAGGTCGGCGGGTTCACCATGACGTGGGTGGGTCAACGTCTTGAGACCCGCGAGGTTTGAAATCAGGGTCTTCGCCCACTCAGCTGACATCGGAGCCGATGCGACGCGAACGTCGTCGAGTGCCTCGGCGACCACGCCACCGATTCCGACAAGAATCATCGCGCCGAACGTTTGATCTCGAAGGCCGCCGACGATCACCTCTGGTCCTGAGGTGTGCTTTTCGACGAGAACACCGTCGATTCGTGCACCGGGTGGCGCTTTCGATTGCACAGTGAGGAACGCCTCGCTGACAGATTGTGGATCTCCGAGATTGACCGCCACCCCACCGACCTCGGTCTTGTGCATCACGTCGAGCGATGACAGCTTGACCACGACCGGGTACCCGATCGCATCGGCGACCGCAGTCGCCTCCCTAGCCGTTGATGCGCGAGCGCCTTTGGCAACGACAAGACCCCATCCGTCGAGCACCCGTTTTGCGTCGAACTCGGTGAGGGCTGACAACGGCGCGGCGTCTGCCGTTGGTAAGTCTTCTGGTGACCATCCTGGTCTCTGAACGGCCAAAGCAGACATGGCGCGGATGGCCGCTCGTGGTTCCTCCGTGACCGGGGCATGTGCTGCTCGAAGCTTGTTGAGCGCAGAGCTGCCGACGTCTCCAGCCATCCAGAGGTGTACGACCGGGATGGCGAAGTCGTGGCCGAGAAGTGCATCGACCCGCTGATCGCTGTGGGCCGGCGGATGGGCACTGCTCACCGCGAGCACAGAGTCGACCTCACCGGATTTCGCGAAGGCAGCGACGACCTCAGCAAAGCGATGTGGGCCGCCGATGATCCCACCCATGTCGAGCGGGTTGTCCACCGCGCCTTGTTGGATGAGAGGCTCGATCGTCGCTCGAAGCGCTTCGCTTGGTTGTGGAAGCTCAACTGTCGTCCCGTCTGCTAGGTCGCTCAACAGAATGGCCATTCCTCCTGAATGAGTGATGATTCCGACCCGTGGTCCCAGGGGCTTCGCCGTCCGGGCGAGGATGCTGGCGACTTCAAACATTTCGGCCGGCGTGTCGACAACCGCCGCACCGAGCTCGGCGAGCACCCCGTGGAGCACTCGCTCCGGCTTCGCCAGCGCGCCGGTGTGCGTGCTCATCAAACGGCGGCCTCGTTCGGAGCGCCCGATTCGGGTGATGACGACGGGCTTGCCCGCCTGATGAGCACGGGTCACTGCGCGTACGAAGGCTGGGCCGTTACGAACCGTCTCGAGGATCACGGCGATCGCTCGGACCTCGGGCATGTCGGCGAGCGCGTCGATTCCATCGGCGACTCCGAGGTCGGCTTCGTTCCCTGTCGAGATCGATGCCGCGAGTCCGTCTCCACACGCAGCGGCGAGGTTATGGACGTAGCTGCCCATTCCTCCGCTTTGGGTGACGAGGCCGACAGGCCCCGATCGAATCTCTGATGCAGGTCGGTCAAGGCATGTCAAGAAACTCATCGCCACGCCGGCCGATGGTGTGATGACTCCGCCAGAGTTCGGCCCAAGAATTCGGACGCCGGTTTCCGATCTCGCGCGGAGCAGCTCGGTTTGCAGGGTTCGACCATCCTGGCCCGCCTCGGCGAATCCGCCCGCGAAGACGATGACGGTTCCCACACCCTTGATTCCGGCCTCGAATGCCAAGCCCCCGACCACTGCAGCCGGCACCGCAGAGACGACAACGTCTGGTGCCTCCGGGAGATTCGAGACCGACGCAAACATCTCGACACCTTCGATTTCGGGCCGCTTCGGATGTACACCCCAGATCTCGCCAGCGAAGCCGACCCTGCGCATGTTGGCCAGAACGCGTTGCCCGTGCTTCGTCGGATCAGCGGATAGGCCTGCGATCGCAATCGATCGAGGCGCAAGCAGCGAGGCGAGGTCGGTCACGACTGATGGTGGGGCATGATCTCCGACGCGAAGAGCTCGAGGCTGTCCTGTTCGCCCATGTCGTAGAAGTACAGAATTAGTTCGGCGCAGCCTGCTTCGGCGTATTGCCCGACGATGTCGCCGACCTGCTCGACCGTTCCGACGAGGTGTTCCGAGGCGAACTCCTCGGCTGAGCTGCCCCGTCGTCGTGCGGCCACCTCCAGCTTCGCATCGAGATCGGCCTGATCACGACCCACGATCGACATCAGGTGCACGCTGCGACCGATTTCATCGAAGTCGCGGCCGACGGCTTCACAGTGTCCAGCCAGGATCTTCGATTTGTGCAGAAAATCAGGGACATCGTCTCCGAAATTGGACATGTCTGCGTACTTTGCGACGATTCGGAGGGTGCGCTTCTCGCCGCCCCCCGCGATCCACAGCGGCGGATGCGGCTTCTGTTGGGGAAGCGGCCGGGTGATCGCTCCGCGAACCTGATAGTGCTCGCCCTCGAAGTGGGCTTCATCTGTCGTCCACATCATCTTGAGGATCTGCGCTGTTTCTTCGAGATGGTCGAGCCGGACCTTGTCCGACGGGTAGTCGTATCCGTAGGCGGCGAATTCCTTGTCGCTCCAGCCAGCGCCGATGCCGACGTCGAGCCGACCGTTGCAGATCGCATCGACCGAGGCCGCCATCTTGGCGAGCAGCGTGGGCGGTCGATACAAGACGCACGTGCACATCTGTCCGATCCGGACACGATTGGTGACCGCACCGATGGCTGCCATCAACGTCCACGCGTCGAAGACCGACTCATGCGTCACGCCAGGATGGGTGTGGAAGTGATCGTAGACCCAGAGCGAATCCCAGCCGCTGGCGTCGATCGCCTGAGCGGATTCGAGAATGTGGTCCCATTGCTGGTCGTTTGGGATGTCGGCAAGATCATGCTTCCAACCCTGGGGAACCATCGTGCCAAATCTCATGTGCTCAGCCCTCGTCTCTCGTCGATTCTGGTTTCCACGTCTTCACGACTCCCTCGTCATCGAGGTCGGCCACGCGTTCGGGGGTGTATCCGAGCCGTTCGACGAGGATCGCTTCAGTGTGCTCGCCAAGCATCGGCGCGTGTTGGTTCGGAAACGTGTATCCGTCGATCTTCATGGGACTCGGCTGGTATGTCACCTCGCCGATCGTCGGATGCTCGTAGTGCTGGATCATGTCCCGTGCCTGCATTTGGGGGTCGTCGAACAGCGTGGCAAAGGTGCTCACCGGTGCCGACGGAACGTCGAAGTCGTCGAGAATCTGCACCCACTCGGCCTGAGTCTTCATGAGGAACGCTTCCTCTAGTTGAGGCGCGAGCCAGTTTCGATGTACCAACCGAGCCGCGTTCGATGCAGACCGCTCGTCGGTCTTCAAATCGGGTCGGTCGATCGCGTCGCAGAGGTTCCGAAAAAACTTCTCATCTCGCGCGGCAACCACCACGAAGCCGTCTGAGCACTGAAGCGCCTGCCACGGAACGATGTGCGCATGCGCCGAGCCATGACGCTTCGGTTCGGCTCCCGCGGTCAGGTAACCGAGCGCGTCGTACGCGAGCAGATGCACCATCGAGTCGAGCATGGCGACATCGGCATGGGCACCCGTGCCGTGAAGACCCCGTCCGACGAGCGCGGCCAGAATGGAGATGCACCCATAGATGGCTCCCGACATGTCGGCCAGCGGGGCGCCAACGCGGGCAGGTGGTCCGTCTGCCTCGCCGGTGATCGACATGTGGCCGCTGTATGCCTGGATCACGAGGTCGAATGCCGGTTTGTCCTTGAGTGGACCGGTCTCGCCAAAGCCCGTGACGCTCACCGTGATGATGTCGGGTTTGATCGCCTTGAGCGTCGCGTGATCGACGCCGAGCCGAGCCATGACTCCGGGACGGAAGTTGTCGATGACGACGTCGGCTTGTTCTACCAGCCGGTGAAGGATCTGGAGTCCCTCCTCGGTCTTCAGATCGAGTGAGATGCTCTTCTTCCCCCGGTTCATGAAGAGGTGAATAGCGCTCTCACCGTCGATTGCGGCCATGCTCGCGTTGCGAGCCGTATCGCCTGTCTTCGGCTCGACCTTGATGATCTCCGCGCCGAGGTCGGCGAGGATCACCTGGCCGAAGTTTCCCGCGATGACACCGCCGAGTTCGATGATGGTGATGCCTTCGAGCATGGCTCCCATGTTCAACCGCCTCAGTCGAGCCAGTTGATCGGCACGACCTCGCCGGTGTTCGCCGACCGATCGATTGCCCGGGAAATTTTCAACACGTCGAAACCGTCGCGTCCTGTTGCCAGAATCCTGTCCTGACGCCGCTGCCCGACGCTGTTGATGAAGGCGTGTGTCTCTTCTTGCATCGCGCCGAAGTGTTCACCGAGTGCCCAATCTCCGGGCATGTTGCTGCCGAAGGTGGCGACGTGCATATCGACATCGGGCGTATACGGCCCGGGCATCCGCTTGTTCGAAGCGATCATCATGTCGCGATGATCATCCTTCACGCTGACTGAACCCTCGCGTCCGAAGACCTCGAACTCCAACGAAGCGTTGTTCGCTGGCCAAAACACTGGCACTTCCCAGCTGGCGCCGAGGGTTGCGACCATGCCTTCTTCGTAGGTGAGGACAGTCCAGGTCGAGTCGAGTGCTCCGAACTCCTCGTAGAACATGCCTTTCGCTCCAGCTGCGTAGCTCGATATCGGCTTCTTGCCGGAGAACCAGGTGAGGAGGTCGACGAGGTAGGTCATCGTGTTGATGGATGGCGTTGTCGTCGGCGCTCGGGAAATGACCGCCCGCGCCACAGCCTGGGTGAGGTAGATAGAGGCCTTCACACTGGTGATATCCCCGATGTAGCCCTTCTCGATGCTCTCCTTGATCGAGAGGTACCTGCGGCGGAAGCGTTGCGTGAACCCGGTGTAGACGAAGACGCCGTACTCTTCGGCCGCAACGAGGAGCTTCTCGGCCTCATCGGGTTCGATCGTCAGCGGCTTTTCGATCAGCACGTGTTTTCCGGCCTGAATGGCCGCCATCGCTGGATCGAAGTGTGCGTCCTCGGTCGACGCGACGATCACACAGTCGACCTCATCGCGGTTGACGAGCTCCATTGCGTCTGTCGTCCAGGCATCGGCGTCACAGGCGGCGGCGAGTGTGGATGCCCGCTCTTCGATGACGTCACAGACCCCGAGAAACTTGATTGCTGGATGGCGGTGGCAGATCTGCGCTCGCAGCGTGCCGATTCCGCCAGAACCGATCACCGCGATTCCGACCCCACCGTCGATGTACCTGCTTCGTGACATAACATTCCCCTTGACCTGGACGGTTGTTTCAGATTGTTCTTACGAATTGGCGCCGCGGGCCGCGGCCCGGTCGGCGAGTTCGGCTCGTGCCAACACGACTCGGGCAACCCGAGCGACGGCGTAGTCGACCATCTTTCCGTCGACCTGAATTGATGCACTTCCTTCGGCGAGTGCCGCATCGAATTCCTCGATGATCCGACGATGGTGTGCAACTTCCTCTTCCGACGGTGTGAAGACGTCATGGATGACGGGAATCTGTGCCGGGTGAATCGCGACCTTGCCGACGTAGCCGAGCGTGCGAGCTATCTCACACTCGACGCGCAACGCGTCGAGGTTCCTGAAGTCCATGAAGACGGCTTCCATCGGGTGCTCGCA
The DNA here is from genome assembly GCA_964196045.1 of uncultured Chthoniobacterales bacterium. GTDB lineage: Bacteria > Actinomycetota > Acidimicrobiia > Acidimicrobiales > SHLQ01 > SHLQ01. The sequence goes on along the minus strand of CAXMRH010000308.1, from coordinate 317 downwards.
GCCAGCCGCCCGAGAGTCCATGAGCACCTGTGCTCGCGAGTGCATGAGGCCCGTTCCCTCGGGAGTCCACTCGACCCCAAGGTCGGCAACCAGGTCGCCCTGCTCGCCGCCACCGAACAGAATCGATTCGAAGCGCCCACCGATCGACATCATGTCGAAGGTAGCCCGAACCCCGATGCCACTCTCGATGAGCGGAATGACCGTGATCGAGCCAACCTCGCGTCCTGCTGACATCTCGAGGGCGCGAAGAGCACCATCGACCTCGCGGAGAACGTCGGCCGACTCAGCTTTGGGAATGACGAGCCCGTCGATGTTGG
>CAXMRH010000307.1:0-4603 GCA_964196045.1 uncultured Chthoniobacterales bacterium | reverse complement strand
CGGTTGGTCAGGAAGCGACGATGTGGTCGGCCAGTCGGACACCGAGCGCCATGATTGAGAGAGTCGGGTTTGCGTACCCGACCGAAGGGAAGACGGACATCCCGACGATGTAGAGGTTCGGGTGATCGTGAACCCTGCAGTTGGCGTCGACGACACCCTTCGTGGGGTCCGTCGACATGCGGGTGGTCCCCGATGCGTGATGGCACGAATAGTTCTCGGTGTGCTTCTCGGCATCGAGCCGCGTCATGCGGCCGAACCCCGCCTCTTCGAGCGCGTCCATGATCGGCGTCGCAGCCGCATCGACTGCATTCTTGTCTTCTTGGCGGTACTGCCAATTCACCCGCAATTTGTTCCACCCCAACGAGTTCTTCTCGTCGCTGAGCGAAACGTGGTTCTCGTAATGACCGCGCTGTTGCACCATCCCAATCATCTCGAACGTCTCGGGCAAGGTGTCGGTCAATGTGTCCTTCCACCAGCCGCTCTCGAGATTGAACTCGGGGCCCTTCGGACGAAACTTGATCTGGAGGAGTTCGTCTATACCGCGCGCTGACCGCAAAACGTCCCTCGCAACGCCTGCGTCTATTCGTCGTTGTCGTGCCGCGTCGACGACGCGATCGAAGCTGTGTTTCGCACCCGTTCTCGCCCCGACGACGACTGGCTTCAGCAGCCGGTGACGGGCGAGATTTCGTCGCACGGTCCACTTGAGCGGGACGAGCGTCAGCGCAAGGTTGACCAACTCGTCAGCCTCGACCGCAGCCTGATCCGGCACCAGCTTTGGCCAGAACAGACCCGACTCGATCGGTGTTGGCGTGAGGGCATCGAGCATGTCGCGGGGTAGATCCGGTGATGGTTCGATGTATCCGAACGTCACGAGCGGATGGTCCATCAGGTGATGTCCGAGCATCCCGCTGCTTTTCGCCGCGTCGCTGTGCATAAGTAGTTGTGTCGTCGGCATCGTGTTCATCGCGAGGACGAACGTCGACGCATGGAGCTCGTACGACTCGCCGGCCTGGGTGGAGACTTCGACTGAGGAGATGATTCCGCCCTTGTCGACGTTCAGTTTCGACACCGGGGCATCGAGGAGAACTCGGACACCCGACAGATGTCCGGGGCTCGGATGAGAGAAAGGCCTACGAGACGTCACGTGGAACGGCGCTGTCTGGAGACGTTCGTCCTCGAACTGCGGTGTCTTGTGTGCCGCCCAGTCGATACCGAACCAGTCGCTCACCACGTCGTAGTAGGGATCGAGTTCTGTTCGAGAGATTGGCCAATCGGTCAGGTCCGCATCTACGAGGCGGGCGAGGCGAATACCCTCTGCCGGCGCCGAGCCATCGGCACTCATCGGCATTTGTGGCTTGCCGATCGATCCGCCGAGGTTCATCAACATGTGGCCACCGAAGTCCGGGTACTGGCCGTGGATGGCGGGCATTGCAGCCTGCAGAAGCGTTTGGCTCTTCCTATGTGTTTCCGCGGCTGGGCCAGCTTCGACCATCAAAACGTCCACACCGTTCGATGCGAGGCGCTTGGCCACCGACTGCCCGGTGGCACCTGAGCCGACGACGATCACGTCGGCGCGCAGCTCTGCTTCAGTGGCGTCCGCAATGGACTTCCATGGTGTCGACATTCCAGCCCCCAGGTAGTCCCGCGTGTCGGAGACTCTATTTGTTTCTGTTCTTCTGATATCGCTTGATGAGCGCAGTTGTTGAGGAGTCGTGACTGAGTTCGAGCGTGTCGTCGGTCAGTTCAGGGATGATGGCGGTCGCGAGAACTTTGCCTAGTTCCACACCCCACTGATCGAAGCTGTTCACGCCCCAGATCACGCCCTGCGTGAATGTTCGGTGTTCGTAGAGTGCGACCAGCTGGCCGAGAACGAATGGTGTGAGGCGCGGTGCCATGAGCATTGTGCTCGGGCGACTGCCTGGAAAGGTCTTGTGGGACACGAGGTGTTCCGCCACGCCCTCGGCTCGCACCTCGTCTGAGGTCTTACCAAACGCGAGTGCTTCCGCCTGTGCGAAGAGGTTCGCGATGAGCGCGTCATGGTGGTCGATGCCGTCGAAGTCCGGTGCGTAGAAGCCGATGAAGTCCGCCGGCACCGGCGTCGTGCCCTGGTGAATCAGCTGATAGAAGGCGTGCTGGCCGTTGGTCCCCGGTTCACCCCAGACGATCGCCCCAGTGTCGTAGGTGACCTGTTGTCCGTCGAGGGTGGTGCTCTTTCCGTTGCTCTCCATGTCGAGTTGTTGGAGGTAGGCCGGGAACCGGTCGAGGAGCTGGGAATAGGGCAATACCGCGTGGGTCGGCCACTCGTAGAAGTTCCGGTACCACACACCGATCAGGCCGAGCATCGCGGGAAGGTTGTGTCGCAACGGTGTTGTTCGGAAGTGCTCGTCCATTGAGTGGAACCCGGACAACATTTCTTCGAAGCTGTTCGAGCCGATGGCGATCATCAGGGATAGACCGATCGCTGCATCCATGCTGTAGCGGCCACCGACCCAGTCCCAGAATTCGAACATGTTGGCTGTGTCGATCCCGAACTCGGCTACGCCCTCGGCGTTCGTGGACAACGCGACGAAGTGTTTTGCGATGGCCGACTCGTCGCCGCCGACGCCTGCGAGCAACCACGAGCGCGCGCTCCGGGCGTTCGAGAGTGTCTCGAGGGTCGTGAAGGTCTTCGACGCAACGATGAACAGGGTTGTTGTCGGATCGAGCCCCTCGAGAGCCTGATGCAGGTGAGTGCCGTCGACGTTAGACACGAACCGTGCCTCGATCGACTCGTGGCGATAGGCCATCAAGGCTCGATAGGCCATGTACGGACCGAGGTCCGACCCACCGATACCGATGTTGATCACCGTTCGAATTCGTTCTCCGGTGTGACCACGCCATGTGCCGTCGCGTACATCCTCGGCGAAGGCGGCCATGTGGTCGAGTACGGCGCGAACGTCACCGGCGACGTCTTGTCCGTCCACCTCGAGCGCTTCGCCCTTTGGCAAACGTAGAGCGGTGTGAAGCACCGCCCGGTCCTCAGTTGAGTTGATGTGTTCCCCGCCGTACATGGCGTTGATTCGCCCGGGCAGGCCGGCTGCTTCGGCGAGGTCGATGAGTTTATCGATCGTGGTTTCGTCCACGAGGTGCTTTGAGAGATCGGCGAAGAGCCCGTCGACCTCGAGACTCAAGGACTCGGCGCGGCCGGTGTCGGCGAAGAGCTCGCGAAGGGTCGTCCCCTCCATGTTCGCTTGGGCGGCCAGCAGCGCATGCCACTGCGGGGTCTCGTTGATCATCGCGATGTCTCCTCGACGGGTCTTTGGTCAGTGATTGCGGTGGTTCGCCCTCGACATGGCCCGCTCTGCTTCTCGGTCCGCATCGCGACGCGCGATGTCCTGGCGTCGATCGAACTCCTTCTTGCCGCGGCCGATACCGATTTCGACCTTTGCTCGTCCACCGATGAAGTAGATGGATAGGGCAATGAGCGCAAGCCTCTCTCGTTGCACTCGGGCTTCGATGCGGTCGATTTCGGTTCGGTGGAGGAGAAGCTTTCGGTGTCGGTCGGGGACGTGACCGAAGGAAGCTGAGCCGGTCGAAGCGTAGGGAGAAATGTTCAGGCCGAGGAGCCACAATTCGCCGTCATCGATGCGTCCGTATGCTTCGGTCATCTGTACTTGTGACTCTCGAAGCGATTTCACCTCCGAGCCGCGAAGCACCATGCCGCACTCGAACGTGTCGGTAATTTCATAATCGCGACGTGCTCGACGGTTGGTGGCAACAACTTTCTTGTCTCTGCCGGTTATGCCGGGTTTCTTCTTGCCGTTCTTGTCAGCCTTGTTCGCGTTCTTGGTGGACACTCTTCGATCGTAACCTTGGGGAGTGCCCAATCTTTGTCTGACACTAGATGTGCGAAATCGGTGTGTATCGGTTGCGCGTGTTTCGTTACCCAACGAGGCGTGCGCGTTGCTCTCAGGGCGTCTGGAAGGCAGCGGTCCCGAGGCGGACAAGGGCGACGGTCTGGTGGTCGTCTCGGCGGTCTTTCCTGTCGAGAACTCGCTGCGCTCGCCGACAGCGTTCGCTCTCGACGGTCACGGAATGATGCGAGCCGAGGAGGCAATCGACGCAACAGATCACGACCTGATCGGGGTCATGCACTCGCACCCAAGCTCAGAGGCCGTTCCCAGTGCCAGAGACCTCGCCAATGCCGCAACGTTCGACCCCGCGGCACACCTGATCCACGTGATCGTCTCCATGCAAGGATTCAGCCCCACATTGCGGGCCTACCGGTATGACGGAGGCGAGCGTCGCCCGACCGAGTTCCACGTTGTTTCCGACGAGCGCCCCTAACCTTTGAGTCATGGACCCTCGCCCGATTGGCGTGTTCGACAGCGGCTTTGGCGGGCTGACCGTTGCCCGTGCGCTGATCGACCTCCTGCCGAATGAACGTCTCATCTACGTGGGCGACACCGGCCGGTATCCATATGGGTCAAAGCCTCTTGCGGACGTACGCGACTATGCGCACGAGATCACCGAGTGGCTGATCGAGACCCACGACGTGAAACTCGTCGTCGTTGCCTGCAACACCGCTTCTGCCGCAGCTCTCGACGATCTCCAAGCGTCGTTC
>CAXMRH010000306.1:0-14293 GCA_964196045.1 uncultured Chthoniobacterales bacterium | reverse complement strand
GATGATTCCCATCGTCCTCGACGCCCAGAGGTTTCGGGTAAACGGGGCGGTGTGCCCCTCTCCGAGGACCACGAGTTCGGCACCCTTTGCGTGCTCAACGATGCGCTTCACCACTGAGCCGCGGGACACGTGGCAGGTAATCGTGAGATCCGGGTGGTTCGCCTGAATCAGTTTTCTCTTGTCTTCGAGGTCATCGGTAGCCCACTCCACCGACGTTTCCGGTCCGAGATATGAGGCCAACATGTCCGAGGGGGAGTCCACTGGTGCGATGGGCCTGAAGCCGACTACGTGCACCAGTTCGAGTGTCAGGTCGTGGGCCTGAGCATGACGCGCTGCCCACCCAAGTGCTGAGTCTGCAGCCCGCCCGTACCCCACACACGCGACCAACCGCGCTGGTTCAGAAGTGGCGTTCAGTTCGGATGGCTGGGAGGCGAACACGATCGGTACTGGTAGGGAGTGGAGGAGCCCGCGAGCGACGCTGCCGAGCCGGCGACTCTTGCCCGAGCCATGTCGTCCGACGACGATCAGCTCCGCTTCAACTGTCTCGGCTCGGGCCAGAAGTGCTTCGACGGGGTTGTCGTCCGCCACCGACGTATACGGCGTGACGCCCGCGTTGTGGGCTTCGGAAACCCACTCCTTTTCGAGTTCGCGGGTCACGTGATCACGGTGGGGCAACCAATCCTGTTGCACAGCGGCCAACGCCAATTCGGCGATAGGAGAAAAAGCATGAACAACATGCACGGTCTCGTCCGCAACACAATTACGTACGGCCCAAGCGAGCGCCGCCTTCGACCCGTCGGAGCCATCGAGGCCGACCACGATTGCTGGCGGATTCGATTTCATCTCACAACCTTATGCGACCAAGACGATCCTCGTCAGTGACGAACGTCCTCGCTGCCGTCCCTTCACCACTGCGGTCCCTTCAGCACAGGGCCCGTATGCTCTCACGATGCGCACGTACGAGGTGTCAGATGCGAGGACAGTGCTCGCGATCAACGAAGAATGTGTGCCCGAGGTCGGGACGATGAATGCGGATCGCCTTGAGCTGCTCCACCGAAACTGTGCATTCTTCGCGGTGGTTGAGGTCGAGGAAGCCGTAGTCGGATTCATCCTGGGCTTGGACGAACACGCCCTCGAATATGAGAGCCCGAACTATCGCTGGTTCAGCGAACGGCATGCGTCGTTCGCCTACGTTGATCGAATTGCGCTCTCCGAGACGGCACGAGGTATGGGCCTGGGACCAGATCTCTACCGAGCCTTTGAGGCCTGGTCGATTGGACATGGAAAGCCGTTGCTCACTGCCGAGGTCAACACCATCCCCGACAACCCGCGGTCTCACAGATTTCATGAGACCTTCGGGTTTTCGGTCGTCGAGCGACTACGCCCCTACGGGCCAGATGAAGAGGTGGCTATGTACGAGAAGTGGCTTGCCTGAAGCCCTGTTCGATGAGGACACCGGACAACCCAAGTCCGACCAGTACGAAGCCCAACATGATCATGGCCGTACTACGTGCGCCGGTCACTGCCAGTTGTGCAACCGGAGCGACCTCGACCTTGCCCTTCACTGCGACAGGCACGGTCGTGACTGCGGCATCTGTCGTCGGTGCAGTAACCGCTGGCTTCGACGTCGGCGTGGTCGGGCCAGCGATTGCGACCGTCGATGGTGTGAAGCCGATGCATTCGACGTTCACGGAGTTGATTACACCCTGTTCGAGGTGCTTCACGGTGATTGCCGTCGACGAGTCGATCTTCACGTTCTTGATTGTGGTGATCATCGTCGTCTGATCATTGGGAATGTCGTTCGTCGGCGTCGAGGTATAGCCCGAATCGAGCTCGAAGAACCATTGTTCTTGCGTCTGGTCGTTCTGATAGGTCGGCTCTGGGTGATTGTCGTTCGAGAGCATCGTGATGTCGTAGGTATCTGCAGGGAGCGCGATTGTGAATGGACCCGCGCTCATGCTGATTCCGTCGTTCAAGAGTCTCGTACCGGTGAAGCCGTAGCTGAAGCTGCCACACTCTTGGCTGGCTGCGCCGAGGGCACCTGCGGTGAGGGTAAGCCCTCCCACAACGAGTAACGCTACGACGGTGATTCTGGACAGGACGCGAAGTCCCATCCCAGTGTCTTGTGTCATTTCTTCGCTCCTTTCATGGAATTGGAACCGCCCCCCAGAAACTACCAGCGGTTTCGTGCGCAGGAGAGGCTTCTTTGCGGCCAAACGACCGCACGGCGGTTAGTGCGTCGGACTCGACGTCGAGAAAGCCTTGATTGCAGTCGATGCGGATCGCATCGGGCCACGGATCGCGGGTGTCGTTCAAGTGGTCGACGATTTCGGGAGTCGCGTCAGAGGTCAATGTGGGGTCGGCGAGTCGCCGAATGAGTCGTTCTTTCGCGATACCGACGGGGAGGTGGCACTCGATCGGAATGAGTTCGGCTCCACGTTCTGCTGCAATGGCCCTGGCTTTGGCTCGCTTGTCGTCCTGGGTCCACGATGCGTCGAGGATCACGGTCTGGCCCGATCGAAGTACTACCTCGGCTCGGCGGAGCAGCTCGTCGTAGGTCCGTTCGGTGTGCTCAGCGCGGTAGAGGCCAGCATCGGGTTTGGCAAAGCGGTGTTCGGTTCGTTCCACTGCTGCGAGATCTTTTCGGAGTTCGTCCGTCGAAAGCACGGCGCAACCGAATTGTTCACCCAAGGCGGTGGCCAGTGTCGTCTTGCCCGTTGAAGGTCCACCGCCGACGAGAATTAGTCGCAGCCGTGCCCGCTCGAGTTGATCAAGGCAGAGGCGGTGATACATACGAGCAGCTGCAGCGAACTGTGGCTCGCCGCCCTCGGCCCGTAGGCAGGAGATCTTGCATCGGACAAGCGCTCGGTAGGCCACGTAGTAGTGCGCAAGAGAACCGGGGTGGTGTTCACCGGAGAACTCCATGTAGTACTTGAGCAGAAGCTGGGCCCACGTCGGTCCGGCCAGCCGGTGGAGGTCCATGGCCAGGAAAGCCACGTCGTCGAGCACGTCCACGTGGCGGAGGGCGTCTCGAAAGGCAAGGCAGTCGAGAATGGCTGGCCCATCGTCGAGGCAGAAGATGTCGTCGGCGAGTAGATCACCGTGACCATCGCGAATGTTTCCATCGGTCACGCGTTGTGCGAGCAAATCTCTATGCGCGTTGAGCCAAGAGCCGAACAGGTCCGTGACTCGGGCCATGTCTTCCGCTCGGAGGATGGGGCCCACGAATGGTTCCATCTCCTTGATGTTGTTGGCCCATAGAAGCCGCTGCGTGTCCACCGCGTCGTCGATGAGCGGCTCGGCAGGTAGCGATGCGTGAAACGCGGCAATCGTGCGCGCGATGTCGCGAACGTGGTCGTGCGTCAGCTCACCCGAGCGCCACAAAGCGGTGACGCTGCGCTCGCTCGGGAGGCGCTTCATGACGATCATGCGGTCGACGAGCTGGCCATCTTCGACAACATCGGCTGTACCGAGGTACACATCAGGAGCGATTCGTTCGTTGAGCTCGTATTCGTGGGTTGCTGCAGCACACCTGACCGCAGGGTCGCGATGGTCGAGGAAGCCGGTGGACACCGGTCGCAGAAGCTTGTAGACGCGGTCGCGCGCGAAGAAGAGCGTCGAGATGTGGGTCTCGGAGGCGCCCAGCGAGCTCGGCTGTGCGCCGGATTGTGGCGAAGCTGCCATCATGTGTTCAGCGTGGGCTGAGATCGGTCAAATCATTAGGGTCCATGGTCCTAAGCGGGGCCCTGTCGGCGGTCGCCGGACTGGTCGGGCGGGACCTTGGACCCTGCCCGGTGTGTCTGGGTGGCGCGAAAGTGCGCAAACGTCAATGCACGATTGGGGAACCTTGATGTCAGAACCAGAGAGCGGGTCCCCAGCGGGCCAACCTTCCGAAGGTGAATACGCATGGGAATATGCCTCGGCCGTCGCTGAAGCCGAAATCCGGCGTGCTGCCATACGAGCTGCGACCGCGCTGGGCGCTGCGCTTGGCCCAGGCACACACACCTCCAGCGAGGGGGACGTCTACGTCGTTGCCGACACGAAGTCGCGAATGCGGGTGCTCCGCAACTATGTACCAGTTGTTGGGCCCCTCCTTGGAAACGATCAGCCAGAGCTTGATGAGTGCTGGAATCTTTTGCGCGAACTGAGCGCCAGCAAGAGCGCGTTCTGAAGGAGAAGGCCAATGTTCAGCGAAATTCTTGTTCCATTCAACGGGTCTGACGAAACGATCCGGGCATTAGAAATCGGCGGTGGTCTTGCGAGTGCAAGCTTGAGGCCGCTGCGAATCCTCGCGTACACGAGCGACGCGAATGTCCCGATCCACTCGCGAGCCTTGCATGACATGGCCGACTCCATCGGTGCTCGTTATGGCTTGAGCGCGCAGATCACGACGGTTCCGTCTGCGAGGTTTCTCTCCGACGAACTCGTGTCCGAAGCCTCCCGTCGACCGGGCTCCGTTCTGTGCATTCCAGCGCAAGGTCTCGGCCGAAAAGCTCTCGTCACCGGCAGTATGGCGCTCGACGTCTTGACGTCCGCTCCCGGTCCCGTCGTGCTTGTGGGGCCCGAGTGTGAGGAGAAGATGTTCGAACACGACGGGCCGCTTGTCGTAGCGCTCGATGGGTCGCCCGAATCCGAGCAGATCGTCGATGTCGTTCACGAGTGGGCCAGCAATTTCGACCTGAAAGTCGAAATCGTGACGGTTCTCGAGCCCGACCCTTTGTCCGAAATCGAAGGGCCGCTGGCGAGCAACGAAGTGCTGGCGAGTGCGTATGTTGCACACGTTGCGCAGGACACGGCGCTAGCAGACGACGAGGTCAGCCACGCGATCCTGCACGGCAAGCCGGTGAAAGAGATCCTCGGCGAGGCCGACGTGAGCAATGCGTCGATGATTGCTATCGCTTCGCACGTTCCGCAGGGCATCGACAGGCTGCTGCACGGGAGCGTGCTCGACGAAGTTGTTCGAAACAGTCCTGTTCCAGTTCTTGCGATCAACCAGTGGCCAGCCACTCGTTGAAGTATTCTTGTCACATGAGCGACGAAGCTGCACCAACACGAGTCTTCCTGCTTGACGACCACGAGATCGTGCGACGCGGGGTCGCACTACTGGTGGACGCCGAGTCCGACATGGTCGTGGTCGGCGAAGCCGGCAGTGCAGAACGGGCGCTGTCAGAGATCCGCGGATGTGCTCCCGACGTGGCAATCCTCGATGTTCGTCTTGGCGACGGAAACGGAATCGAGGTCTGCCGCGACATTCGATCTGCTCACCCCGACCTTCCCTGTCTCATGCTCACCTCGTTCGCCGACGACCGCGCGCTCTTGGATGCGGCACTCGCCGGAGCAGCTGGGTACGTGTTGAAGGAGGTTCGCTCGAATGACTTAATCACCTCGATTCGCAAGGTCGCGGCTGGAGCGCAACTCCTCGACAACGCCGAAGTTCGCATGCGTATGCAACATCTGCGAGACACCGAAGAGGGTCGGCTCCAGGAGCTCACGCCGCAGGAGCGTCGCATCTTCGATCTGATCGGGGATGGCATGTCGAACCGCCAGATCGCGGAAGAGATGTTCCTCGCCGAAAAGACGGTGAAGAACTACATCTCGAACATGTTCGCCAAGATCGGTGTCACCCGACGTACTCAGGCCGCTGCGATGTCTGCCCGAATCGAGGAACAACAGCGTCGACGGTTCGAGTAGCTCACCAGATCAATAGGGACCATCGTCATTGATTCCCGGCCGACCTCGCGCCCGGGGACCTTCGACTCTGCCCACATGTGAGGCAGGGCGAGAAAATCGGTTTGCAGGACGTCGAGAGGATAAGTCATGTCAGTTGTGGTCGTCGGAATCGATGGTTCAGGAACGGCACGAGCCGCGTTGCGTGAAGCGGTCACCCAGGCCGCGTGGCGTAATGCGAGCGTCCTGGCGGTCCACGTCGTGCATTTTCCCGCCGCTATGGGGTTCGACGCGGCGATGATCGACTTCGAATCGCTTCGAACCGCCGGCAAGATCGTTCTCGATGAGGAGATCGATGGTCTCTCGGAGGAGTACCCGGACGGTCTGCCCGTGAACGTTGCCACCGAGATTCGGCTTGGTCACACGGGGAGCGAACTGCTCAACCTGTCGGAGACCGAAGAGCTCGACGTCGTTCTCACCATCGTCGGCTCCCGAGGGTACGGCGGCTTCAGGGGACTTGTCGTTGGCTCGGTAACCACCTACCTGGTGCACCACCTCGAGAGCCCACTTCTCATCGTGCCCCACGTCGACGCCGATGGATGAGAGCGGTGCAGCCAGCTTCGAGCACCTTGACGAGACCGGCACAATCACCATCCCGCTGAGGCGTCCTGCGGACCTCGACCGCGTGGGGCGAGTAGCCAGTGTCTTCGCTACGGCACTTGCTCGCTCGATCGAGGTCGTGACGATCATCGATCCAAACGACGACTTCGCCCAGGAGTTCGCTCGTTTCAGTAAGAGCGTCGAGTCGTTTGCTCAGCGCGAGGGCGTCGACGTTTCGCTGCAAGTGATCGCCAACGACCGCGCACAAGACACCGTCCTCGAGACATGCAGGGATCGCCTTGTGTGTATGGCGACCGGTGCATCGCCGTTCGATGACGCCCACTACGTTGGATCCTTCGCTGCGTTGCTCCTGTCCGAGAGCACCGCGCCGGTGATTTTGGTGGGTCCCGGAGTCGATTCTGGCGTCGAACTCGAGGCCGATCGAGTGGTTCTGGCAATCTCTGATGACATCGATTCATCGGCATCCCAAGGGGTAGCGCATGTTTTCGCCGTGGCACTTGATCGACCGATTGCCAAGGTTCGAGTAGATACCAAAAAGGGCATTATCTACGAGACCGACTGTCACGACCCGCTCGAGTGGTTCCCGGAGCACGTCCACGCGTCAATGCGGTCCGACGCGATCTCCGAGGACGAGATCTCGGATGTCCTGCTTCAGCGCTCAGAGGGTGGCCTGCTCGTGCTAGCGACTCGTGCTCACCGCGGGTTGGCTTGGATCTGCGATGGCAGCGTTGCCTTCGAGGCAATCGCACATACATCGCTTCCGATCGTCGTCGTTGGTCCGAAAGCCGGTGAAGTCGATGCCGGCGTCGACACCAAGCGACCAGCGCACGAGTGGATTCGCGAGGTCACTTTGCAGTCGCCGACTGCTGAGGCTGCTCTCGAGGAACTTACTGAACGCCTCCGATTCGTGAACAGCGTCGACGCGGCGCGGTTCACGGCCTCAGGAGCTTGAGTTCAGAGAATTCTTGGTCGGTTTGGGACTCGCCAGACGATTCGGGTGCCACCACCGGGGCCCGGCCGGACGGCGAACGTACCGCCGAGATCTGCCGAACGTTTGGCCATGTTCTTGAGCCCATGTCCGGTGAGCTCTTCGGGTGCCGCGTTAAGTCGTGACGTCCTGACTCCGCGACCGTTGTCGATGATCTCGAGTGTCAGCCAGTCCGAACCCACGATCAGCGACACCTCTGCTGAGGTCGCGTGGGCGTGCTTGACGACGTTCGACAGGGCTTCCCGCACGACAGACAGAATCTCGCGAAGTAGATCAGGGGAGAGATCCTCGACGTTGCGTTTGGTCAGTGTTGGCGTGAAGCCCAGGCCAGACGCCTGACTTCTGATGGTGGCGTCGAGCTCATGTTCCTCGTCGTGGTCGCCTCCCTCGAGGTGGAGATCGAAGATTGCTGCCCGTAGCTGCCGAATTCCCATGTCGATCTGATCGATCGCGTCTGACAAACCATCGTGAATGGAAACATCGTCGGTAGTCTTTGCGATCGCCTGCAAGCCCATGCCGGTAGCAAAGAGCTGTTGCACGACAGTGTCATGAAGATCTCGAGCGATGCGACCTCGATCCCGCGCGATCTCGAGCTTCTTGGTCGTATCGAGAAGGGTCACGTCTGCGTGATTTCGTGCCACTGCGTAGCGAATAGAGCGGGCGACGATCTCACCATCGACCCGTCCTTTTGGCAAGAAGTCATGCGCGCCTCGATCTACGGCTTCAAGTGCGGTCGTCGGGTCGTCGAGACCCGTCAGAACGACGATCGGCGCGTGAGGGGCCTGTGTGGAAATCGTGTCGATGGCGAGGAGACCATGTGAGTCGGGCAAGGACAGATCGAGGAGCACACAGTCGAACGGCTCCTTGTTGAGGAGCTCGATCGCGGTCGCGAGGTCTTCGGCGTGACGGGTCTCGAACATGGTTTCTGAATTGCTCGAAAGCAGCCGTTCCATGGTTCGAGCATCGAGAGTGTTGTCCTCGACAAGCAACACGCGGAGTCGTGCTAGATCTCTCATCCTTGAACCTCCGAGGTGGTGCCCCGACACAAGGTAGTGGCGTGGTTCAGCGGAGCGGAACCCGAAGACACGTCACCTCGAACTGATCTGAGCATCGTTCGATCTCGTTTCGGTCTGTGAGAGATCGATGACTTCATCGGATCCGCGTTGGCCCCGAAGCATGCGCACGTGCGGAACCACGGCCACTATCACGATCGCAACCGCCGCTAGACCAATCCGCTCCTTGCGGAAGGTGTCCGGACTGAGCTCACCATCGAGCAGCGCCTCGAGCAGCCCCTGTAGCGAGACTAGGCCAGAGACGAGAAGCGTGGCACCGGCCACTCCGAGGGTCGTATAGGCATAACTTCGACGAACCTGAGACCTCGACTCGCGCAGACTGTTATTCGCCAGGTGTGTTGTATGGCGCCACTGCCGAAGCCACACCGCGCCCCCCGCCACGACTACCGTCACGCCAGCGAGCAACTCATTCGAATCGACACCCTGGGGGTGGAACAACGCGGAGACGAAGAGAACTGCGCCGACGACCGAGGCCACGAGAGCCGCGGCCATCACGAGATAGTCGTATACCCGGATCGGATCGTTTCGTTCCTCCTCTGCGTCGAGTAGCCAACGGTGGTATCCCAAACTGGCGACTCCAGTGACGAGCACGGCGAGTAGGAAGGGGAGTCGGTCGAAGTGCCGGACAGCCCTGAGGTCGGCCGGGTCACCGATCCACCACACCAGCGCGAGGTGTACCGTTGCTGTCCCCGCGACGACCAGCGATACGAAACCACTGAGGGCTCCTACGGGAACAACGCTGGTGTACCACGCGTCCGTTCGCCGGGCGCCCTCGAAATGGCTGAGCCAGTACCACATCCATGTGGTCACTCCGACCGCGAAGAGCGCGGCCCATTCGTGGCCTGTGGGACCAGCACGGTCGAGCTGGAGATCATTTGTTAGTTCGGTGTAGACCCTGTCGAAGCCGAGGTAGAAGAGGCCTACGTTGCCCGCTCCGAGTACGGCGATGCCGAGGATGGAACCGAAGGCGAGGTGGGTGTCACCATGTACCCCGTGTCGACGGAGAAGCACGAACCAGTGGATCGCCCAGAAGGTCGCCCACATGATCGTCATCATCAGATCGGATGCGTCGATCTGTTGGCCCAATCGGTCATCGAGCACGTCTCGAACAATGAGGAAACCGCCAACCATGGTCCCGATCAGTGAGGTGAGCAAGGCCGCATTCAGGTAGAGCGACCACACCACTCCTTCCCGTTCGAGTCGGTCGTGGCGCAAGCGTCGGTCTGCGAGGCTCAGCAGAACGGTGAAGACGGGCATACCCAGAGCAACCAGGGAGAGCGCCATCGCAAGCGAGGAGTTGTCGGCGTGACGCGCATTGTTTGACAGTTCGTCCGATGCCCATCCGGCCCCCGAGGCGGTCAAGACCATGCTGACGAACAGCAGGCCGTAAAAGCCGACTTGCCGGACGAGCGTCGAGGTTGTGGTCGGGTCGTCTTCGCGGGCACGCCGAAGCAGGCGCAACGCAAGCAGCCCAAACACTCCGACTATCAGGAGCGGAATGAAGCCCGTAAGAATGTCGACTGCCATAGATCCAGCGTGGTCGGCAGTGGAGTGTGCGCACAGGGCCCTTCGTCCCCGCCAACGAGTCGCTATGGTCCAAACAAAAGAAGGGTCACGGCCCGAATCTGACCTTCCTCGTCGAGGTAGAAGTCGACGCTCCACCAGTCGATGCAGCTGTCTATATCGGTTGGTTGGAGAGCGATCTGGCGCAGGTCTTTGAAGCCACTGGGAGGGGCGATAGGGGGATTTGCGCAGTGATCGTGCGGTCCAACGGTGAGTTCGACCGACGGCGCAGGGTGGTCGAGCGCGGAGAACGGTCCACCGAAGCCGGCGTACTCATCTACGTCGAGTTGCCAACTCGCAGCGTTGGCGATCTCTGAGCGCGCGACGATCGTGATGATGTCAGAGGCGAGTCCGAGGGAGACCTCGCCCGCAAAAGGGAGCGCAGCGGCCGTTTCGGCCGAGGGGGAATCGGCGAACCGCACGAACGCATCCGCGACTGCCACCTCGCCAGCGGTCGGTGAGAACGGATCGATGTTGCCAGCGATCGTTGTCGAGGAGTTTGGTTGCGATTCGGTGTTACTCGACGCTGGTGTGCTGCTCCCAGTTCCGTCGGTGGAATCAACGGTGCTGTCGCACGTGCTGAGGAGCAACGCGGTCAAGCCAAGCAACGTAAGTAGGACCGCTGAGCGGAAACTGTGCGGCTGCATGATCCTCATTTTTCAGCCGCGCTCCAGGATTCAACCAGGGTCCAAGGACCCGTCCAGTGCGACGAGAACCGCATCGAGAAGTGAACTTGCGCCGAATCGTAGGATCTCGGGCGATATATGCGGTTCGCCGAGAATCTCGTCCGCGATCGAAAGATACGTGTTCGCCTGCTCGAGCGTGCGAACGCCGCCCGAGACCTTCACGCCGACCTGACGTGGTTCTTGGGCGACGATTTCGAACAGCTGTCGTACAGCCTCGGGGGTTGCCGAATGTGCAGTCTTTCCTGTCGACGTTTTGAGAAAATCTGCCCCGGCAGCGATCGACTCGATCGCCGCTTGATGGATCAGGCTTGGGTCTTGCAGTTCGCCTGTTTCGAGAATCACCTTCAGTACGGTTTGGTCCGGAAGTGCATCTCGAACATGTTGGACGAGCGTGGCTCCCACTCCAATTTGACCATCACGTAGCGCCCGCCAGGGGAAGACAACGTCAACCTCGTTTCCGCCTGATTCGAGGATTGCTGCTGTGTCTGAAAGAGCGCGCGAGGAGTCGTTCTTGCCTTCTGGGAAATTCGCGACTCCGGCGATCCTGATTCCGGTCCCGCTGAGTCGCCGCGAGGCCACGTTTATCAACTCGGGCCAGACGCAGACGGCGGCGACGGATCCGAATCGGGTCGTGGCGCTGTCACACAAGGCTTCGACATCGGACACGCTGTCCTCGTCGCCAAGGAGGGTCAGATCGATAAGTGGGAGAACCCTTCGTGCCAGGGTCTGATCGTTTGTCATGATTCCATTCTGCACAGAGTGAGAGCTTTCTGTAGAGGGACTTCCGCCCCTGGGCTAAGATTCAAAAGGTTGGCAGTCTGAAGATGAGTGGCCCGTACGCGTGCAAGAGGTCTCACATGGACATTGTTGACATCATCCGGAAGAAGCGTGATGGTCTCGTTCTGAATGAGCACGAGATCCACTGGTTCATCGATCAGTACACCCACCACACTGCGGTATCTGACGAACAGGCCGCAGCATTGCTCATGGCGATCGTGTGGCGAGGCATGGATCCGCGAGAACTCACGACGTGGACACACGCCATGGTCGAATCAGGTGAACGACTCGATCTCTCGACCGTTGACCGGCCGACCGTGGACAAACACTCCACCGGGGGCGTCGGCGACAAGATGTCCCTGATCGTCGTGCCGATGCTCGCCGCGTGTGGCGCGGCGGTCCCCCAGTTGTCTGGCCGTGCTCTCGGACACACCGGGGGGACGCTGGACAAGATGGAAGCGATCCCTGGATGGCGTGCCGAGCTTTCACAGGACGAGCTCGTTGCTCAGCTACGCAGCGTTGGGGCGGTGATCGCCGGAGCGTCGGCGGAGCTCGTACCGGCCGACCGCAAGCTCTATGCGTTGCGTGACGTGACGGGCACGATCGAGTCGATTCCTTTGATTGCCAGCTCGATCATGTCGAAAAAAATCGCGGAGGGTGTCTCGTCCCTGGTCCTCGATGTGAAGGTGGGCAGGGGATCGTTCCTTAAGCGATTTGAAGATGCCGAGTCTCTGGCTCGGACGATGGTCGATCTTGGAAACCAGAATGGCGTGAGGACGACGGCACTCCTCACGGACATGGACTGCGTTCTCGGGCGAGCTGTCGGGAACGGACTCGAGGTGGAAGAAGCACTCGCCGTTCTGGGGGGCAACGGTCCACGAGACGTCACCGAACTCTCCATTGCGCTAGCTCACGAGATGGCTCTGCTCACCGGAGTCACCCGAGATCCAGCCGATGCCCTTGCGTCGGGTGACGCACTCGTGGTGTTCGAGGAAATCGTGTCCGCGCAGTCTGGTGATCTCTCTGCAGGACTGCGACCGGCGCGTCACGTCGAACAGGTTTTGTCGAAGGAATCCGGTGTCGTGCAAGCGCTGGACCCCTATGCAGTCGCAGTCGCGGCGTGGAGGCTCGGAGC
Organism: uncultured Chthoniobacterales bacterium; assembly: GCA_964196045.1. GTDB lineage: Bacteria > Actinomycetota > Acidimicrobiia > Acidimicrobiales > SHLQ01 > SHLQ01. The sequence continues at coordinate 1,783 of CAXMRH010000306.1, read as the reverse complement.
GGGGCGTCGGCAGAAGGAAGATCCGGTCAGCCCGGCGGCAGGCGTGATGTGTCTCGCAAAGCCCGGCGAACGAATTCGCCTCGGCGAACCGATATTCGAGCTCCATACCGACGACATCGAATGTGTTCCCGCAGCCCTCGACGCCTTGGATGGGTCGATCGCCATGGGTTCGCACTCACCCGACAACCGCCAGCTCGTCCTGCAACTCGAGGCCGGATGTAGCAGCCACATCGATCTCACCTCACCCCTGCACGAAGGAGTGCGCTCATGACTAGATCAGCCGAGGTCATAGAACAGGTCGCTGACCTCGCGATGTGTACGGTCTCACCTTCGACCACGTTGTCGGGTGTCATCGACTCGATGGTCGCCAGCAAGCGAGCCCTCGCGCTCGTGATCGAAGGTGCATCGATCTTGGGGGTGGTGAGCGAAGGCGACATCGTGCGAGCAATCCACAACAAGGCCGATCTTGGGGTGGTCTGGGCAGCCGACATCATGACCACGGATCCGGTTGTCATCGATCCGAACACCGCTGCATGGGACGTGCTCGAGCTGATGCTCGACGAGCACATTCGGCACGTGATCGTGTCGCGTGAGGACGGTCCGAGTGTCGTTGGATTCTTCGACGTGGTCAACCTGGTTCTGCCCCGCTAGGCGGGTTACTTGGGTGGCAGGCGGACGCCGCCATCGACTCGGACACACTCACCGTTCATGTACGGGTTCGTGATGAGGTCCATGACCATGAACGCCAGCTCCTCGGCGTACCCCAGTCGCTTCGGAAAAAGCACCGATGAGCCGAGGTGTGCTTTGAACTCTTCGCTCTGTTCGCCTTCGCCATAGATCGGCGTGTCGATGAGTCCGGGTAGCACCGTGTTGACGCGGACGCCGATGGCCGAAAGGTCACGGGCGATCGGCAAGGTCATGCCGGTCACGCCACCCTTCGACGCCGAGTAGGCGCACTGACCGATTTGCCCATCCTGCGCGGCGACGGAGGCCATGTTGATGATCGCGCCCCGCTGTCCCTCGTCGTCAAATGGGTCGGTCTTCGACATCGCGGCGGCGGCACGACTCAACATGTTGAACGTACCGACGAGATTGATGTCGATCACCCGTTGAAAAGCGTCGAGATCGAACGGCTCACCGTTCCGGTCGACGGTTCGGCCCGCCCAGCCGATACCCGCTGAATTCACGACGGCGCGCAGCGGTCCCATCTCCGTGGCGGCGGTGATAGCAGCATCGACGTCATCCTTGGAGCGAACGTCGCACTTGACGAAGATGCCTCCGAGTTCTGACGCGACGGCTTGGCCTTTTTCTTCGTTGAGATCGGCGATGACCACGCGGGATCCGGCTGCCGCTAGCTGGTGCGCCGAGGCTTCTCCGATTCCGGACGCGCCTCCCGTAATGATCGAGGAGCTTCCTTCAAGGTTGAGGCGTGGCATCAGGCGTCTACCCGCTCGATCAGGGTTCCGTTAGCGAGACCGCCACCTTCACACATTGCTTGGAATCCGTAGCGTCCGTCGGTGCGCTCGAGCTCATTGACCAAGGTGGTCATGATCTTCGCGCCGGAGCAACCTAGAGGATGGCCGAGGGCGATTGCGCCGCCGTTGACGTTCACCTTGTCGAGGTCCGCACCGGTTTCCTTCTGCCAAGCGAGAACCACCGAGGCAAATGCCTCGTTGATCTCGAATAGGTCTACGTCCTCGAGAGTCACGTCGGCCTTTTCGAAGAGTTTTTCCGTCACCGGAATTGGACCCTTCAGCATCGTGACGGGATCGGTTCCTGCAAG
>CAXMRH010000305.1:0-3589 GCA_964196045.1 uncultured Chthoniobacterales bacterium | reverse complement strand
GTCGGCCACGCGCTCAATGCCGTTGGTACGACACCACGTTTGAAGGTCACTAGCGATACGTGCGGTGGCCCGAGGATCTGCAAACGTTGCCGTTCCGACCTGCACAGCCGCCGCTCCGGCTCGAAGGTACTGCACGGCGTCTTCGGCGTGAGCGATACCCCCGACTCCGACTATCGGTAGCTCCGGATGAGCCGCAGCAACGTCGAAAACTGCCCGCAGGGCGATCGGCCTCATCGCCGGTCCAGAGACACCGCCACCTCCGCCGCCCAACACGGGTCGGCCTGTGGCGGGATCAAGAACGAGACCCAGGAGAGTGTTTGTGAGGGTGACTGCGTCCGCTCCAGCATCGTGTGCGGCAGCTGCGATCTCGGCAATGTCGGACACATTCGGACTGAGCTTTGCCCATCGAGGAATTTCCAAGGCCGTCGTGGCCTGCAGCACTGCAGCCACCCCTTCACAACTATGGGCGAACATCTTGCGTCGATCTTCGATGTTCGGGCACGACACGTTGATTTCGACGGCGGTCAGATCATCCTGAACGGCGGTGAGTGCCTCCGCGGCAAGGCGATACTCCTCGACCGTTCGCCCCCAGATACTTGCGATCACTCGGGCGCCTGACGCTCGCAATGCAGGCAGCTCGTCGGCAATCCAACCGGCCACACCTGGGCCCTGCAAGCCCACGCTGTTCATCATTCCGCCGGGCAGTTCGACCACGCGAGGGCCAGGATTGCCATCCCAAGGCATGATCGAGAGTGACTTGACGACAAGTGCGCCGAGAGTGTCGAGTTGGACATAACGAGCGAGTTCCGATCCATGTCCGGCCGTGCCGGATGCCGTCATGACAGGAGACGGCAGCCACGTCGTGCCGACCATCGTCGACATATCGACCATCAGCTCGGCGCTCCGACAGCGTGGTAATGCTGCAACGAACGGACCGCAAGAGGAGTGGCCAGCCATTCCTCCATCCCGCGTGCAGCAGCAACTGCTGCCGAGCCAGTGGTTAGCAGCGGCACCCCCTTGGCACCAGCGGCTGCGCGGATGTACGCACCGTCGGCGCGCGGACCTCGACCCCTAGGACTGTTGATCACGAGTTGGATCTCGTCCGCCTCGATCAGATCGACTGCGGTGGGCCCGTCGATGTCGGTGGATCCGCCGTCAGTCACCTTGGCGAGTCGCCTTGAGACCGTCACACCCGCCTGCTCTAGAGCGTCCGCCGTACCGGTGGTCGCAACGATCGAGAACCCAAGATCTACGAAACGCCGAGCTGCATCGATACCGAAATTCTTATCTCGATCGGCGAGTGACATGAACACCACTCCCCCAACCGGCAGCGTTCCGCCGGCAGCCATCTGACTCTTCGTGAACGCCAGCCCCGTCGTGATATCAATTCCCATGACCTCGCCGGTCGAGCGCATCTCTGGGCCGAGCAACGGATCGGCATCAGGGAACCGATTGAAGGGCAGGACGGCCTCCTTGACCGAGACATGGCCGGTGACGGGTGGCCGAAGCAGACCTTCGATCCGAAGCTCTTCGAGGGATGCGCCCATCATGACGCGAGCCGCGATCTTCGCGAGCGGCACGCCAGTTGCCTTCGCAACGAACGGGACGGTTCGTGACGCCCTTGGGTTCGCCTCGATCACGAACACCTCGTTGTCTTTGACGGCGAACTGGACGTTGATAAGACCGATGACCTCGAGTTCGGCTGCGATTTGTCTCGCATAGTCCTCGAGCGACGCGATCGTCTCTGCGCTCAGGTACGGCGGCGGAATGACACATGCGCTGTCACCTGAGTGCACGCCAGCCTCTTCTACGTGTTCCATGACCGCGCCGATGACCACCTCGCCCTTCTGGTCGCGAATGGCGTCCACATCAACCTCGGTCGCATCCTCGAGAAAGCGGTCGATCAGCACGGGTCGCTCGGCCGACAAACCGCCCTCCCGCCCAAGTGACCCGAATTCGGCAAGATGCTTCATCGCGTTGCGCAGGCCGTCGTCGTCGTACACGATCTCCATTGCTCGTCCCCCGAGAACGTAGGAAGGCCGGACAAGAGCGGGATAGCCGATTCCACTGACGACCTCCAACGCACCGTCAACTGTGGTCGCAGTACCTCCTGGAGGTTGTGGGATGCCCATTCGTTCACACAGTGCGTTCCACTGCTCACGATCCTCCGCGAGATCGATCGAGCGAGGAGAGGTCCCTGCAATCAGCTCGGCGGGGAGCTCGTTCGCCAGCATCAGCGGCGTCTGTCCGCCGAGCGACACGATGATTCCTTCGGGTTCCTCCGCCTCGATGATGTTCATCACGTCTTCATAGGTCAGCGGCTCGAAATAGAGCCGATCACTCGTGTCATAGTCGGTGGAGACGGTCTCGGGATTGCAGTTGACCATGATCGTCTCGAATCCGGCATCGGACAGCGCGAAGCTCGCGTGCACGCAGCAGTAGTCGAATTCGATCCCCTGGCCGATGCGATTTGGGCCCGAACCCAAGATCATCACTTTGCGCCGGGAGCTTTCGTTGACCTCGGTCGTGTCTTCCCACGAGGAGTAGTGGTACGGCGTCTCCGCTTCGAACTCGGCGCCGCAGGTGTCTACGGTTTTGAAGGTTGGTTCGACGCCGAGTGCCCGGCGAGCAGCTCGCACGTCAGCTTCGGACACCGACCAGAGGTAGCCGAGTTGGGCATCGCTGAAACCGTGCTGCTTCGCCCTTTTCCACGAACGACGAGTCATCTCGCCGATCGACAGCTTCTCGAGAACCGCCCGTTCCTCGGACACGCGCAGCATCTGATCGAGAAACCAGGGGTCGACCTTGGTTGCCTCGTACAGGTCATCAACGGAGACGCCGCGGCGCAGACACGCCTCGAGTTTGAAGATCCGGTCTGGGGTGGGAATATTCGCCTCGGCGACCAGCTCTTCGAGGTCGACATTTTGGTACTCCGCCTCACCGGGGTCGGCGTTCAGTCCGTGACGACCAAGTTCGAGGCTTCGCAGTCCCTTTTGTAGAGACTCGGGGAACGTCCGCCCGATCGACATCGCCTCACCCACCGACTGCATCTGCGTCCCGAGGACACCGCTTGTGCCCGGGAACTTCTCGAACGCCCAGCGCGGAATCTTCGTCACCACGTAGTCGATGGTCGGCTCGAAACTCGCTGGCGTCTGCCGGGTGATGTCATTCGGAATCTCGTCGAGCGTGTAACCCACCGCGAGCCGCGCCGCGATCTTGGCGATAGGAAAACCCGTGGCCTTCGACGCGAGTGCGGACGATCGAGAAACGCGTGGGTTCATCTCGATGACGACCTGCCGCCCGGTTGCGGGGTCGACCGCAAACTGCACATTCGACCCGCCCGTCTCGACGCCAACGCGACGCATCACGGCAAAAGCGCTGTTGCGCATCTCTTGCAGCTCGACATCACTGAGTGTTTGTGCCGGGGCGACAGTGATCGAATCCCCCGTGTGAACGCCCATGGGATCGACGTTCTCGATGGAGCAGATCACGACCTGGTTGTCTGCGTGATCGCGCATGACCTCCAGCTCGTACTCCTTCCAGCCAGCGATCGATTCCTCGATGAGAATCTCGCCGATCGGGCTGGCCT
>CAXMRH010000304.1:0-7124 GCA_964196045.1 uncultured Chthoniobacterales bacterium | reverse complement strand
GTATCACCGTCCGGATTCGCAGAATTATGGGGCGACGGTTGCTGAGGTGTGGTTCGACAGTCCGTCAGCGGCTGAGGCTGCGGGGTTCGCTCTGGCGCCAGGGCATTCCACTGATGGTGGGACCGCCGACTACGAACCTGGCGGCTCGGGACACCCGTGTGGCATTGCAGCGGTGAATGCGAACAGAAGCGCCGTAATCGGAGCCGAGGCAGCACCCACCGCTGGTTCGAGAACAGTCAATGGGGTTTCTGGTCGCGGACTCGCTCGCTACGCAGATGACGGGGGCGATGGAGCAGGCGCCGTCGGTAGTAGCGGACCAAACCCCACAACCGGGTCAGACCGTGGTGACGTCACAGCGTGGCTTCGCTCGTGGTGGTGGCTCGTGCTGCTCTTGCTCGTCGTGGTGTTGGTTGTGCTGTTGGTGAGGTTCAGCTAGCGAATCAGACCAGCAGGCTCGCTGGTTTCGCTTCGGCGTCGCCCGACTAGTTCAGACCCGAGACACCCAACGCAGTCCACGTGGCTTTGGCCAGGTTCTCGCCACGGAAGTCCCCGAGCACGCCGTCGTCCATGCGATTCATCACATAAGAGAAGGTCATTCGGCGACTGACGTCGACGATGATCTTCGATCCGCCCCAACCACCCCAGTAACAGATCTTGCCTTCGGGGTGGTACGTCAGGGCCGTCGGCAAGGCATAACCAATGCCGAACTTCTGATGCTCTAGGAAGACCAGGTCAATTCCATCGGACTGCGCTTCGAAGATCCTGTCGATCGTCGCGGGCGAGAGCAGTTGTACGCCATCGAGGGTGCCACCGTTGGCCACGACTGCCTGCGCCCGTGCGAGCGATCGGGCGTTGCCATGGCCGTTCGCAGCACCGATGTCGGCGCGACGCCAGGCCGTCGTGTTGGCGACCTCGGGACCGAGCTGTGGCCCAACCGCCTTCTTGTACGCGGGACTGTCGCGGTCGAGGGCATCGAGATCGACTGGCTTTTCGGGGTAGGGGATGATGTTCGACACTCGAGCGTCGTGTTCGGGAGCGAGCCCGATATGAAAGTCGAGATCGAGTGGCGCTGCGATCTCCTCCGCGAAGAACAAGCCGAGCTTCTTCCCCGTGACGCGGCGGACGACCTCACCAACCAAGTGGCCTTGGCTCATGGCGTGGTATCCCGACGCGGTGCCGGGCTCCCACCATGGCCTTTGCGCTGCGAGCATTGCAGTCGACTTCTCCCAGTCGTACATGACCTCGGGGTCGACCGGTCCGTCCCAGCCAGCGACGCCGGACGTATGGCCGAGGAGATGCTTGACGAGCACGTTCTCCTTGCCGTTGGCCGCGAACTCGGGCCAGTAGGTGGCGACCGGACTGTCGAGATCGATGAGGCCCCGGTCGGCGCACACGAGCGCGACCAGCGAAATGAGCGTCTTGGTGCTCGACCAGACGTTGACGATCGTGTCGGCCTGCCATGGCGTTGTGCGGCTCTCGTCGGTCCAACCACCCCACAGGTCGACAACGGTTTCGCCCTCGACGGTCACTGAAACCGATGCTCCGACATCCTGGCCGGAGTCGATCGACTCCGAAAGCAGCTCGGACAGACGATCGAAACGTGGTTCTGTAGAACCGTGAACTTCAGCCATCACGGAACACTAGCGACGCACCGCCGAGCGGAGAGGGTCCTAGATTGCTGCCGGCTGCAACGTGCGACTGTCTCGTTCTCGAATGTTCTGCCAACTGCCAACAAGTAGAACAAGCGCAACCGACCCCGACAACAGGAACGGGCCAAGTGGTCCGTCGGTGAGGTCGTAGAGAATCGGAGCGAAGAACGCCGACACGGCAGCTGCGGTCTGTCCGGCAGCATCGAGGAGGCCCTGGCCGATCGCCGACTTGTCTGCACCCGTCTCGTTGATGACCACCCGAGCGGCCGACGGGAACATGATGCTCTCCATCGTTGTCTGCACCATGCCAAAAGCAAGGAAGACACCGATCCCAACCCACACGCTCAAGGTGAACAGAACCGGAACAAAGGCGGTCAGGGCGAGCAGCATGATCCGGGCCGGACGCGGTGATCTGTCGACAACTCGACCGGCGAGACGGGGGATGATCAGCAAGGGTGCCCCGACGAAGAGCAGAACGAGACCGACGCGCGCGTTGCTCGCGCCGAGATCGGTGAGGTACTCATCGACGATCGAATCGAAGACGCCGATATTGAAAAAGATCGCGACCTGAGTGGCGACGGCAGCCCGCACGCCAGGACGGCGAAGTAGCGGCAACATGGATCGGGTCGTGGTGCTGGCCGACGTCGCGATCGGCACGCTCATGAGCCAGTGGATCGTCGGGATTGCGATCACTGACAAGATGACAGCGATCGTGAGGTACGGAGTCTTGATCCCGCCGAACTCGGCAAGTTGTGCACCAACGCCCGGTCCAGCAATGAAACCAGCCACGGCTGCCGAGAGGAAGATGCCGATCTTCTCGCCGCTGGCCTCGGTCGTCGTGCCGATCAACGCTTTGCGTCCTACGACGGAGAAGACCCCGGCACCCACTCCAGCCAGCGCTCTGCTGGCGGAGATGCTGGCGATATCGGTCGCGAATCCGATCCATGTATTGCCCACGATGGCGGCCGTAAATCCGACTCCGCCCAGCAGCCCAAGGCTCCCCCGATCACCAAGAGGAGACACGACAAGAGAGGTGACGACCGCCGTCCCGAAGCCCAGCGCCGAAATGAGGCCGATTCCCCAGGCCGGCAACCCGTAGTCGGTTTCGATGTCCTCGAGGAATACGAATGTCACGCCGGCCGACGACACCATCAACATGTAGGTGAGATAGACGAGCCGATACATCCGGGCATCATAAGAAGGACGACCGTCAACCAGGCATGCGGGTGCAACTACTGTCTGGGCCATGACGAACCCACAACCGCTCGGCGGCAACGAGATGCCACGATTCGGTGGAATTGCCACGTTCATGCGACTCCCCGGGACGACCGCTGCGGCAGATCTCGACGTGGCAATCGTTGGCGTCCCACTCGACATCGGTACGTCGAATAGGCCGGGGGCACGCTTCGGGCCACGCGACATTCGATCCGAGTCGGTGTTACTGCGTCCCTACAACATGGCAACTCGTGCGGCACCGTTCGACAGCTTGGCAATCGACGACACAGGCGACGTCGCAACGAACGCCTTCAATCTGATCCATTCGATCGAGCTGATCGAGGCCCACTACGACGAACTCCTCACCAACGACCTGATCCCCGTATCGATCGGTGGGGATCACACCATTGCTTTACCCATTCTTCGCGCGATAGCGAAGAAACACGGGCCGGTTGGCATGGTGCACATCGATGCGCACACCGACATCAACGACACGATGTTCGGGGAAAAGATCGCACACGGAACGCCATTCCGGCGAGCGGTCGAGGAGAGCCTTCTCGACGGAGACCGAGTCGTGCAGATCGGCATGCGCGGCACCGGCTACGCAGCCGACGACTTCGATTGGTCCAGGGATCAAGGATTCCGGGTCGTGCAGATCGAGGAGTGTTGGCATAAGTCGCTCGTGCCGTTGATGGAAGAGGTACGCGAAAGGGTGGGCGATGGGCCCGTGTACCTGAGCTTCGATATCGATGGACTCGACCCTGCGTACGCGCCTGGAACGGGCACCCCCGAGGTCGCAGGGCTCACCGTGCCGCAAGCGCTCGAGATCATCCGTGGATGTCGTGGACTCGACTTGGTTGGATGTGACCTAGTCGAAGTGGCACCGATCTACGACACGACCGGAGCGACCTCGCTGACCGCAGCGAACCTCCTGTACGAGATGTTGTGCGTACTTCCCGGCGTCGACTACCGGCAGTAGGGAGTCGTGAGGTCGCTGGCCGGTAGCGTCAGGCGATGACCGCAACGCTTCTAGGGCCCGATCAGCGAGGCCTGACGTTCGCGACCATGACCGCGATTGCGCTGGCGGCGTACAACAACCTGTCGGTAAGTGCGGCCCTCCCCGCCATCGGCGACGATCTCGGCAACCTGGACCTTCTTCCATGGGTCGTCACCATCGAGCTCATCGCGTCGGCAATAGCGGTCCTGGCAGTTGGTCCGGTCATCGACTCCGTGGGAACGCAGGCGGTCTTTCGGTGGACCCTTCTTTTGTTCACGATCACGTGCCTGATGTGTGCGTTTGCACCGAACCTCGCGACGCTCATCGTGGCTCGCGGGCTTCAAGGCCTCGCGAGCGGAGCGATCATCGCCAATGTAATGACGGCAGTGGGGCTCGGAGTGCCCGAGGCGCTCCGGCCGAGGTCCTATGCGATGAACTCGTCAGCATGGGGGATCATGGGCGTGGCGGGCCCGGCTGTCGCTGCGCTGATTCTGACCGTGTCGAATTGGTCGGGGATCTTCCTCGTGAACGTTCCCGTTGCAGCGTTTGTAGCGGTGATCGGCTGGCGTGCCTTCCCTGGGCCGACGGAGAACTCGACCACAGCGCGTCCGGATCGACGCGGGCTCACGCTCGTCACCGGGTTCACACTTCTCAGCTTGGGGGCGCTGTCCACGCTCGCGTGGTGGACACCGATCGTCGTCGTGCTCTCGGCTCTTCTCGTGTGGCTCTACGTACGTCATGAGCCGCGTGTCGAACCACCGCTGCTTCGACTGCGGCACATCGTCTCTCCGACGTTTCGCACATTGCACGCGACTGCGTTTCTCGTCATCACGAGCGGTTTCGCTTCGAACACGTTCCTTCCTGTGTATGTGAAAGGTGCACGAGGGGCCAGCACGGCCGAGGCCGCATTCGCGGTGGTCTTCCTCACTATGGGCTGGACGGTCGGTGCCTTCTCGTCGAGTCTCATCTCTGAACGCCGTCACAAGGAATTCGCCCTGTTGTGGGGCGCTGGGATTCTGCTGGTGTCGTCGGGGCTGGCTGCGGCGAGCGTGTGGTTCACCGGACCGCTCTGGCTCATCTTCGCAGCGTTCTCTGGCGTGGGCTTCGGACTTGGCGGCGTGTCGAGCTCGGGCCTTGTCATACTCCAGGCGAAGGCAGCTCCCAAAGAGATGGGACGCGTGAACTCTGCTCACCAGTTCATCCGAACGCTGGGATTCACCTACGGTGCCGCGCTCGGCGGGGCAATCCTGTTCGGGGTGGTGCGAGCCCGGCTCGGTGATGCCGATGTCGTGCGTGACCTGCTCGACGACGACGCTCTCGTGGTGTCCAGCGATGCGGTCGATGCTCTCAGCCGCGGGTTTGCGTGGTCCGTCGTTCTCGCGGCGGTCCTTGCAGCGGCTGCATTTGGATTCGCGCTGAAACTTAATAGGGCATCGCAGCGAAGTGACGTCATTCGCTGAGCTCCCACCGAGCCTCGGGTTCGAGCTCCACCGCCAAAGCACGGATCTCGTCCTCGACGGAGCGCATCAGTCGGGTTGCGCTGCGCCCGTGGGGTAGCGCAGTCGAGAGCTTCCTTTCGATCGTTGGTTGGACGATCCGAGAAGCAGACAGGTGGCCACGTCTGACGTGGCGGAGCACACCAGCGAACGACATGATCGAATACACCTTTCGATACCGGATCAGTTCGATCAGGGCTTCCTGTGAGTCGAGCTCCATCACCACATTCGGCCGCATTCCTTTCGTAGCGAATGCGCGGTCGATGACTTGACGGAGGCCCGGTTGGATGCCCGGAAGCACGAGAGGGGTTTCCGCGAGGTCATGAAGCGCGACCTCTTCGGTCATCGGTAGACCAGGCGGCCCGACGAGGTGGAGGTGCTCGGTTGCGAGTGGTCGGATGTGCAGATTGCCGTGTCTGTGGGCGCTCGACACGATTCCCACGTCGCCATCTCCGGCCGAGATCGCCAGCGGAACGTTGTTTGGGTGGGCGCCCATCACGCGCAACTCCACGTGTGGATGTGCCGAGGCGAACCGGTCGATCAGAGGAAGGGACAGTGTGTGTCCGATCGTGTCTGGCATCGCGACGCACACTCGACCTCGGAGCTGGCCATCGAGTGAACGAACCTCGTCCTCCATGTCGCCGAGATGGCGGAGCACTTCTCGGGCATGGCGAAGAACTCGTAGGCCTGCGTCGGTCGGAGTGACGCCGCGGCCATCACGTTCGAAGAGCTCAGTTTCGAAATCCGATTCGACCCTGGACACCAAGCGGCTGAGCGCTGGTTGCGACATCGACAACTCAACTGCCGCGTGTGAGATGTTCTGCCGATCGGCGACCGCAACGAGTGCCGTCAGTTGGCGCGTCGTGAGGTTGAGAGGCATGCATAATAAGTATACCAGTCATGCAAGTCATGCGGATTGACGCATGGCCATGATCGCGTTGCTACGGTGGGTGGAGTTCGTCGCACGCAGGGGTACCGACCAGCATGAAAACCCTCCCAGACCGCGCCCAGGTGGTGATCGTTGGTGGCGGCATCATCGGTTGCTCGATCGCGTATCACCTGGCCCGTCGCGACGTCACCGATGTGGTCGTGCTGGAGCAGGGACAGCTCACGGGCGGTACGACCTGGCACGCCGCTGGTCTCGTCAGCCAGCTCAAATCGAGCCACAGCCTCACCCGGCTCGCAACGTATTCAGCTCGACTTTTCGAGGAGCTCGAGGAAGAGACCGGTCAGGCGACTGGGTATCGCTCGCCGGGCTCCATTTCGGTCGCGTCCGACCACGAACGTTGGGAGGAGCTCCTTCGGGGCAAGTCGATGGCGTCCACCGTCGGTGTCGAGATTCGCCAGATCGAACTCGACGAGGCCCTCGAGATGTGCCCTCTGCTCAAGATCGAAGATCTGGTCGGTGCGCTCTACATCCCTGATGATGGCGTGACCTCGCCGGTCGACACCACGATCGCGCTCGCTAAAGGGGCGCGGGCCCGCGGGGTCCAGGTCGTTGAGGGAGTAGCCGTTACGGACCTCATCACCGCGGGCGGCAAGATCGTCGGCGTCGAGACCGAACAGGGACGGATCGAAGCCGAGACGGTGGTTCTGGCCGGCGGTATGTGGACCCGTCAGCTTGCGGCAACCGCTGGCGTGCGCGTACCGCTCAAAGCCTGTGAGCACTTCTACATCGTGACCGAGCCCATCGACGCGGTGAAACCGAACATGCCGACGGTACGGGACCCCGGTAACTACACGTATTTCAAGGAGGAGACCGGCAAG
>CAXMRH010000303.1:0-25830 GCA_964196045.1 uncultured Chthoniobacterales bacterium | reverse complement strand
CTCGGGGCACGATCGTACGCGTGGCGCGGAGCGCGTCTTTCGCATCGATCGGATCGACGGCAAAATCGTCCTCGGATCAGCGGGTGGGTATGAGCGTCGACCAGCACGTGGTCCTGAAGTGACCCGCACATGGGAACTCGGAGACGAGGAACCGGTGGCCGCCAGGGTTCGCATCGACGCCGAAGAGGCGCTTTGGGCAAGAGTGCATCTGCACGCCGATGAGATCGAGATGGCTTCCGATGGCTCGGTTGTTGTCGATCTGACCGTGCGAAACACTGATGCCCTTCGCGACTGGGTCCTGGGCTTCTTGGACAAAGCAGAAGTCTTGGAACCCCCGGCACTCCGCGAAGTGATCAGCGACTGGTTGAACGAAATGATCGCTCATGGGGGAGCGAGATGAGCAAGATTGCTGCGACAGACCGTATGGCTCGTCTGGTGGCAGCCATCCCATGGATCGTGGCCCAAGATGGTGCCTCGGTAGATGAGATTTCCGACCGCTTCGACTATCCACGCGATCTTCTCCTCGGGGACCTTCAAGACGTCGTGTTCTACGTCGGCGTGCCTCCGTACACACCGGACACGCTCATCGAAGTGACCATTGATGACGACATGGTGTGGATCAGCTACGCCGACTGGTTTTCGAGACCGATGCGTCTCTCGGGGACGGAGATCCTCGCATTGCTGGCAGCGGGCGAGACGGCTCTGGCCTTCGACACACAAGACGAGGCAGGTGCTCTGGCTCGTGGCCTGACGAAGTTGCGACTTGCGACCGGAAGCGACACGAACACCGTCGATGTGCAGCTCGGCGTTGCCGCGGAAACCGTGCTCCCCGCGCTACGCACCGCCGCGGAAGCTGAGCTTTGCGTCGACATCGTGTACTACTCCTTTGCCCGAGATGAGCGCACGGAACGACGTATCGAACCCCGAGGGTTTTTCGTTGAGCAGGGAAGTTGGTACGTCGGCGGTTATTGCCACCGGGCGGAAGCAGAACGGGTCTTTCGAGTGGACCGCATTGACTCATTCACGGAGACAGATGTTCCGTTCCTTCATCCGGTGCCCCCTGGACAAGAGCCGGCGAGCTTTTCGATTGAGGGGGCACCACGAGCCACGTTGTTGTTTCCCTCGAGCCGGCTGCACCTGTTCGATGGGCTGCCCCTCGATTCGACCACCACGTCGAACGAGATGGCTGAAGTAACTTTGCCGGTTTCCTCTGCTCGCTGGCTGGACCGGCTCATGATTCGAATCGGCCCCGGCGTCGAGTTGCTCGACACCACGGAAGCTTCACGCTTCAACGAGTTGATGGGCTCGATCGCAAAGATTCGCGCCAGATACGACGATCCGCGGTGAGTTTGCCCGACGACCCGGTGGACAACGTTGCGACGCCGACGTGTATCATCCGTTCGACCTCACCCGACGAACCATCGGCCTCGTGGGAGTCCAAGCTGCGCTCGACGATCGAATGGGTGGCGGTCGTGATCACCGCTCTGGCGGCTGCCCTGCTGATCAAGGAGTACGTCTTTCAAGCCTTCGAGATTCCCTCGGCCTCGATGGAGCGAACCGTGAATGTCGGTGACCGAATCCTCGTTAACAAACTGAGCTACTCCTTCGGTGACGTGAGTAGGGGAGATCTCGTGGTTTTCGAACGCCTCGCGGGTACGCCCGGGACAACCGACGACCTCATCAAACGTGCCATTGCATTGCCAGGCGAGACGATCGAGGTGCGAAGCGACGGACGAATCTGGATCTGGGGGCTGGGCGAGACCGCCGATGACGCAGCTCGTCTCGAGGAGCCATACCTCGATGTGCAGAATGCTGTTCTCGCCGCGCCCGGAACGTCGGATCCTTTGAGTGTGGACATCTGGGATACCCGCTGCGTCAACCAGCCACGAGAGCCCGCCAGGTGCACATTGGACGGTTCGAGTTACTTCATGATGGGCGATAACCGGAATGCCTCATCCGACTCGCGCTTCTTTGGCCCCGTGCCAGAGGCGAACGTGGTGGGTCGGGCATTTGCACGAATCTGGCCACTCGGAGACCTGAGCACGCTCTGAGCGTGCCCGTGGGTGACGCACATACTCCGCCACGTTGGCTACGGTTGCAACCCGTGACACCGCTCGACTCCTCCGATCCGTCGACGTCGAAAGTCGAAGATCCAGACTGGATCCAGGGCCTCGTCACGAAGGCTCTGCTTCAGGCGGCAGATGCTGCGCCAGACGACACACAGATTGCGCCGGTTCCAGCTCTTCCACCGCCGTCGGCGTGGCCGCAACTCAGCACACGTGACACGGCCTCGGTGGCCGGGGCGCGGATCGCCGCCCTCGGAGTGACAGAACCGAACCACGAGAGGGAATTGGCGAGTCCTCCGTTCAACGTTCCAGCGCCGGCAGCGGAACCCACCGCAGTTCCCGAACCGGTCTTGGAGTCGATCGCCGAAGCCCACGATCCTGATATCGGGCGGCCGTTCAACGACTCGGACAGATTCCCTGGGTCTGATCTTCCACCGTCGGACGCCGTGATGATGGAGAGTGACGCAACTACCGACGGGTTCCGTTCCTCGGATATCCGGACTGTTCTCGAGTGGCTGGCAGTGATTGTTTCCGCTCTCGTCGTCGCGCTACTGATTAAGGCGCTCGTCCTGCAAGCGTTCTGGATTCCGTCAGAATCGATGGAGACGACCGTCAACAAGGGCGATCGGATCCTCGTCAACAAGGTGAGCTATCAGCTGCACGACGTCCGCCGAGGCGACTTGGTGGTCTTTGAGAAGCTCGAAGGTACCCCTGGAACAACAAACGACCTCATCAAGCGCGCAATCGCGTTACCCGGGGAAACGATCGAGATTCGTAGCGACGGACGAATCTGGATCTGGGGAGCCGGCGAAACCCCCGATGACGCAAAATTGTTGCACGAGCCCTACCTCGACCCTCAGAACGCTGTCCTGAGCGCTCCTTCTGCCTCGGATCCCCTCACCGCCGATGTGTGGGACGAGCGGTGTGCGAACCAGCCCCGGACTCCGGGGCGATGCACCCTCGATGGCTCGAGCTACTTCATGATGGGCGACAATCGAAACCGATCGTCCGACTCGCGCTTCTTCGGACCCGTTCCCGACGAGAACCTCGTGGGACGTGCATTCCTGCGAATCTGGCCCCTAGGCGACATCAGCACGCTCTAATAGTTGCATCCGCACGCGCCTTCGGCGATGTGGCTCCCTGGCGGTATAGCCGCTGCTCAGTCTCTCCGTAGCTCACGTGTGGGTGTCAGTCGCGATGTGTCAGGCGCTGTTAGTGAGCGAAGCGAGCGGCACCCGGTCGTTCGTCCCTCACACCCTCTGCCCTGGGGAAAATTTGTAGGTTTGCGCGCGCCTAGCGCGTTCGGACCTACAAATTTGCGTGCGTGCTCGACCGGGAGTGTCGAGCGAGAAAGAAGGCGGTAGTCCGGACGTGTTAGTGGGCCGTCGGCTCTTTCGGAGGGGCTTGGTCGAGGTGGGTCGCGAGTGTTTCCATCATGACGTCGACGTAGTCGCTGTACACGGCGTCGATACCCATACGAAAGAGGTCGCTGAGGACTCGTTCATGTTGTGCGTCCCAGCCGAAGCAGAGTCGATCGAATCTGTGAAAGAGGGTGGCCATTCCGCCTGACCATTCGTTGTGTCGCAGGTTGACGCCGTCAATGCCAGCTTCGGCGAGTTCGTGGGCTCGCCGTTCGGGACCCCCGCTCGCAACAATCGACTTCATCGACGTGGAATCGACGAGGCGAACGTGCGGATCGAGTGCGCGCCACTCCGCGAGTTGCTGCCAGTCGTGATGGCATAGGTACAACCGTCCTCGATCGATTGGAGCGAGCGTCGCCGCCCAGTCGAGCAAGGGCTTCATCGCATCATCGTCCTTGATGTCGATGGAAACATCGAGAAGCGAGGGTATTCGATTCATCAGTTCGGGCAGGGTGATCATCGACTCGGGCAGATCGTGTCGCTCCAAGCCGCGGATCTGCTTTCGACGGAGGCCGAAATAGCCATCGTGGTTCAACATCAGCTGGCCATCGGCGCTCAGCCAAACATCGGACTCGATGCCCGTCGCCCCCAGTTTCACAGCCAAATCAAAGGCTTCGGCGGTGTTCTCCGGTGCATGAGCTCGTGCCCCACGATGCGCAAATCCGATTGGACGATCTCGCTTTGAAGGAAGTCGCATACCCATCACCGCAGTGTCGCGGGTGGCCCGGGGTCGTACACAACCGAAGGTGGGCATGGGCTGTTGGCCGATTTCGTCTGGTCGCTACGGCCCACCCGAGGGGGTCGGAAATAGTCCGGTTGCTCCTCAAGGGAAATCACTCCGCGTCCGAATAATCCACTGTAAGCGCAACGTGGGGTGTGACCGGAACTATGGCAACTATTCGAGCGAGTTGTTCAGACTGCGGAGACGTGGAACTGACTACGGACGACGTGACGGTACGTGTGTGCCTCGACGACGACCGAGGCGAGTACCGCTTCACCTGCCCGGTCTGCTCGATGGTTGTCGTGAAACCTGCAGAACACCGCACGATCGATCTCCTGGTCGCCAGCGGTGTGCACATGGACACATGGACGCTTCCAGCCGAACTGTTCGAGACCCGATCTGGGCGACAGATCGACCACGACGACATCTTGGACTTCCACCGGCTACTCGCCGACGAGGGTGCAATCGCAGCAGCGCTAGCCTCCATTGCAGAGCGCTGACCGACCACCACGGCTTTGTGAACCCGTCACCCGAGCTTGGGTGAGCCGCAGATAGAGTTTCGGCCATGTTCAATGTTGGAGGTGGCGAGTTCCTCATCATCTTTCTCGTCGCACTCGTGGTGCTAGGTCCGCAGAAACTACCTGACGCCGCTCGACAGATCGGCAAGATCGTGGGCGAGTTCCGGCGTATCAGTTCTGGGTTCCAGCGCGAGATGCAGTCGGCTCTCAAGGATCCCGTTTCCAAGGTGACTGGTCAGTCGACCCCGAAGTCGCTCACCGATGTAACCAAGGTCGCCGAGGTGAAGGCGATCGGCGACGCCAAGCAGGCCGCTCCAGCGGAGGCGAAGCCTGCAGAAGCTGCGTCGCCGGAGAGGAAGCCCGCGTTCGACCCGGCCGGCGACAAGACGACGTCGACTTCGGCTGCGGTTTCGACTCCGAGTGCCGATTCCGATGATGCTCGAACGAGCGAGGAAGCGGCCTCCGAGGACCCGGTCTCAAACGATGGACCCATCGAGAAACCAGACGAGGGTCCAGACGAGAGTCCAGACACCCCGATGTTCGGCGATCGCTGATGGAGACGGCAGAAACGAGCGGCGAGGAGCGCGAAGCCGGTGAGATGACGCTCATGGAGCACCTCACTGAGCTCCGCCAACGCATTATCAAAAGCGTGACGGCGGTCGTCACTGGCGCCATCGCGTGTTTCGTCTTCAAGGATCAGCTGATCGACTTCTTGATGGAGCCGTATTGCAATTCGCTTCCAGAAGCGCACGAAGGTGCACTTGTCACTCAAGAGAACTGCAATCTGGTCCAGACGCAACCACTCGAAGGGTTCTCGCTCGTTCTCACTGTTTCCGGCTACGGCGGCTTGATGCTCGCGATGCCGGTCGTGCTGTGGCACCTCTGGAAGTTCATCGTCCCTGGGCTGTACCCGCACGAAAAGAAGTACGCGCTGCCGTTCGTCTTCGTGGCCGCGTCCCTGTTCTTCTCGGGTTCGGCGCTCGCATATTGGAGCGCGCCACGAGCCCTCATCTTCCTCCTGGACATCGGAGGATTCGAGACGCTGCTCGCACCGGCGCCGTATATTTCCTTCCTCGTCAAGATGCTTCTCGCATTCGGACTCGCGTTTCAGTTCCCACTCATATTGATTTTGCTGCAGCAGATCGGCGTCGTGAATGTCACCCAGCTTCGTTCTGGCCGGCGGTATGCGGTCGTCGGCATCGTGGTGCTGGTCGCGATTCTCACGCCGTCCGGCGATCCGTGGACGCTGATGATCCTCTCGGTCCCGATGTACGTCTTCTACGAGGCTGCGATCATCTGGGGTTGGCTGCGCGCCCGCCGGAGGCGCAAGTCTGCCGCTAAGACATGACCTCAGGTCTAGCCGGGCCGCCGCGAAACTTCGATCTCGATCAATTCCAAGTCGAGGCCATCGGACACCTCGACGCCGGGCGTTCCGTCGTCGTCGCTGCCCCAACTGGCAGTGGCAAGACATATGTGGCCGAGCATGCGATCGCCAGTGCGCTGCGTGATGGGCGCCGGGCGTTGTACACGACACCGATCAAGGCATTGTCGAATCAGAAGTTCAGGGATCTCCGCAGCTGGCTGGGTGCCGAACAGGTCGGGCTGCTGACGGGCGACAATTCGATCAATGGCGACGGGGCAGCCGTGGTGATGACCACCGAGGTGCTCCGGAACATGTTGTACGCAGAGCCCGAACGGCTCGCGACGACCGACGTCGTTGTGATGGACGAGGTGCATTACCTGCAGGACAACTTTCGTGGACCGGTCTGGGAGGAGGTCATCATCCACCTCCCGCCGCACATCACTCTCGTTGCGCTGTCCGCCACCGTCTCGAACGCTGACGAGCTCGCTTCATGGATAAGCGAGGTTCATAACCACTGTGTCGCAGTCACCGAGAAGACCCGCCCAGTTCGTCTCGAGAATCTGTACGTCGTTGCGGAAAAGGGTTCATCGAGACAACACTTCATTCCGACGCTCGTAAAGAAGCGGCCGAACCCCGAAGGCCGCCGATATGACCCCGCTCCCTCCCGAGGGAAAGGTCGCGAACGACGGAACGGTCCTCCCCAGAAGCGGCGCTGGCGCACGCCTCGTCGACATGAAGTCATCGAGGAACTCGACAGGCGTGGACTCCTGCCCGCGATCACCTTCATCTTCAGCCGTGCGGGCTGCGAAGACGCTGTCAGTCAACTCCGCGGCGCCGGTGTGCAACTGACGGACGAGGAAACTGCACTGGCCATCACCAAGGTCGTCGAACGCCGGACGGGGCACCTGTCGGAATCCGATCGCGCCGCACTTCGGTATTCGGCATGGGTCGCGGGCTTGCAAGCGGGAATCGCAGCGCATCACGCAGGCATGGTTCCGCTGTTCAAGGAGACCGTGGAGGAACTCTTCACCGCGGGCTATTTGAAGGCCGTCTTTGCAACCGAGACACTCGCTCTCGGGATCAACATGCCTGCGAGGACGGTCGTCATCGAGAAGTTGTCGAAGTTCACCGGCGAACACCATGAGCTGCTGTCGCCTGGAGATTTCACTCAACTCACCGGTAGGGCGGGGCGTCGTGGCATCGACGATCTCGGCCATGCTCTCGTGCTCTGGACTCCATTCACGACCTTCGACGAGGTGGTGCATCTTGCGCGCTCGACATCGTTCGAGCTTCGGTCGGCCTTTCGGCCGACGTACAACATGACCTGTCATCTCGTGAGTCGCTACACACGCGCTCGAGCCGAGGAGTTGGTTGCGCAGTCGTTCGGGCAGTTCCAAACGAATCGTTCGATTCGTGAGCTCGAGCAACGACGACAACGACTCCTCGCGGACCTCGGTCGTATCAACGGCGACGCAGCAACCTCTGATCACGCTGAGTCGCAGCAAGATGTCGCAGCGGCCGTGTCGAAGTTGCGTCCCGGTGATGTCATCGATGTCGGCGACGTCGTTGCAGTGCTCTCTTCTTCATGGCGCCGCAAGGAGGTGCAGCTCAAGGTGATCGATCGTGACGGTGCGGTGCATGTTCTCGATCCGGAAGCTCTTGAGAGTCCTCCCCGGACCGTTGGCCAAGTGCGTCTTCCCGATCCCTTCAATCCGAACAGCACCTCCCATCAGCACGACATCGTCGGCCAGCTCCGCGGGACCCGGCGCCGCAAGGGCAAGAAGTCGAAAGCCTTCGCCGAGGACGACAAGCAGGCTGACGCACAAGACCCCTGGAAGGGTTCAGCCGCGTCCGATGCCCGACGTGAACTGCGTCGCGTGGAGGCTCGAATTGCCGAGCGACGAGATCGGTTGAATGACCGCTTCAAATCTGTCATCGGGATCTTGACGGAACTTGGGTATATCGAGAACTGGACATTGACCGAGTTCGGCGAGATGCTGCTCGGGACGTTCCACGAACTCGACCTGGCGATCGTCGAGTCAAGTCGGGCTGGTCATCTCGACGGACACGATCCAGCGACGCTTGCAGGCATCGTCGCGACCTTCGTCTTCGAGCCGCGACGCAACACGGAAACCGCGCAACCGTGGTTCCCCGATGCGCGCTCCGAAGCCGCTGTGCGAGGTGTCGCTCGATGTGTGGCCGAGGTGCAACGCTTGGAGTCCGCCTATGGCCTACCGGAGAGCCGGGATGTCGACCCTGGCCTTTTTGCAGCGACCCACGGCTGGGCTGCCGGAGGTGGGCTGGGCGATATTTTGGACACGGAGGAACTCTCCGGTGGAGACTTCGTTCGATCGATGAAGCAAGTGATCGACGTCCTTTCTCAGCTTGCGGTGATCTGTCTTGACGTCGAAACACGCCGAACTGCCAGACGTGCGATCGAACTGGTCCAGCGCGGAATCGTCGATGCCCACGTCGAGGGCGAGGCCGCGTGACAATTCGCAAGGGCGAGGACTGGGGGGTGAGTGAACTCTTGCCGCCCGACGCTCCGATTGTTTCCTCGGACCAGGCGCTGGGCGAGTTGTTCACGGTCGTGGACGGAAGCCTGCGGGGGCCAGCGATAGTCGGGATAACGGGCGGTGACATGGCCCGAACGGTGGGCTCCGACGTTTCGGAGGCCGAACTCCGACATGGGGCGCGAACTCTCTTGCCGATCGATCTCGGCATCGTGTCGATCGACGGACGAGAGATCGTGATGACAGCGAGCCTTATCGTTCGTCGGCGTGCGTGGGCGGGTGCGATCGAGGGAGCGATGAACGCGTCATTCTTCGGGTCGTGGAACGTGGCTCCGCGAGGCCACCCCAACGACGGTCGCTTCGACGTGATTCGGGCCGAGCTCTCGATGGCAGACAAGATGAAGGCGCGCAAACGCCTCGCCTCGGGCACACATGTGCCTCATCCGGACATCTCCTCCCGGCGCATGAGCAAAGGCACATTCGAGCCTGACCAACGAGCCAAGGTCTGGGTAGACGGCGTGCCCGTCGGTCGCGCGGAGCGAGTGGACTTCATCGTGCAACCGGACGCGGTACACATCGCGATCTGAAAAGTCGCGATGATCCGTCAGAGACGCGCAGATCGCCCATATCATCGGCCGCCGTGACCCCCTACGACGCAGAAGAGTTCACGGAAAGCGAAGCCGACGTGTTGCGCCGGTACTTCACGAACCTCGATCAGCCTGTTTTCGCGCTGGTCAACCTGCCGGAAGTCGTGAAGGGAGCGCTGTTCGCTCGGTACTCGCGCTCGGCAAAGAGCCTGCGTCGACTCTTCCTCGAGGAGTTCGTGGATGACCTCGACATCAGTGGCGACGAGACCGTCGACGCGACGGTTGGTATGCGACGGGCCGAAGAACTGTATGACCGAGTGTTCTTCCAATACGGCGATGACAGCGTTGCGCAGCTCGGGGGAGTGCACCTCGCGTGTGAGCAAGCGTCGAACGTGCTCACCAAGGTGCTCGAGTGGGGGCGCATCATGTCCTACCTGGAGCAATCGACTCGATACATCCGGTATGACCAGCGACTGGGAGGCCGTTACCGGTTCTACCGCGATGCGGACGTTCTCAACTCGGTGCACGGAACTCGCTATGTAGGCGAGATCGACCGAATGTTCGACACCTACAGCAGCCTCATCCCGGTGATGGAGACGTTCTACAAGAACGCCGTTCCAAAGAAGACGAACGACGCAGATATCGCCTACCGAATGGCGATCCGCGCAAAGGCCCTCGACTCGATTCGGGGTTTGCTGCCAGCTGCCTCATTGTCGAACGTTGGCATCTACGGCAGCGGGCAGGCGTACGAGGCCTTGTTGCTTCGTATGCGAGCCAGCGCGTTACCCGAAGCCCGCAGCTATTCCGACATGATGCTCCGTGAGTTGCGCAAGGTCGTTCCCTCTTTCCTGAAACGAGTGGACCTCCCTGACCGCGGTGAAATCACGACCACATACATGTCCGACAACGCCGCCGCGGTGCAAGACCTCAGCGACAGACTGCTCGATGTGTCCGCCGAACCCTCACAAGAATCCATCGTCGATCTCGTCGACTTCGATCCAGACGCCGAGGTCAAGCTCGTCACCGCGATGCTGTACCCGACTACATCGCTCAGCGAACGTGCGCTGGTGGAGCAAGTGCGTCGGATGACGGTCGACGAACGACTCAGCGTCATGAAGGCCTATGTCGGAGACCGAACCAACCGACGACACCGACCGGGACGTGCCCTTGAGCGGGTCGACTATCGCTTCGACATTCTCGGAGACTATGGCGCATTCCGAGACCTTCAGAGACACCGGATGCTCACGATCGAATGGCAGGCGCTGTCCACAAGACATGGCTACGTCATGCCCGACGCGATCGAACTCGTCCGAAAGACCTCTCAGTTCGCCGATGTCATGGAGCGTTCAGCTGGCCTCTACGAGGCGCTGTTCGAGGACCTCCCGGCGCAGGCTCCTTACGCGGTCGCCCTGGGGTACCGCATGCGGTACTCCATGCAGATGAACGCTCGTTCGGCCATGCATATCGTCGAGCTACGCTCCTCGCCGCAAGGCCACCCGACCTATCGCAGCGTCGCCCAAGACATGCACCGGCTGATCGCCGAGCGTGCCGGTCACAAGGCAGTTGCCGAGATGATGCAGTTCGTGGATCATTCTCCAGAAGACGACCTTGAACGGCTAAGTGCCGAGAATCGAGCTGCTGCGCGCACTCGGGCACCGACGAAGTGACCAAAAATATTGCGGGAATGGGTCCACATGGCCGAACTTGTGCCTATATTCCCCTCAGCCCCACCTGAAGCACACGAGGAATGATGGCTGACGAAGAGTCAGAAGAAGAGTTCGACGTCGATGCCGACGCAGAAGAGATCGTCGCGGACGATCTGGACGCGGACGATCTCGAAGAAGAAGATCTCGAGCTCGAGGACGGCGACGACGTCGACGTCGAGTCAGGCGAAGTTGCCGACGCGGACGAAGACGACGAAGAGGACGAAGATGGTCCCGCTCCTGCTGCCAAACCGGGTGATGAGGATGAGGACGAGGACGACGACGACGAGGTTGAAGCAGACCTCGATGCGATCCTGAAGGACCGCCTCACCTCCGGCGATGATGACGAGGAAGAAGAAGAGGACGAGGACGACAATCCAAAGCCTAAAAAGGCTCCTCCGCTTGGCCCAGACGAAGTCCCGGCCAAGAGCGAAGATGAGCGCACGTGTGAATCGTGCTGGCTCATCAAGCCGCTCGTGCAGTTCTCCGGAGACGAGCACATCTGCATCGATTGTGCCTAAGGCGCAGTCAGATCCAGCGGTATCCTGAGGGCATGCCCGCGAAACGCGACGACTCGAATCCCACTGAACAGCTCCTGGATCTGTTCGTTTATGCTCCCGTTGGAATCGCCCTCGAGGCTGTCGACAACCTGCCGAAGTTCATCGAGCGAGGCAAGAGCCAGGTCACGTTGGGCCGATTTGTCGCCCGCTCCGCCGCGAAGCGGGGCGGCTCCACCATTGAGTCCATCGGGGAACGTCTGGTGCACGAAGCTGGTCAGGTCATTGTCGACCTGTTCGGAATCGACCTCACGAAGGACGCCCCTGAAAGCGAAGAACCAGAGCCAGCTCCAGCATCTCCGGGCCCAACATCGGACCATGGTCTTCCCATCGCGCAGTACGACAGTCAGGCTGCTTCGCAGATCCTGAAACTCCTCGCTCAGCTGACACCCGAAGAACGCGACCAGATCGAAGAACATGAGACTGCTGGTCGCAAACGGGTCACAATTCTCCGAAAGATCGCCCAACTTCGAGGAGACGGGTGACCGAACCCGTCGACATTCAAGTCAGAGACGCTGTCAGAGCCGATTTGCCGCTTCTCGCCTCAGCGCACCGACTCGGGCAGCTAGCGGTCGCGGAAGCCCGTGGAGGGCCTCTGGACACCCTCCTGAGAGGGCGACAGGAGCCGATCGAAGATTCGTTCGCGGCGGACATCGCAGCTGACGACATCTATGTGCGCGTTGGTTTGGGGGATGAGCGGGTTCTTGGATACGGAGCGTTGCGTATTGATGAGCTGGCGAACGGTGAACGGATTGGCACGATGATCGATCTGTGGGTGCACCCACAGGCCCGCGGCATCGGTATCGGAGCCGCCCTGATGCGAGACGCCACGGCCACGGCAAAACACCGCGGTTGCCAGGGGATCGACGCTCGCGCTCTGCCCGGTGACCGGATGACGAAGAACTTCTTCGAGAGCTTCGGTCTCGTTGCGCGATCTATTGAGGTACACAAGGAGATCAGCTAGCCGAGGCCAGCAGCCTCGCCGTGCTGGTGCTGCTTCTATTCCTCTTCGGCTGGCGGCACCGCTGTCTCGATCGGCGCAGATGGCGCCTCGTCGGCGGAGATCTCCGTAGGAGGTGGAACAGCTACCGCAGCAGGGGGTGGCGGGATCGGTGGCGTGCGTTGTGCTGCCGGGGCAGCCGCGGGTTTTGCAGGTACGGCAGGAGTAAACAACGAGGCGATATGCGGAACTCGCTTTCCCAGCTTCTTCACTGTGGCCTTCAGCTCGTCCGTGACCTTTGTCGGGAGTGCCTGAGGTGTCACTTGTTGGCGCACTGGCGAATAGGCAACCGCATCCAGCACCGTGCCCCAACGTTCAGGCATCGTGTCGGCTGTCATCGACGCGCTCGCAGCTTCGGCCAAGCGAGTTGCGAGTTCGGTGGGGAGCGGAGCCCCTGCCTTCGGCGGCCGTGAAGACTGACGAAGCGCACGAACCGTACGACCTTCGCCTACCAATGTGTTGAGCTCGCTGAGCCACTTGCCATGTTCCGCGTCGACCCGCTCGGCCAACCCATCCTTCAGTTGTTGAGCCAGCGCACGGCTCTCGTCGTCCTTGGCGCCATTCTCGGCAGCGACGACAACTTTGCGGATGTCGCGCAGGTCGATTTCTGAGATACCAGCAAGAGCCCCTTCGGCGTTGTCGCGCCATTCGGCCGCTCGTAGCCGGGGGAGGAGGTGCTCGCCGACTGCTTCGAGCATCTTCGGTGGGATCTCGGGTTGCCCAGCGGTTGCGGCCACCTTGTTCTGTGTCTCGATGAGCGATCTCAAACCAGGCACGCCGTCTCGGAGGACGACGCGAGCGAGCGGTCGTTGTAGCTCTGGCAAACCGTTGAGTACCGCGTCTCGATGAGTCCGACGAGCGCGTAGTCGTTTGGCCTTCGGCCGTGCTGGTGGTGCGGCTCGTTCGCGCCGAGGTCGCTCGTTGCGGGATCCTCTGCTGTCACGCCCTGATGGGCCCTCAGGGCGCCCTCGGTTGTCTCCACGGCCTCCTGATCGGTTTCGGCCGTCTCCTCTGCCCTCGGGGCGTCCTCGGCCGTCTCGTCGGTTGTCACCGCGTCCGCCCTTGTCGCCACGACCGCCTCGGTCGTTCCGCGCACCTCGGTCGCCTCGGTCACCCCGGCCGCGTTTGCCAACCAGCTGTGTGGTCACGGCCGCTTCGTCTCGGCCTGAGCCGAGAACCTCGAGTTGTTGTGCCTCAGTTCGTTTCGCCTTTGGCGCCAGAACTGCGGTGATGAGAACTCCATCCACGGCGAAGTCGGCATCGGCTCGCACCACGTCACCGACCTTGGCGCCTTCGTACAGCAGCGAGCCATCCAAGGAGCCTTTGGGCTGCTTTGCACCGGCGGCTCGCCAGGTGTAGGTGCCGTCATTTTGTTTGCTGGTGAGCTCGACTTCGAGGCGTCTCGACATTCGGACAACGCTAGCGTTGTTTCCCACGTTGAGCCGAATTCGCGAATGATCAAATCGGACTTCGGTGGACAACCCTGTGACTAACTTCATAGGGTCTGGGGATATCTCACGAAACCTGTCGACAACGTTGGGGATTTCGCGTTTTGGGTTGACGAACGAATCTGGGTCGAGCAAGGTAGCTCTCAACCACGAGGGAACGCCCTCCGGAACACCAGCAAGAACGTCGGGTTGGACAGCAGGCAACTGCCGAAGACTTCAGCGGAAAAGCGGGTGGGAAGGGGAAAACGGGCCCACGAGGTGAGGTACACGGTTCGCTGTGCCAGCCAGATCGGAAGCCTTCGGGTGAAAGAGCTGGAGGGGGCAGTGTCTACATCGCCGCTTCGGTGGAGTTGTAGGAATCCCGTAACAGATCTGCCCCGCCAGACCTTGGTCCGACGGGGCAGAGATACATCGACTGAGAAGGTACTGCCGACAAAGCCGATGCGGGTGGACCCTGAACCGATCGTGAAGCCCTTGTGTTGACGGCTCCGGCCAGATGCACAAGGGCTTCCACCTTTTTGTTGCAAGCTACGATCGATGCATGGCCTCCGGTGTACGTGTCGACGTCTGGCTTTGGGCGGTTCGAATTTTCCGAACTCGCACGGCCGCAACCACTGCCTGCTCGGCGGGCAACGTTCGCGTCAACGGCACGATCGCGAAGCCAAGCAAAACTGTGAGCCCCGGCGACCGTGTCACAAGCCGGGTGGCACAACGGGACCGGGACCTCGAAGTCGTCGAACTCCCAACGAAGCGGGTGGGTGCGACCGTGGCTGCAACGGCGCTCGTCGACCACAGCCCGCCCCCGGAGCCGAGGGCGATGAGACCTGCCAAGACTGCGGCCCGCGATCCAGGATCTGGCCGGCCAACAAAGCGCGATCGTCGTCAGATCGACAAACTTCGAGGACAGTAATCGCCGCTCACTTCGCTCGCTAACCGAGTTTTATCGCTGTCGGGCTGGCGAGCTTCGCTCCCCGCCGCTCACTTCGCTCGCTAACCGAGTTTCATCCGTGTCGGGCTGAAACATCGCGAACTGTCAACTACCGAAGGGGCCTGACCCCTATTTCTCCCTCGACACTTCCGGTCGAGATCCGGCCCAGCGAGCGTGGTGGAGGCAATACTGATCCATGGACATGATCGATCTCCGAGATCCTGGCCCCGCTGTTGACGCGTTCATCTCGGAGTACCACCTCGCAACGCTGTCAATCGTCAAGAGCGACGGGAGCCCCCACGTAACCGCTGTCGGTTTCACCTATGAGAGCGAAACAGCAACCGCCCGCGTGATCACCTGGGCTGACTCGTGGAAGGCGCTCCATGTTCGTGCGTTGGGCACCGCCCAGGCAGCGATCTGCACGGTCGACGGCGGTCGGTGGCTGACCTTCGCAGGTACAGCGAGGCTTGCGACTGACCCGAAAGCCGTCGCAGAAGGCGTACGGCGCTATGCCGAGCGATACCGGCCACCGAAAGAGCGCGATGACAGGGTCGTGATCGAACTCTCGGTCACCAAGATCGTCGGGCGGGCCTGATCAACGGTCCTGCCATGGAACCTCTGGGCGGCCGCCGCGCTGGAAGTCTTCGAGGAGGTCCGGAAGACATGTCGGATACACCGTCGCGTGCTGCACGCGCATCTCTGCAGGTGTCAGCCAGACGAAGTCGACGATCGCCTCGCTTTCGAGATCGCTGAGCTGCTTTGGAGCTGCCGGGAATCGTTGAGGGACCTCCAACAAGAAGAACGATTCCGTCTGACGGATTCGACGACCTCCGAAGTCGAATTCGCTCACTCGCTCGAGAACGACCGAGCCCAGTTCGGTCGCATCGAATCCGATCTCCTCGTGCAACTCGCGGCGAGTCCCTTCTTCGACGGTCTCTCCCGGATCGATTCCTCCGCCGGGCGTCCAGAAGAAACGACCTCGGCCCCGATCGCTTGGGTCTTCCCCCAACACGAGCAACGTCGCGAGATTCGGCGCTACAAGTAGAGCGCGGCCGGCAGTCCGCTCGTGGATCATCCCAGCAATCTGCAGCGGTACGCCGCAGTTCGCAACCCGAGGATCAGATCGATCCAGGTCAGTGGCTGGATCAGGCAGCAGCCTGCACTTGATCAGGGATCTGCACCGTCTTACGAAGCTGGACTCCCACGATGTCGTGTGCGCCCCCGTTGATGCTGTTCCTCTCGGTTGCCGCAAGCACGGCGATATCTCCGTTTGGCAGCTCCTGGAGTTCATGGACCTCAAACCATCCGCGTGGGTCATCATGGTTCTTGTTGATGATGTCGCCAGGGCGGATATCGGCCATACGTACTTGCATAACTTGGACAATCGAACGCTGCATGGTCTCCAATCGGCATGCACGGGAGACTCGTTAGATCTGGGAGCTAGGGTCTGGGAATGGCAACGATCATCATCACTGTGCTCGGCGACGACAAGGCTGGCCTCGTCGACTTGCTCAGTGGATCGATCGCGAAACGAAACGGCAGCTGGGTGCGCAGCCACATGGCCGAACTCGCCGGGAAGTTCGCCGGAGTCATCGAGGCCACCGTGCCAGACAGTGAAGCCGACGCGCTGATCGGTGACCTTGACGCGATCAAGGCTGGAGGGTTGCTGCACATAACCGCAGAACGAGCGAGCTCGGCACCTGGGGATGCGCCGTCGCAACGACTCGAGTTGCGTCTGCTCGGACAGGATCATCCGGGCATCGTGCACCAAGTGTCTCGTGTCCTGGCCCAGCGGAACGTCAGTATCGACCAACTCGAGACCGAGACCACGCCGGCACCACAGGGCGGGCATCTGTTCCGCGCGCACGCGTTGCTCGAGTTACCAGCAGGCCTCGATGCCGCGGTTCTCGAGCAGGATCTCGAAGCGATTGCCCAGGACCTGATGATCGATCTAGAGATCGCAGAGAACTAACCCCAGTATCTTCAGCGACCTACGAACGGCGACCGGAAGAAGCGGGGAACAGCTGAGGCGTACTTCTCATACGCGGGGTATCGAGCCAGAAGTTGCGCTTCTTCCCAACGAGCCTTGATGGAGAAGAAAAGCAGCGTCACCGCTCCGAACGCGAGCACCAACGTGCTGCCTGAGCGAATAACGATCCCAAGCACGAGCGTCAGTACCCCGGTGTAGATCGGATGACGTACGAAGGCGTACAGGCCAGCCGTTGTCAGCTCGCCTCGTTCTGTGGGTACCGGCGTAGGTGTCAGCGCGGCGCCAAGACGACGTGAAGCAACAACCGCCAGCAAGGCGCCGAACAGCGAGATTGCCCAACCCACGCCCTCGACCCAACCCGGTGTCGGCCATGCCGATCCTCCCGGCAGCAGTACAAGGGTGACGAGCAGGACCACTTGCGCCGCGACGAACAACCAGCCCACCCGACGAGGATCCATGACAAAGTCTACGGTTGTGAGCCTCAGCGACTTGCTCTGTCTGCCGATGTTTCGGTGACGACCACGTGAGCGGGAAGGGACTCCGACATGCGAATCGACGCGATACCAACCGGCAAGAATCCTCCACACGATGTGAATGTGATCGTTGAGGTGCCCGTCGGGGGCGAGCCGATCAAATACGAGCTCGACAAATCTTCCGGCACGCTCTTCGTCGACCGCTTCCTGTACACCCCAATGCGGTATCCCGGAAACTACGGCTTCGTGCCGCATACCTTGTCCGAAGATGGCGACCCGATCGACGTCCTGGTCTGCAACACGCGCGTCATCGTGCCCGGCGCCGTTATCAACTGTCGCCCGATCGGCGTGCTGGTAATGGAAGATGACGGCGGTCAAGATGAGAAGATCCTTGCTGTCCCGTCCGATCAGGTGTCGAAGAGGTACTCGAGCGTGACCAACCACACCGATCTACCGACGATCACGACCGATCAAATCCAGCACTTCTTCGAGCACTACAAAGACCTCGAACCCGAAAAATGGGTACGTATCGATCACTGGGGTGATGTTGAGGAAGCCAAGCAACTCGTCAACGAGGCAATCGGGCGAGCCTCGAGGCTTGAGGCATAGTCGGCCAACGGTCACCCACTGCCGGGTGGTTGTTCAGCCCGCATGATGATTGACTCGACCCATGGTTGAAGATAAAATCCCGCCAGCTCGCGATGTGACCCAGGAACTTTTCAGGACGCTGAATCGCTTCGTGAAGCCTGTGGTGAAGGCAGGTCTCGGCTCTCCACTGCCGATCGGGTTGGGGGCGGTCGTCCTCGAGAGCACTGGGCGAAAGAGCGGCGAAGTGCGAGAAGTGCCCATCCTTGGATTTCGGCTCGGCAGCAAAGTCTTCGTGTCGACGGTGCGCGACAACTCACAGTGGGTGAAGAACCTTGAGGCCTCCGATGAGGCCGGAGTTTGGTATTGCGGCGAGCGGCACAATGCACGCGCTTCCGTTCAGCGAGGCCCGTTGAACGTTGTGACCCTTGATACCGATCAGGGTTCGGGTCAGTCTTCGGATGCGTGACGCAGTTCTGACCAGAAGGAGAACCTGCGCTCTGGGGTAGTCGGCCACATCGGCAGGGGCACGTCGAACTCGTTCGTGAGCCACGCTGCCAGGTCAGTCCCGACGGTCGCTGCGCTCGTCCCGTCGATCGCCAAGACCGGGTTCGACTCCGCCTTCTGCTCACCATCAGCACACACCAGAGGAATCGCACGGTTGCCGAACAGAGGCAACAGTGGCGCAGCGGCCGCGAACTTGCCTCGAACGACGTCGTGAATCTCGCTGCTGCGTTCGGGTCGGGCTCCCCAAGCATCTGTCCAGAAGCCGCTCTCGACATCTCGGAGGATGTCGCTCAACATCTCTGCTCGCCCCGCGTCGAGATCTGATGCAGGGTCGTCTCCCCAACGCCGCCAGCCATCGAGGTCGGGCACACCGATGACGAGCAGAAGGCCGACCTCGAACGGGAGCTGTGTCCCCACAGCCCGTTCGAGCGCAGCGAGGGTCTTCATCTCGACGGCCGT
The DNA here is from genome assembly GCA_964196045.1 of uncultured Chthoniobacterales bacterium. GTDB lineage: Bacteria > Actinomycetota > Acidimicrobiia > Acidimicrobiales > SHLQ01 > SHLQ01. The sequence goes on along the minus strand of CAXMRH010000303.1, from coordinate 6,991 downwards.
CTTCTCCTCACCGCCGAGTTGTTCAAGGGCGAAGAGCAGATAGGCCTCCCAAGCCTCCTCGTCGGGTGAGGGCTCCAGTGCAATCAGCCCGTCGAGAGGTACATCTGCATTCGTCATGAACCCAGTCTGGGCTGGATCGCACGAAAGACCTCGACGATGTCGGCACCTAGCGCTGCTCGACCGCCACTTCTGTGACGAATGCACCGGTCTCCGCGAACGTCAACTCCAGAGAGACGGGCGCACCTTCCACCAACGGCTCGACCAGACCCACACACATGACGTGTAGGCCAACTGGCTCGAATGTCATGCTCTGGCCTGGGGCAATCAGCAGATCGGACGCGTCGGCGGTTGCCATCGATGCGACTCCGTCAACCGATGAAGAACGGTGGAGCTCGATCCGTTCACAGAACCTTGAGTAACCGTCTTCGAGGGAGACCAGCTCTTCGGTGTTGTTCGTCAACGTTCCGTAGAAGGCCGCGTTTGTTGCGTCCGGTGTGGTCGGACGAGCCCACATGTCAGTCGTGCTGACGGGACCATCCGATCCACACGCAGCTGCGGTCAGCACAACAGCGGCTGTGGCGAGCGCCAATCGAAGGGCGCCCTTCATTCTTTGTTGGTTCATTTTGTTAGTAGCTCCTCTATGTCTCGTTGTAGATCGTTGCCGGACGCGGTCAGCCGCCAGACGACTCGCAGCGCACCGCCCACTCAAGCCGAGCCAGCCTTGTGGGCCAAGGGACGTTTGTCCCTACTGGCGTTCGCACGTGGTCTCTAATTTTCGAACGTGCCTCCTCACGACACGAACGCATTCAAACGGATCAAATTCGGGCGCCTTTTCGGGACCTTCCTCTTGGCGACTGCCTTGGTCGCGCTCGGAGGGCAGGCAGGTGCGCTCACCGAAGCTGACGGGACTCCCGACGGCTCCACAGAAGAGTCCCGTGGCGACGAGTCCGTCGCCGAACAGGAGGCCGAGAACCTCCGCGAAGGTGCAACCGTCTACGCCCAGACCTGTGCCTCGTGCCACCAAGCGGGTGGAGTGGGGTTGGAGGGTCAGTTCCCGCCCTTGATCGACAACCCCAACACCGACGATGCCACGTACCTCGAAACCGTCATCACCAACGGGCGTCAGGGTGAGCTGGAGGTCGCCGGTGTTACGTACGACGGCGTCATGCCCTCGTTCTCAACCTTGAGCGATGACGACACCGGCGCCGTGATCGCATTTGTACAGAACGACTTCATCGCCCCCGCTGTCGCGGCGACACCTCCGCTCGGCCCAGTGGCAAGCACCGAGCGATCAGCGCTGGCCAAGATCACTTACCTCCTCTCGTTCCTGATCGTGGCTGGATTGATTCTTCTCGTATTTGCATCTCGGATTCTCGGTGAGAACGACCGCCTGAATATGCCGTGGCTCGACGCATGGCTGAAGACCGCAGTGATCGTGAGCGGTGTGATCCTACTGACCGTTGTGATTCCCGATTGGGCCATCCGCCGTGACGAAGTGACCAAACTCAGCCGATTCAGTCAGGATCTCATCGGCGTTTCGTTGTGGGGATTCGGCATTGTCGTCGTTACCTGGTCGCTCTGGTATGCACACCGACGGTCACGCGTATGAGCCTCGAGCCCCTGGAGTACTTCGACACCAATATCCCGTGTTTGGCAGCCTGCCCGGTCAACACGAACGCCGGACTCTACGTTGCTGCCATCGCGGACGGCGAGGACGAGAAGGCGTATCTGACCGCGCGCCTCCCGAACCCGTTCGCATCGGTGTGTGGCCGAGTCTGCGCTGCACCGTGTGAAGATGCCTGTCGCCGTGGCGAGATCGATCGGCCGATCGCCATTCGGGCACTCAAGCGCTTTCTGACTGAACGGTACGGAAGCGAATCCGGCCACGATCTGATGCACGACCATGTGGTGGCCAACCCCGTCATCGAACGCCAGGAGCACATCGGCATCGTTGGTGGCGGACCAGCGGGCATGGCCTGTGCGCACGATCTGCGACTTCTCGGCTATCGGGTGACCGTGTATGAGGCCACCGACAAGCTTGGTGGGGCCATGTGGTTAGGAATCCCCGAGTATCGACTCGATCGTTCGGTCCTCGGCGCCGATATCGACGCGATTCTCGGCATGGGCGTAAAAGTCGAATACGAGACTCGGCTCGGCGAGAATGTCACACTCGGCGAGTTACGCGAACGTCACGACGCAGTATTCCTCGGGATCGGCGCGACGCTCGGACGAGGCCTCGACATCGAGGGCTCCGAGTCGGACGGCGTTCTCAAGGCGATCGAATTCCTCATCAACATGAACCGCGGCTACGAAGTCGAGATTGGTGAACGCGTGTTGGTGATCGGTGGCGGTGACGTGGCGATGGACGCCGCCCGCACCGCGCTGCGGGCCGCCGATTACGACGACTCTGGGGAGCCCCTCGATGAGGATCGACACTCGATGATCGAGGCCTTCGACGTTGCACGCACAGCCGCACGGGCGGGTGCGAAAGAGATCACGATCATGTCGCTCGAATCGCGCGACGAGATGCCTGCACACGACTACGAGGTCGAGGAGGCACAAGATGAAGGCATTCGTCTCCTTCCGCGCCGCGGTCCCCGCGGCATCACGTCCGAGAATGGCAAGGCCACAGGCGTCGACACGGTTGGCGTGGTTTCTGTGTTCAACGACGAGGGCCGATTCGCTCCGGTTTTCGACGAGGACGACCAAGTCCACGTGGGGGCCGACACGATCATCTTGGCCATCGGTCAGGCGATCGATCTCGGGTCGCTGGGCGAAGATGGACCCGAGATAAGTCCGCGACGGACGATTCAGGTCATCGACGATACGGGCGCCACGTCGATGCCAGACGTGTGGTCTGGCGGCGATGCAGCCAAGGGCCCGCGCACGCTGATCGACGCAATCGCCGATGGGCGAAGGGCTGCCGCCGACATCGATCGTTCGTTTGGTGGCGCTGAGCGACTGGCGAGCTCGGGCACGATGGTCGAGCTCAAACGATTCCATCGACTGGACGATCTCTACGACGGCCAGCCACGCGTCGATGTGCCGATGCTCGAAACCGGTCGTCGAACAGGCCTTGCCGAGGTGGAGTTGGGTTTCACAGAGGAGCAGGCGCGGTGCGAAGCCAGCCGCTGCCTTCGTTGTTTCGCCAACATTTTGCTCGACCCCGAAGCGTGTGTTTTGTGTGGCCTATGTTCGGATGTCTGCCCGGTCGATGTGATCTCACTCGTACCGGCGTCGGAGGTCTCGGCTGTACCTCTCGATTTCGATGCCACAGCTCTCGTCCTGGACGAGACGGCGTGTATTCGGTGCGGATTGTGCATCGAACGGTGCCCTCCGAAGGCGTTGTCGATGGGTGTTTGGACTGGAGTGGGAGTTCCTCAATGACCATGACGGAAGACGAACAACGAGCGTCGGTCTCAGACGAGAAAGACATGATCGACGTCGTGCGTGACACGGCGGTCGGCCGGTCCATCTGGCGAACACCCCGGAAGCGCACGCCCCGCGACGCTGCGGCGGGGCACTGGTCGAGCTTTGTGCTTCACATCTACCCAGTGAAGGTCCGCGAAGCTGAACTCGGCTTCAAATACTCGTGGTATCTCGGTGTCATCTCGACGGTGCTGTTCGGATCGCTGATTGCGTCTGGTATGTACCTCATGTTTTTCTACGTGCCCTCTCCGGGCCAGGCGTATGGCGACATTCAGACGATTCAGACCGACGTGGCCTTCGGACAGTACGTGCGCAACGTACATCGCTGGTCGGCACACCTGATGGTGCTGTCCGTGGCGATGCACATGGCCAAGGTTTTCTATCGCGGCGCCTACAAGGCGCCGCGGGAGTTCAACTGGGTGATCGGAGTCTTGTTACTGCTCCTGACGCTGCTGTTGTCATTCACCGGCTACCTACTTCCGTGGGACCAGCTGGCGTACTGGGCCGTCACGGTGGGTTCGGAGATGGCTGGTTACGCACCATTCGTCGGCGAGCAGACGAAGGGGCTACTACTCGGCTCGCAGGTAGTCGGCTCCGAAGCGCTCCTTCGCTTCTATGTACTCCATGTCGCTGTTCTTCCGACCATGTTGACCATCGGGATCATGTTCCACTTGTGGCGTTGGCGGAAGGACTCGATGCTCGAGCTCGAGCGAGAGGAACCACTCGATGACTGATTCGAAGGAAACCCCAGTTGTGCTGGGATCGAAGCCTGACCCGATGGCCGGTCGCCGCGTCTTGGGGATCGTGCCTGGCGCTCCCGTGGCCGGCGAGCGAAAGGAACCACAGAAGGATCGCCTGGTGTTGGTGTGGCCACACCTCTTGGTGCGACACGCTGTTGCCGCTATGTCGATCCTCTTCCTTGTGATGGTGCTCGCCGTGTTGTTCGATGCGCCGTTGCATGAGGTAGCTAATCCGACGGTCACTCCCAACCCGGAGAAGGCGCCGTGGTACTTCGCCGGACTCCAGGAGTTGCTAGCGCGCTTCCATCCGCTGATCGCAGGGGTCTTGGTACCCGGTGGAATTCTTCTCGGGCTGGCGCTACTTCCGTATCTCGACCGGAGTCCCTTCGTCCAGGCCCGTCACCGCAAGGTCGCAGTTGCGACGTTCACGACCTTCACCGTCATCCTCGTGACCCTGACACTCATCGGGTTCGCCTTTAGAGGACCCAATTGGGGATGGGTCTGGCCGTGGCAAGAGTGGTATGGAGCGTTCTAGGAGCAAATATGTCAAATACTGTTGAACGTCGAAATTTTCTCAACCGGATGTGGACCGGTGGTCTTGCGCTGGTCGCTGCCGCTGGCGCCTGGACGTCCTGGGATCTCCTCCAACCGCTCCCTTCCATTGGGTTCGGCGGACGGATCAGGTCGGTCCCTCCAGAGGTGGTTCCGGAGGGGGGCGTCCTGGAAATCCCTGCCGCTCGCGCATTTCTGACGCGCGTGAACGGCGAGGTCGTCGCACTCTCCGAGAAGTGCACACACCTTGGGTGCGGAGTTCCGTTCTGTGATTCTTCAGGACGGTTCGAATGTCCGTGCCACGGTACCGTCTACAGCCGTGGCGGGGACCTGCTCGATGGCCCGGCACCTCGTGGGATGGACCGATATCCGGTCGACGAAGAGGACGGCCTTCTATACATCAACACCGGAGAACGCATCGATGGTCCGGCTCCTGGTTCTCAGGCAGTCGATGAGCCCGCTAAGGGTCCGGCATGCGCGGGGGAGACACACGCCTGATGGCCTACGAGACGGATGACGAACTGGAAGCCAAAACAAATCGGGTAATGGTGTACGGAGTGATCCTGCTCGTGGCGATGGCTGCGGTCTTCCCTCTGTATCGCTTGACCGAGCCTGCGAATCGTGACGAAGCTCGGCAGGATAACCTCAACTCGCTCGCCGAAACGGGAGAGGGTATCTGGAACCTCAACTGCTCGTCGTGCCATGGCCTTAGCGGCGAGGGTGCCAGCGCTCCTGCGCTCAACTCAAAGCAGTTCCTCCAGGCTGCAAGCGACCCGCAGATCGAAACCTTCATCGCAGTTGGGGTCCCTGGCTCGCAGATGAGCGCGTACTCCCAAGACTTCGCAGGTCCGTTCACCTCCGAACAGATTCGCGCAGTGACGGTGTACGTGCGGTCGTGGGAGGAAGATGCACCTGATCGACCCGATTGGCGCGAACCAGTCCCAGTTGGTGGCGGCTGAGCCTTCGTCTGCCTCGCACTGCTCGCATGCTGTCCGTCAGCGGCAGAGCGCTTCCCATTCGGTGAGAAGCTCCATGATTTCGATCGAGTCCGAGAGCCTGGGGGAGGGGCGTTCGGCCTCGGAGTGGCCCGCGGCCACGTGTCGTTCAACCATCTTGACCTGGTGATAGAACGCATCGAATCCGTCGTTGATGGTAATCGTTTCTGGATCTCCGTTGAACGGGAGCCAAGTGAGGGTGTTCTGTCCTGCGACCGGCAGCCACGGATTGGTGTCGAACCGAAGTACGCCGTTGTCTCCACTGATAGCAAACTCGCTCGACATTCCGTAACTGTCGGTGGATTGCAGGGTCGCGAGCACGCCATTACCGAAACGAACCGACAACGCAGCATCGACGACGTTTCTGTCGAACTCTGATCGGTTTCCGGTCGCGGCTGACGAACGGGTCCCGAATGCGTCGTCCCCGCACATCGTTTGCAGAACGAAGTGCAGCAACGAGACCGGATAACAGCCGAGATTGAAGATCGTGCCCATCCCGCGTGGATTGACGAGATGAGCGATGGGCGCCGCGTAACTGCCTCGTATCGAACGGAGTAGACCCAACCGGCCATCGAGCAGTAGTTCGGCCACGCGTACGTAAAGCGGATGCGCCAGATACATCAGCCCTTCGACAAAGAATGTGCCGGCGTCACGAACGCCGCTCACGAGCTCATGAGCGTCCGCAATAGTCGTCGTGAGCGACTTCTCTGAAAGAACCGCCTTGCCCGCACTGGCGGCTGCAAGCGTCACCTCGCGGTGTACATGGTTCGGCAGTCCGATATAGACCGCATCGATTTCGGGGTCGCGGACAGCTTCGTCGAGCTTCAGGGTCGACCGTGGTATCGAGTATCGGCGGCGATACTCCGACAGCGAATCACCATTGCGACCCGCGATCAGATCTACACGCGAGGAATCACTCAGTCCTATCGCTTCGATCATGGCGTGCGAGATGAACCCTGTGCCCAGGACCGCCCATCGCAACGTCGTCATGTGGCCATGAGTATGGCGTGAATTGCCGTCGTCGGGCCCTCGACGAGAGCCCGACCCGGCATGTCGTTATTCGCTCTCGGTATCCGCTTCGGCGTCTGCATCGACGTCGTCGATCATGTCACCGATCTTCTCGGCGGCCGTGTCGATCTGATCTTCGTACTTGCCACCGGTCTTGTCATCGATCATGTCGCCGGCCTTGTCCAAGCCTTCTTTGACTTTGTCGGCGTTTCCGCCGACGAGTCCCTTGATCTTGTCGAGCATTCCCACGTTATTTCTCCTTCTTGG
>CAXMRH010000302.1:0-6896 GCA_964196045.1 uncultured Chthoniobacterales bacterium | reverse complement strand
GGCACCGAGATCAGGCGCCCCTTCCGCACGTTCACGGGTTGGGGTTGATCGTCGCAGAACAGGTCGCAGGTGTAGAGAATCCCATACTCGGCGAGCAGGTCCATTGTCCGCTCGGTGTGGGTGAGGGCAGGTGCGAGCCAGCCCGCAATTCGTTGCCCGGTGTGGCGTTCGACGGCTTCGAGCGAGTCTTCGATGATCGCACGCTCTTGAGCTTCATCCATGCCGTAGGAGTAGTGCGTGTTGTAGATGCCGTGCGAGAAGATCTCCCAGTCGCGTTCGACACATGCCTCGATCAATTCGGGATGGTGGTCACAGACCGCAACGTTCAGCGACACGCTGCCGCGGACGTTGTAGCGATCCATCACGTCCATCATCCGCTTCGTCCCGACTCGGTTCCCGTAGTCGCGGAGCGAATAGTTCAAGACATCGGGTTCGGTTCGTGGCCAGGCTTTTCGCGTTGGATTCGGTTCGGGCTGGAGCTCGTAGAACTCGATGTTAGGAGCTACCCAGAAAGCGACCTTGGCGCCGTTCGGCCAGGTGAGCTTCGGGCGACCCTCCCATGGCCAGTAGTCGTAGAGTCCCGGGTCCGATGGATCGGAGAAGGGCTCCGAAGTTGCGGCCACGTCAGACATCTCCGCCCCCGTTCTGTACATAGTCGAGCACCTCGGCCACCGGCAGGACGTCAGCGTATTTGAGCGACAGGTCGGCCAGGTTTGAAAAGTGGGGTATCTCGTGCTTGTCGGCCACGCACTCCTCGGGAACGATCGTCCGGTAGCCGCGGGAGAGGCTGTCAACCGCAGCCGCTCGGATACATCCAGACGTCGACCCGCCCGTAAGGATCACTGTGTCGACCTGGTGCCAAACAAGCAGGCTCTGTAGTTGCGTCTCGAAGAACGGCGAGGGCATCTTCTTTTCGTAGATCACGTCGGTGACACGGTCGACGTCAAGCCGGTTGTCGAGTTCAGATCGTCGCGACCCTCGTTTGATGTTCTGCAGCGAGTTCTCGGTGTCGGTTCGAGTGCCCCAGATCCCGCAGTCCTCGCCCGATTCCATGTAGGCCACGTACGTCCAAACCACCGGCCAGCTTCGAGCGCGCGCAGCACCAACGAGGTCATTCACGAAACCGAGCTGGTTCGGATCCGTCTCGTAGGCCGTGGCGAACTCACCGACCTTTGTGTACGCGTTCTGGATGTCGATGTTGACGATCGCCGCCTTTCGACCAAACCCAAACCGGGCTCGGTTCGGGTTGGCCTTGATCTGTTCGTAGTACTGGCGTGGGGTGAGATCGGACGTTTCCATGATGACTCCGGCTAGAGGGGTGGGTTGTAGGGATGCTCGCGATCGATGACCCAGCTGGCGGCGAGAACATAGAAGCCGAAGGCCGTTCTGCCCGCCGGACCTCGGGAGGGGTCAATCGGGTGTTCTTCGAACCATGCGAGATAGTTGTCGTACGCCGCACGATCCGTGAAGTGCAGCTCGACGATCCGGTAGAAGCTCTTGGCTGCCTCACTCGTCGAGGTTCCAGCGCTCGTGGCCGTGATCGGCCGGATGATGTCGTTGGCGACGAGCCGATCGAGGTAGGGGTTGGCCAACAAGTCGGGGAAGTGGATGTCGGCGAGCCATCGCTCGTACTCCTCGACGGAAACGCCCTCGACAATGTCGTAACCGAGCAGCGCTTTAACCTGCGGGGCGTCGCTCATGATGGACTCCCCTCCGAGGCACGTCTGGCGATGTCGGCTTCCCAGGCATTCGCTTCGCCCAGGCCGACCACGTCATTTACCTCGTTGAAAGTCGCCATCTTGTCGAGCCAGCCCAGAGTCGAGCCCTCGTCGCGGAGGTCAGCGAGCATCTGTTGAGCGACAGGCACGAGCGTTCGCGTCAACGCGCCAGGATGGATTATGAACGAGAACCCGAGTTCAGCAAGGCGTGCAGCCGGGAGCAACGGAGTCTTGCCGAACTCGACCATGTTGGCCATCAGGCGATAGTCGGAAAGCTCGCGTCCGACTCGTTCGAGCTCATCCTCGGTCTGCGGAGCTTCGACGAAGATCAGATCTGCGCCGGCTTCCCCGTAACGGTGGGCCCGATCGATCGCCTCATCGAGTCCTAGCGGTGCACGAGCATCGGTTCTGGCGATGATCAATATCCCGTCGTCATCGCTCCGAGCATCCTGAGCGGCATAGATCCGTTGGACCATGTCCTCGGCCGAAACCACGACCTTGCCCTCGAAGTGTCCACACTTCTTCGGAAAGGCTTGGTCTTCGATCTGGATCGCCGCAACTCCGGCACGCTCGTACAACCGGATCGTGCGTGCAACGTTGTGCACGCCGCCGTACCCGGTATCGCCGTCGCAGATCACCGGGACATCGACTGCTTGGCAGACATGATCGGCCAGATTGACGATCTCGGTCTGCGTGAAAATCCCCAAGTCCGGCTGACCGAGCAATGAATTGGCCACTCCAGCGCCGCTCAGGTACACGGCTGGAAAGCCCGCCTTCTCGATGAGCTTGGCGAAGAGGGCGTTGAACGCACCTGGCGCGACCACGGGCCCGTCGCTGTCGAGCAGCGTCTTGAGTCTGGCGGCTGGCGATGTCATGAGTTGTCCTTCGCGAACTGCGCCGCCAAATAGTTCTCCATGCCGCCCAGTCCGAGGATCTCACTGATCTCTGCCGGCAGCGCCACGGCATCGAGTTCCTGCCCGGTGTCGAGAATCGTCACCGTTCCCGCAGCCAGGTCGATCGACACGGTCTGTCCCTCTTCGATCAGCGCCGACTGTGCACACTCGACAGGTGCAAGGCCGACATTGATGCAGTTCCGGAAGAAGATCCTCGCGAACGAATTTGCAATGACGGCACTGATACCCGCGGCTTGAAGCCCTCTCGGTGCCATCTCGCGGCTCGACCCCGTCCCGAAGTTGGAGCCACCGACGACGACGTCACCGGCGGACACCTCGGCTGCGAAACCAGGACGAATGCCGTCCATCACGTGTTTGGCGATCTCGGGCAGGTCGTGGACCAGGTACTTGCCCGGCACGATCACGTCGGTGTCGATATTGTCGCCGAACGCCCAGACCTTGCCCTCGATGACCGGACTGTTCTGCACTTCGATACTGGTCATGCCGTTGTCGCCATCAGGTCGCGAGCGTCGACGATCTTTCCAGCCACTGCAGCCGCAGCGACACTGTAGGGCGAGCCGAGATAGAGACTTGAGTCCGGGCTGCCCATACGGCCACGGAAGTTCCGATTCGTCGTCGCTATCGCAATCTCACCAGCGGCGAGGATGCCGGTACCAATCCCGGGACATGCACCACAGCCAGTCGACAGGAGATGGGCACCAGCGTCCATCAGCACTTGGGCGATGCCGTCATCCATCGCCTGGCGAAGAGCCTCGCGAGATGCGGGTGCGACCTGGAGGAGCACACCGTCGGCGACTTTACGGCCGCGAAGGACTTCGGCCGCCATGGCCAGGTCTTCGTACTTCGCTCCGGTGCACGAACCGATGTAAGCCCGAGTAATCACGGGTTCGCCCAGCGATGAGATCGGTTCGACGTCGTCATGCCTGTTCGGACGAGCCACCACTGGCTCGATCGTGTCGGCGTCGTAGACCCACACGTCCGAGTACTGGGCATCGGGGTCACTGAGCGGCCCTGGCTCTGCCTCGATGCCGAGTGCCGCGAGGTGGTCGACCGTGACCTGGTCGGCGGGAACCACTCCGGTCTTCGCTCCGATTTCGGCACACATGTTGGTGAGGACGCTTCGTTCCTGGATGCTCATCGCCTCGATCGCCGTTCCCACGAACTCGAGCACCTGGTACAGGCCGCCGTCCATACCCTTGTCGCCGATGATGGTGAGGATGAGATCCTTGGCCGTCACGCCTGGCCGGAGGACTCCATCGACTTGCACGCGAATGGTGTGTGGGACACGCAGCCACGTTCGGCCGGTCGTCACGACGCCAAGTATGTCGGTCGACCCCACCCCGAGTGCGAGGCAACCCATCACACCAGCGGTGCAGGTGTGCGAGTCCGATGCTACGTACATCATCCCTGGTTGGGCGTAACCCTTCTCGACCATCAACGTATGTGCGATGCCTTGAGCCTCGTGGAATCGCTCGATACCGAACTCCTTGGCGAACGCGCGAGTCGTGGCGAGGATCTCGGCTGACGCGAGGTCGTTTGCGGGTACGTAGTGATCACAGACCAGTACGATTTTGTCTTTGTCCCACAGGCCGACACCGAGCGTCTTCAGCGCGGGCCAGATCCGCCGAGGTCCACTCGAATCGTGCATCATGGCCAGGTCGACGTCGACCCAGAGCACCTCATCGGGCTCGACCGAGTCGCGACCGGCGGCACGAGCGATGATCTTCTGCGCCAGGGTCAGTCCCACCTCAGAGGTCACCCGCTGTTGGAGTGTCCGTGGGCTCTTTGACACTGAGTTCATGGCGCAGTCGCGCTACTTCGGATTCGAGCTCTGCGATGTGCGCAGCATCGTCAGATACCGTTTTTTCAGCTTCCCACGAGGTAGTGCTCTCATCGATCGGCTCACCTTCGGCCGCCATGGGCGCTCGCTCGAGAACGGCCTTGAGGAAGGCCTTCGTCCGATCGTGTTGAGGAGCGCCGAGAACTTGGCTCGCTTTCCCCTCCTCGACCACGAGTCCGTGGTCGATGAACAGGACACGATCGGAGACATCGGCGGCGAAACCCATCTCGTGTGTAACCACGATCATCGTCATGCCCTGCTCGGCGAGCTGCTTCATGACGAGCAGAATTTCGCCCGCGAGTTCGGGGTCGACGGCCGACGTCACCTCGTCGAACAACATGACCGCCGGGTCCATGGCAAGGGCCCGAGCGATGGCAACACGTTGTTGCTGACCACCCGACATCTGTAGCGGGTAGTGGTCGGCCCGATGTGACAGGCCCACGGAGTCGAGCAATTCGAGGGCTCGCGACTTCGCGACCGCCTTGTCAGCCCCTTTGACGGCCATCGGCGCCTCGATCACGTTCTCGAGTGCCGTCATGTGGGGGAACAGGTTGAAGCGCTGGAAGACCATCCCGACCTCTTCGCGTACCTTCCGGATCTCGCTCTTCCCAGCGAACTTGATCCGGCCGTTCGCACCGTCCTCGCACAGCATTTGTCCGTCGATCTCAATCCGACCGCCATCGGGTCGTTCGAGCAGGTTCAGACATCGCAGGATTGTGGTCTTGCCTGAGCCCGAAGGCCCGATGATCGAGACCACCTCTCCGGCTGCAACCTCGAGGTCGATGCCGTGGAGGATCTGGTTGTCGCCGAAGGACTTGGTGAGACCTTCTACTTTGACGAGAGGAGCCATGTCATACCTTCAGTCGGAATGAACGCTCGAGCCCCTGTTGGGCGAAGACGAGCACGGTTGTGAGTGCGAGGTAGATGATCGCAAGGGCCAGCAAAGGTTCGAGTGCGTTGAACTCGCGGCTGATGATCCGGGTCGTGAGCAATGACATCTCGGGCACGGTGATCACGGTCGCGAGCGATGTCTGCTTGAGCGTGTTAATCGCATTGCCGGTAAATGGAGGCACGATGATTCGGACACTCTGGGGAAGCACGATCCGACGCATGTAGTGGAACTTGGTCATGCCCAGCGCCTCGGACGCTTCGAACTGTCCAGGATCGACGGCAAGGATCCCGGATCGAATCGCCTCGGCCTGATAACTCGCCGTCCAAACCGAGAGCGCTGCGACGGCAGACCAGAACGGCGAGAGGAGAAACGACTTCCCGAACTCGGGAAGAGCAAAGAACACGTAGAACATGATGAGGATCAGCGGGATGCCACGCACCAGCCAGCTGTAGAACCCGGCGACCCAACGAAATGGCCCAATGGGCGACATCCGCATGAGGGCCAAGACAAGACCGAGCGGCGTCGAGAACAACATCGCCCACAGGAACAGCTTCACCGTGGTCGAAAATCCGTCGAGGATCTCCGGGATGATGTCGATGATGAATCCAACGTCCATGACGGCTACCTAGGTCTTCAGAGCGAAGCGTCGCTCGATGAAGTTCTGCGAGAGTGTCATCAACGAGGTGACAACCAGGTAGATGACACCTGCAGCAGCGAGGATTTCGATCGGTTTGAAAGTCGAATTCGCCAGTTGCCGAGCCCGTCCTGTGAGCTCGTTGAGCCCGATCACGGTGGCGAGCGAAGTTGATTTGAACAACAGCGTCGAGTTGCTGACGTAGTTGGGGATCATCACGCGTATTCCCTGCGGAATGATGATGCGGCGCATGTAGTGAGCCTTCGTGAACCCGAGGGCCTCCGAAGCCTCGTACTGGCCGCGGTCGACAGCGAGGAGGCCGGCTCGAATGATCTCGGCCTTGTAGGCGCCCGATGAAGCAGCCAACCCGAGAACCGCCGACTGGAACGGGGTGAGGCCGAGGTTGTTGCCGAGCCAGAAGAAGGCGAAGAAAAGAATCACTAGCGCTGGCAGTCCACGGAAGATCCAGACGTAGATCGCCGCAAACCACCGGAGGGGTGCGACCTTGGACATGCGCATCAGGGCCAGCACAAGACCGATAGCGGTCGCGAAAATCAGCGACAGCACAAACAGCTCGATCGAGACCCAGGTCGCGTCGCGCAGGATCGGCCACGTCCGCCAGATGATGTCGAAATCGAAGTCGCTCAACGGGTTGTCTCCAAGGGATTGCTCAACAGGTCACCGCGGTGTCAGTGAAATGCAGAGAGCATCCACTGACACCGCAGAACAAACCGTCGGCTTAGCAGCCGGCCGGGTCGGTTGTGTAGGGACCGGCCTGGTCGTTGTTGTCAGGAACCGGGATACAGCTGTTGAACCAGGTCTTCTGGATCTCAGCCAACGTGCCATCCGCGATGATCTCGTTCAACGCAGCATCGACAGCGTCGCGCTTGCCTTCCAT
>CAXMRH010000301.1:0-3168 GCA_964196045.1 uncultured Chthoniobacterales bacterium | reverse complement strand
CCGTCTACGTCGAGTTCGACCTCGGACACGGGGCCTGAGCGAATCAGAGGCGGTGCGGCGAAGGCCAATCGACCGTTCGACCGGCGCAGTGGAACGAGTCCGGCCCCACACTCCTGTATGACGTAGTCCGATTTGGGAACGCCGCCAGATTCGAGCCATGCGTGGCACGACCCAATGGTGGGGTGGCCCGCGAACGGGTACTCCGTCGTCGTCGTGACGATCCGGACGCGGTAGTCGGCGGTCGGGTCTGTTGGTGGAAGCAGGAATGCTGTCTCGCTGAGGTTCGTCCAGTTCGCGAACTGCGCCATCTCGGAGTCGGACATACCTTCCGCATCGAGGACCACGGCCAGAGGGTTCCCCAGATAGGGCTCTGCAGTGAATACGTCGACCTGGGCAAAGTTTCGCATGACAGCAAAATTACCCGATCCGCGTGAGCAAGTGATCAGCCAAACCACTACCGTGAAATTTGTTCGTGAAACGAGTCCCGTGAGGCCCGTACGGACCAGGAGGATTAGTGGCAGACTCGGAGCTTCGACGCCCACGTGCAGTGGCGTTCGGTCGAGGTGACATGACGAGGTTCGTTCCCCGCACGAGTGTTCTCGACTCCACCGACGTTGCTCGGGCCATCAAACGTATGGCGCACGAGATCCTCGAGAGGAACAGCGGTCTCGAGGACGTCGTATTGATCGGCTTAGAGCGGGGAGGCGTCCCGGTGGCCGAAGCGCTCGGTTCTGCGTTGCGCGACATTGACGGAGTCGACGTGGAAGTCGGTTCTGTCGACGCCAGCTTCCACAGAGACGACATCTCCACGACATCAATTCTTCCCGAGGTCACCCGAATCCCGTTCACGGTGACCGACAAGAACGTCGTGCTCTGCGATGACGTGTTGTTCACGGGACGAACCGTCCGTGCGGCTCTCGACGCGGTGACGGACTTCGGCCGCCCTAAGACGATTCAGCTCGCCGTGATGGTCGATCGCGGCCATCGGGAACTGCCCATTCGACCCGACTACATCGGCAAGAACCTCCCGACGTCCCGGGACGAGAATGTCCGGGTCTCTTCGGACGGCGTCGAACTTGGAGTGCTTGAGCCGCTAGACGAAGGCACCCGAACGGGTGACGCATGAAGGACCTTCTGACGATAGATCAGCTCGGTACGCAGGGGATCGAAGAGATCATGCTCGCCGCCGACAGTTTCGCCGAAGTGTGTCGTCGGCCGATCCCCAAAGTCCCTGCGCTGCGGGGCAAGACGATCGCCTCGATGTTCTTCGAGGACTCGACGCGCACACGGACCTCCTTCGAGACGGCAGCCAAGCGGTTGTCTGCCGACATCATGAACTTCAGTGCCTCGTCCTCTTCGGTCAGCAAGGGGGAATCGCTCCGAGACACCGTCGAGACGATCGAGGCGATGGGCGTGGATGCGATCATCGTCCGTCATGGGTCGTCCGGGGTACCTCAGCAAATCTCGCGATGGGCTTCGGCGTCGGTTATCAACGCGGGCGATGGATGGCACGCCCATCCAACCCAGGCACTTCTGGACGTGTACACGATTCGCGAGGAAGGTAGATCATTCGAAGGACTGCGGGTCGCAATCGTGGGGGACATCTCGCACTCGCGTGTGGCCCGTAGCAACATCGAGGCATTCACCCTGCTCGGTGCGGAGGTGACACTTGTCGCGCCGCCGACCTTGCTTCCCACTCAAGTCGAAGCTCTCGGCGCACGGGTCTCGAACGACTTGGACGCCGTACTCGCAGAGACCGATGTGTTGTATCTGCTGCGTATGCAACATGAGCGGATGGACCAGGCGCTCGTGCCGTCGCTTGGTGAGTACCACCGAGCCTTCGGGCTCACCCCCGACCGTGCGCGGCAGTTGCCTGCAAGCTCGCTCATCATGCACCCCGGCCCGATGAATCGCGGTATCGAGATCTCGCCTGAGGTCATCGACGATCCCCGAGTACGAGTTCTGAACCAGGTCACGAACGGCGTGATCGTACGAATGGCCGTGCTCTACCTTGTGATCGGTTCGGCAGCGGGCGAGAAGGTGGGCACATGAGTCTGTTCATCCATGGAGGATCCATCGTCGACACGACTGGGGTGCACGAGGCTGACGTCCTCGTCACCGGCTCGACGATCAGCGCTGTTGGCTCGGATATTCCCACCCCGCCGAATGCCACCCGCATCGATGCCAGTGGATGTATCACGATGTCTGGTCTCGTAGACCTGCACGCGCACCTTCGGGAACCCGGCACGGAGGAGGCGGAGACAATCGAGACGGGCGCCAGGGGCGCCGCGCTCGGGGGATTCACCGCCATCGTGGCGATGCCAAACACGACGCCGACCATCGACTCTCCGTCGATCGTGCGAGATGTGCTCGCAATTGCGGAGAATGTGCCGTGTGAGATCGTGCCTTCTGCTGCGATGACGGTGGGCAGGAGCGGCGAGCTGCTCACACCTATGGGCGAGCTGGCGGCCATGGGAGTCAGGATCTTCACCGACGACGGCCGCGGCGTGCAGGATCCGGCACTCATGCGGTCGATTATGGAGTACGCGACCGGGCTGGAATCAGTAACCGGCGGTGAGCCGATCGTCTTGGCTCAGCACTGTGAGGTCGAATCGCTCAGCAGCGGTGGGCACATGCACGAAGGTGCGTGGTCGACGCGTCTCGGTATCGGGGGACAGTCGACCGAGACTGAGACGTTGATGATGTCTCGCGACATCGCGCTTGCCCACCGGACCGGTGCGCATATCCACTTCCAGCACGTGTCTACTGCCGAAGGGGTACAACTCGTCCGACAGGCCAAAGCAGACGGGGTGCGCGTCACGGCCGCGGCAACCACCCACCACTTCACTCTCACCGATTCTGCCTGTGCGTCTTATGACCCGGTGTTCAAAGTTCATCCTCCACTTCGCACCGACGAGGACGTCGAAGCCATTCGCGAAGGCCTTCGTGATGGAACCATCGAGTGCATCGCCACCGATCACGCCCCCCACGAGCCGCACACCAAAGAATTCCCCTTCGACCAGGCTCCTCCAGGCATGCTCGGGCTGGAGAGTGCGCTTGCTCTGGCAATCACCGAACTCGACCTGCCGTTCGAACGAATCGTCGAACTCATGAGCTGGCGTCCAGCGGAGATAGCTGGGCTCAGAGCTCGGCACGGAAACCCAGTTG
>CAXMRH010000300.1:0-8005 GCA_964196045.1 uncultured Chthoniobacterales bacterium | reverse complement strand
GCGTCAGCTGCCGGAATTACCACGGCGCCGTGTTGATCGGCATGAATCAGATCGCCATCGGCAACTTGCATGCTGGCCACGGTGACGGGCCGAGAGAAGTCGACAACGTGGACGAACGCGTGCGACGGCCCCACACGGCCGGCCATCATCTGAAACCCATCGGCAATGTCGGGGAGGTCGCGCACACTTCCGTTGGTGATGACGGCACCACAACCGAGCCCTTTGTGCACATTGCTATTGACCTCGCCCCAGAACGATCCGTAGCCGGGTTCCTCATCGAGGTCCTGGATCACGACGATGCTGGGTTTTGGCCCGCTATCGATGTACTCGTAGTAGCTGTCGCGGGCGTACGCGGCGGAGGCCGATGTGGTCGGAACTGTGGCGCGAATAGTCGCTGTCCGAGCGAAACCCACGACCGGCTCGAGACTCGGTCGTGTACACACGAGCGGTCTGGTGGTGAACCCGTAGCCGCGTCGCTCCGGAGACACGAGCTCGAGTGCGTTGCACACGGTGGGGGTGTCCATCGATTTCAGTGTCGAGATCAGCTCTGGGGTGAGAAGGAACATGCGCCGATACTAGGACCGAGAAATGAACTCGGGCACGAGTATGGGCGCTTGGGGTCGGTAGGGTCGCACGGATGAAAGAACCATCGTGGACTGACGGCGGAGCGACGATTCCGACGGTGGCGGGAACATTCAGCACGTTCCTCGCGGGCCCGATCGGCGGTCTCGGAGTGATCATTGCGCTGTTCGGCGCATGGGTTCCCGCCGTCCTGTTCTCCACCGCGGGTCTCGCCCTGTGGTTCGGGGGCAGCTGGCTCATGGATCGGTGAACCCTTGTCGGTGTACGCCTGCTAGGTGGCGTCAGTAATCGCACGCCAGACACGCGCTGGGGTGACCGGAAGATCAAGATGGACGACACCGAGATGCCCGAGGGCATCAACGACCGCGTTCTGCACTGCCGGAACGCCGCCGATCGTCCCCGATTCTGCGATTCCCTTTGCACCGAGAATGTTCTGATCCGTTGGGTGCTCGGTGAGGTGGCACTCGAACGAGGGGAGTTCTGCAGTTGACGGGATTCCGTAGTCGAGGAAGTTCGTCGTGAGCGGGTTGGCCTCGCTGTCGTAGACGAACTCTTCGAAGAGTGCCTGACCGATCGCCTGGGCAAGTCCGCCGTGCACCTGGCCGAGTGCGAGCAACGGATTGACGATCGTGCCGGCATCGTCGACCGTGACCATGCGCAGCAGCTCGACTCGGCCTGTCGCCGTATCAACTTCGACCACTGCTCCGTACGCGCCGTACGGTGCAGTCGATCCTTCGACTTCGTAGTCGCTCACACACGAAAGGCCGGCACGCTCGCCATCGGAACCGGCGGGGGAGTGTCCGGGGTCGTGGACGGCTACGGCAACTTCCGACCAGCCGACCGACGCAGCGCCGGGAGAGCCGACCACATGGAAGCGGCCGGACTCGACGTCGAGCACAACATCTTCCACGAGTGCTTCGAGTAGGTCGGCTGCGGTTTGGCGTGCAGCCGTCACGAGACCTTCGGCGGCGAGGGCAACGGCGCCGCCGGCCTTCTGCACCGATCGCGATCCACCGGTGATTCGGCCACGCGGAACGATGTCGGTGTCTCCGTGGAACACCTCGATCCGATCGAGCGGCACCCCGGTGCGATCGGCGACGAGCATCGCCCACGTCGTGTAATGGCCCTGGCCGTAGGGAGACGACCCCGTGAGCACGCGTAGCGTTCCATCAGGCTCGAGCTCGACCGACCCGAACTCGGTGCCAGGGACTCCCGCTGTCCGGTCGATGAAGGTCGACAAGCCGACGCCAAGTTGTTTGTCGGCCCCCGATGTACGCCGCTCGGCCTGCTCACGCTTGAGTTCGTCGTACCCGAGTTCGGCTGCGAGCAATTCGAGCGCCTCGGGATAATCGCCAGTGTCGTAGTAGACCCCAGTCGGATTAGTCGTGGGGAGTTCGTCGGCACGCAGGAGGTTCTTCCGCCGGATCTCGAGCGGATCCATGCCGATCTCGGCTGCGAATCGATCGACAGCCCGATCGGTGAGGGCTCCTCCTTCGGGCCTTCCGGCCCCGCGATAGGCAACGAGTGGGGTCGTGTTGGTGACGACGGCCTGAATTGTCCAGTGGACCTTTGCGATGCGAAACGGCCCTGGCTGCACCCGAGCCGTGTTCCGTGCCATTGGCCCTGCCACCTCGGGGTAGGCACCACAATCGGCCAGCAGGTCGATGGCGATCACCTTCAGGGTGCCGTCGCTGTCACCGCCGATCTTGACCCGCTGGCGCTGCGCGCGCGAATGGCCCATGCCGACCATGTCGGCCGAACGCGTCGGCGTCCACCGGACGGCGCGGCCCGTGCGTTTGGCGAGCAACGGCAGGACCATGTCCTCGGGGTAGAGCCGAGCCTTTGCTCCGAAACTCCCGCCGACGTCGGCGGTGATCACTCGAACGTCGCTCAGCTCGAGATCGTACTTCGCAGCGAGCCCGGCCTGGAGAGGATGGACACCTTGGCACGAGGCGTACTGCACGAGGCGCCCGTCGTCGGTCCACATCGCCGCTGAGGTGCGTGTTTCGATCGAACTCGGGGCTAGCCGCTGATTGAGGAACTCGGCCTCGACGACGACCTCACAATCCGAGAAGTCTGGTTCGCCGTCGCTCCCGCCGCTCTCGGTGAGCATCACGTTGGTACCGACGTCAGGGTGCAGCAGCGTCTGGTCCGTTGCGGATTCCTCGACGTTGACCACCGGTGGCAGCGGCTCATAGTCGACGAAGATCTGTTCGATCGCGTCGAAGGCCTGGGCCTCGGTCTCTGCCACGACTGCTGCGATTGCCTGTCCGACGAACAGCACGCGATCGGATGGAAGGACTTGGCGTTCGGCGCCGTCCGGATAAATCGGCATCACCGGAGGCATCAGACCCAGATCAGCGTCTGCTCCCGTGACTATGTCGACCACGCCCGGCATGGACAGGGCTTCGCTGATGTCGATGCTCGTGATCAGGGCATGGGCTTCGGTGGACGTGACGAACTGCACGGCCAGCGAGTCGCCAAGGTCGAGGTTCCCGACGAAGGTCGTGTCGCCCCGCAGAAGATGCGGATCCTCGACTCGTAGTACGGACGTTCCAAGAAGTGCTCCAGCCACGCGTCAGAGAATAGCGAGCTGAGCCGCCTCGCGACCGATCGGGCAAACGCCAGTGACAGAGCGTCTAGAGTGACCGCGCTGACCACAGGAAGTTTGAACATCATGGGTATGTACTGGCTGTTGGATCGCCACGGTGCCAAAGGACCCTCGATCCTCGTGGAAGCCGACGGTGCGATGCGCGTCATTGACGTTCTGCGATTCGGGCCGAAAGTCACCAAGCTCGAAGATCAGCAGAAGATCTGGGACGACGTCACCGGAGGCGTCGTGCCAACGATGAAGCCATTCGTCAGCGAGACGGAGCTCGATGAGGAAGGTGCAGAAGTGCACGCCGACCTCGAGCATGGCGGCGCGGGCGGAGCTAGTGGTCGTCGAGGTGGCAAGACGCGGCGCAAGAATTCGGGTGGCGGACGAAGCGCCGGCGGAAGCAAGCGGACCGGTGGCCGCGGACGCGGCTGACCGCACTGCAGGACCTCATCGCGCAGTAGAGCGACCAATTCTCAGATCGATGACGCCGCGGCCGGCTAGCTGACCTCCGGCCAGATCCGCGAACGCGGTATTTACGTCGCCGAGTTCGTAGGTTCGCGTGACGATCGCTTCGACGGCACCTGTGGCCAGCAGTTCTGATGTGGCGACCAGGTCAGCACGGGTTGAGGCGCGGCTGCCGAGAATTTGCCGTTCATTGGCGACCATGTCGAATGCCACGGACGAAACCTCGGCCCCCGGGGTGTATCCAACCAGGACCAAACGTCCGCCTGGAACCAACTGGCCCAACGCACATGCGGTGGAGGATTCGTTTCCAACGAAGTCGAACGCGGCAGAGTAACCATCGGCGAAGCTCCCGTTGACGGGTGGCCGGGCCGTCAGTTCTGCTGGCTCGAAAGCGGCGATGGCACCGTGTTCAAGGGCGAGTTGCCGTTTCCCCGGATCTGGCTCACTCACACTGACTTCGGCACCGATCCTGACCAAAAGCTGCAGTGCATGAATACCCAGTCCACCTGCCCCAACGATGAGGACACGTTCACCGGGTTCGATCTGTGCTCTGCCAATGGCGTGGTGGACGGTCGAAATGCAGTCTGCTAGCAGTGCTGCCTTGAGTGGATCCAGGCCTTCGTCGAGTGGAACGACCATGCGCGCAGGCGCACACATGACATCTCGCAATCCACCGTCGCTGGTGAATCCTGGGCGGCCGACTAGGGACGAACAGAATGGGTCCGCTCCCCGGCGACACGCGTCGCATTCTCCGCAGGTCCACGCCAAAGGGACCGCGACCAACCGACCGATCAAGTGGTCGCCGTCCGACCCCCCGGAGGCGGTGACCCGGCCAGCGATCTCGTGGCCCAAGATGAAGGGCACGGGCATTTGCGTGAACACTCCCTTCTGCAACTTCAGATCGGTCCCACAGACACCACAAGCCTCCACAGAGATGGTGACCTCGTGAGGTCCGGGTTTCGGTTCGGCCATCTCGCGCAGTACCAATGGCGCTCCGATGGCTTCCAGGATCATGGCGCGCATCGTCATCAACGGCCTCTCTTAGAAAAGGTGAGTGATTCACATACTGTCAGTGCCTTGATGCCCTCGTGCCTGCGCAACCTGGCAAGGGCGTTCGGAAGATCATCGAGCCCGTGGTGCTCCGTTACCAACGGCTCCCATTTGACCTGACCGCTCGACAACAGTTCCAGGGCTGGACCGTGCGTGGAGGCCATCCCTCGCGAGCCGACAATCGTCAGTTCTCGTTCATAAAGTTTCACCGGCTCGATCGAAGCCATCTCACCCTGTGCGCACATACTAAAAAGCAGCAGGGTTCCGCCGGTATCCGCGGCATCCAAACTTGACGACAAGACAGACGCTTTTCCCGTCGCGTCGATCACCAGAGAAAACTTCTCCGGGTGGGCGGCGAGCGCCTCATCGACGCTTTGGAAGATCGCATCGATATCCAGTCGAGCCGCTACGTCCCTTCGTGCCGCGATGGGCTCGCACACGGCCACAAACGATGCCCCAGACGCCCGCACCGCCTGAGCGAGCAAGAGTCCGGCGGCTCCGCCACCGACAACCAGCACATTCGGCGCTGGTGAGTGAGGGACTCGCGTGAGTGCGTGAAGAGCACATGCAAGAGGTTGGGCTACGGCGGCAGCCTCGAACGGCAGCGAGTCAGGTAGAGGCACCAGGTTCCGAACACCGACAACACATTGCTCGGCGGAACCTCCGGGCCGGGTTGCGCCATAGGCGTTCAAGGATCGGCACAGGTTGATACGTCCTGACTTGCAGTGGTCGCAGGTGCCGCATCCAACGACAGGATCGACCGCAACACGGCGGCCGACCAAGTTTGACTCAACACCAGGCCCCACCTCCACCACTTCGCCGCTGAATTCGTGACCCGGTATCACCGGGTACTGCACGAATGACCACTCTCCATCCAGCAGGTGGAGGTCGCTTCCACAGATGCCGTTGGCCTTCACCGCGACGACTACCTCGTTCGGACCAGGCTCGGGCTCGGGTATGTCATCGATGGTGATTCGGTGGGGTTCGTGCACCACTGCGGCCCGCATGGAAGCGCCTCAGCTGCCGCAGAATCGTTTGATCGCTTCGATGAACGGAACCGGTTCATCGTTCATCGGGAAGTGCCCAGAGTTCCCCAGCACCACGACCTCGCAGTTCGGTACCGAAGCTTCGAACGACTTACGGGTGGCGATCGTTGGTCCCTTGGCCCCATACAGCAGCAGTGTGGGACCCGTCACCTGCTTTGCCCAACGACCGAGGTCGTACTCTCGTATGGCCCACATCGTGGACATCATCGATTTGGATCCGGCTTTGTTTCTGTCGATGTTCCAGCGAGCGAGGAACTCGTCGCTCACCTCGTTGAAACGTGCCTCCACGGCTGCACGTTCCTGTGTCGGGATCGCGAACAATGCGTCGACCGTCGCCCAGTGGGTTGCCCATTCCGCTTCGGTCCGGAACATCGTCTCGATCGCCACGATGTGAGAGAAACGATCCGCATACCGAGCACCGAGCGAAACAACAAACAGGCCACCGATTGACGTCCCCGCCACTGCCGCCCGTTCCACGTCGAGTGCATCCATGATTTCGATGAAGGAGTCGCAGTATTCGTCGATCGTCGTGTGTCGGGACAGTCCATCGGAATCACCCTGGCCAGGTTGGTCCAGCGCAATGACGTCGAAGGAGGATGTCAGTTCGTCCCAGACGTCCTCCCACTCATGAACCGAGTTCCCGTTGCTGTGCAGCAGGATCAGCGGGTGGCCAGACCCAGCCCGCACATAGTGAACCCGTCCGAGTTCTGTCTGTATGAATCCCTCTTGCATCACAAATTCTCCTTGGCGTCGTGCTTCTGCCCGGCGGCAAGAAGGCTCAACCGAACGACGGCATCACTGTTTCGGCGAAATGTTCGAGACGGGGGATACCCCCGGAGGGGTCGATCAGAAGTATTTGGCCCACCCCGGCCGATTCGAGCGTCTTCAACTTCACGATGCAGTCCTGGGCCGTGCCGCCGATGACAGCGTCTTCGGTGTTTGCGCGAGCCGTGTCATAGAACGCGTGATCAGCCACGGTGAGTTCTCGGTCGTCGCCTGGGACTTTCGCCGCTTCCCGGAGCTGAACGATCCCGGACAGCCGGAAGTCGTACTCGGCGTCCAACGTGTGGAGGTCTTTTTCATGCAAGAGCGTGAGATGGCGGGCCGCACAAACATGGGTCGGGTCGAACACTCCGCCGTTGGTTTCGATCTCGTCGCGATACCAATCCACCCGCTGACAGGTCATTTCGATTGTCCCGAACTGGTCGACGAGCAGCTGCATGCCGTTGCGGGCGGCGCTACGGATCGATGCTTCGGATCCGGCCCCGACCCAAATAGGAGGGTGCGGTCGCTGGGCGGGCGTCGGCTCGACGATCACGTCGTTGTAGGAGAAGTGTTTGCCTAGATGCGAGAACCGGCCGTCGGTGGTCCAGCTCTTCCGAAGGACCTCCAGACACTCCTCATAACGTTCGTTTGCTTCTTCGCCTGGATCGATGTCGAAGCCGTGGAATTCATTCGGGCGATATCCTCGCCCGACCCCAAGATCCAGTCGTCCACCAGAGAGCAGATCGACGGTGGAGGCCTGTTCTGCCAACAAGACCGGGTCATGCCAGGGCAGGACCAGAACGGCCGTGCCAAGGCGAATCCGTGACGTTCGGCCTGCGATGTACGCCAGCATGCTGAGCACGGCGCTGACCTGACCAAAGCCGGTGAAGTGGTGTTCGACCGAGAACGCTGAATGGAAGCCCAACCTCTCGGCTGCAATGACATAGTCCACGTAGGCGGTGTAGGACTGGCTGTCACCGGCGCTGTCGTCCGTCCCCCGTTTCGCGCCACCAAACAACCCAAAATGCACGATTCCCCCTCGAACTCGAACCTTATGTTAGAGGGTGTCCGCTGGTTCGATCGAGTCATCGTCGATCTGAAACTCGATTCGTTTCCCCGGTGGCTCGACCACTAAGTGCAGGGCCTCGGCAACGCGACCGGACAGGTTCCACATGCCGCAGATGAAGGTCAGTTCGACAATCTGTCGAGTCGTGAAGTGCTTCTCCATTGCTAGCCACGCCGGCTTATTCTGTTTGGCGCGCAGGTTGGTGACCTCGTCCGCCCACCAAATCGCTGCCTTCTCTTTTTCGGAGAACAGTTCGCTGTCTCGCCAGTCGTCGCCGGTCAGCAGATCGATCTGTGCGACGGTCAGTCCGAGAGCTCGACCGAGCTCTACGTTGTGGCCCACTCAATTGTTGCATTCGGTCAGCAATGCCGTTTTGACGATGACCAGCTCCTCGATTTTGACGTAGTCACGATCAGTTTCGAGGTAGTCGAT
>CAXMRH010000299.1:0-7479 GCA_964196045.1 uncultured Chthoniobacterales bacterium | reverse complement strand
CGGGTTCGTACGGTCCTCCCATATTTGGGGTCGGTCGGGTCGGTGAGGGTGCCGTCGGGGTTTGCTGCGTTGAGCCAATAGGCGACGATCTGTTTCCATTCGACCCAATCAAACGTGCCGGCAGCCTCGACCAACATTTGCTGATCGCGTTGCAGAAAGCCGTGGATCATGGGGTTGTCGATGTCTTTGAGCTCGAGCACATGAGAACGACAGAACACCCCATCAACCAACCCCTGTTGGAACAACGGGAAGTCGCGTAGCCACAGGGCCAACGTACGGTCAGCGCCCAACACCTTCGCCGGGACCCCTGTGGCTTTCGCGAGATGGGTGGTCAGCACCCGAGACCCAAACGCAACCGACAGCCCGGCCGCCTCAGCCTCTTGGATAGCGGCAGCCTGCAAACCCTGCGCCTGGGACACCAACCGCACCATCGCCAACAACCACCGGTTCAACTGCTCCGTATCCAAACCCACCAACGACAGTTCGCCAGCGTCAGCGATGTCCGAGTGGAGACGACCCAGCAGGTCATGCACATACTCATCGTGTGTCGTCACCGGCATCGGGTTCCCCTCCTTCCACGAAACAACACAGACCATTGGATTTCAGAAGAAATCGAGAGCCAACTCTTCGTGAGAGGAGCGGTAGCGCCAAACTAGCACGAACAAACGTTCGAGAACAACTCTTTCGCAGAATTGTCGACAAATCTGGCTCAGCTATTCCTACGCATCGACGGCGATTGTTTTCGCCATCATTGGTCGCTCGCAGTCGTACAACTCGAGTACCCAGAGTCGTGCCAGATGCCGTCGCGCTGCGACACATAGAGCTTCAGGTACGGGTGCCCGTGTTCGTCGATATAGGTCAAGGTCACATCAGCGACGCCAGAGCTCGAATTGAATGTGAGAGTCTGCCAGTCTTCGCGTAGCAACCACTGGTTGTTCGCCGCTGACATGATGTAGTCGCCCACCGCTTCAGGGGTGTTGTCACCGATCGGCGTTGGAGGAATACCCGGATCGTATTCGCCGGCGGTCGCGCTCTCCTGGAGCTCCGTGTGGCATTCGAGCCCGCCAGAGCTATAGATCTTCTCGCTTCTCGTCGTCGTCAATTCCGCCAGCGTCGTTGTCGTCGTTTCGACAACCGTGGTAGCCGACACGATGTCATCAGTTGCCGACGACGATCCACAGCCGCCGAGGACAACAGCGGTGCCGATCAACAACAGAAGGACAGATCGACCACACATCGCCTGTTTCGCCATCCAGCGAGTGAACCACCCTGCGCACCGCCAGATAACCTCACTCGGGTGAGCAGCGAAGCAAAAACACTCAGCCAAAAGGTGTGGGACGACCACATCGTGACCCGTGAAGAGGGCCAGCCGGACCTCTTGTACGTCGACATGCACCTCGTGCACGAGGTCACGTCGCCGCAGGCCTTCGACGGAATCCGTGAGAGTGGCCGCACGGTTCGCCGACCCGACCTCACGATCAGCACCGAGGACCACAACGTCCCCACCGAGGACATCGACAAGCCCATCGCCGACGAGGTTTCCGCCAAACAGGTGGACACACTTAGGGCGAATACCGAAGAGTTCGGCATCAGACACTTCCCGATGGGTGACCCGAACCAGGGCATCGTGCACGTCATCGGCCCAGAGCAGGGTCTCACCCAGCCAGGTATGACGATCGTGTGCGGCGACAGCCACACCAGCACTCACGGCGCTTTCGGTGCGTTGGCCTTCGGCATCGGCACCAGCGAGGTGGAGCACGTACTCGCCACGCAGACCTTGCTTCAGCCAGCTCAAGAGACCATGTCCATCACCGTCGATGGCGAGCTCCCTACAGGCTCCACAGCCAAGGACGTCGTGCTCGCGATCCTGGGCGAATGCGACACCGGTGGCGGCATCGGCGCGATCGCCGAGTTCCGTGGGCCGGTCATCGAGGCGCTCTCGATGGAAGGTCGCATGACCGTGTGCAACATGTCGATCGAGTTCGGCGCCAAGGCGGGCATGATCGCCCCGGACGACATCACCTTTGCCTACCTCGAAGGTCGACCCAGCGCGCCCAAGGGTGCTGATTGGGAGAAGGCACTCG
Source organism: uncultured Chthoniobacterales bacterium (assembly GCA_964196045.1). GTDB lineage: Bacteria > Actinomycetota > Acidimicrobiia > Acidimicrobiales > SHLQ01 > SHLQ01. Next base: position 5,395 of record CAXMRH010000299.1, on the reverse strand, counting down.
ACGAATGGCGCAGCCTGCTCACCGACGACGCTGCCACCTTCGATCGCGAAGTGCTACTGCATGGCGGGGACATCACCCCGCACGTCACCTGGGGAACCAACCCCGGCCAGGTCATCCGCCTCAGCGACAGCGTCCCCTCCCCCGACCAGTACGAAGCTGGGCTGGCTCGCGACGCGGCCGCTCGTGCGCTCGACTACATGGGCCTCACCGCCGGCACACCGATGCGAGAAGTTCCCGTCGATACCGTCTTCATCGGTAGCTGCACCAACAGCCGTATCGAAGATCTTCGTGCCGCCGCCGCAGTGGCGCAGGGCCGCACGGTCGCAAACGGCATGCGCACCCTCGTAGTTCCGGGCTCGGGTTTGGTCAAAGAACAAGCCGAGGCCGAAGGCCTGCATACGATCTTCACCGATGCTGGTTTCGACTGGCGTGAGCCGGGCTGCTCGATGTGCCTGGCCATGAACCCCGACAAGCTCAAAGAAGGCGAACGCTCGGCTTCCACGTCTAACCGTAACTTCGAAGGACGACAGGGCCGAGGTGGGCGAACGCACCTCGTCTCCCCCGCCGTCGCGGCAGCCACGGCGATTGCCGGAACATTCGCCACGCCAGCCGACCTCGACTGACGTGACCCCAAATACTCATCGTGCGATCCGAGCGGCGATCACTCGCCGAGACTTCCGCTCGGATCCCCACAAGAAACACTGAAAGAAGGCGATCCATGGAACCCGTACACATCGTGCAAGGAACCGTCGTCCCGCTTGACCGCTCGGACGTCGACACCGACCAAATCATTCCCTCCGATTGGCTCAAGCGAGTCGAGCGCACCGGCTTCGACAAGGGCTTGTTCGCCGAGTGGCGCGACGACCCGAACTTCGTCATGAACCAGGACGAGTATCTCGGCGCCAAGATCCTTCTCGGTGGCCCCAACTTCGGCACCGGTTCGAGCCGCGAACACGCCGTTTGGGCGATCCAGCAGCACGGCTTCGGCGCCGTCGTGTCCTCTCGCTTCGGACCGATCTTCCGCAACAACTGCACCAAGAACGGGCTCGTCGCCGTGCAGGTGACACCCGAGGTGAGCGACCAACTCATGGCGGCCGTCCAGGCCGACCCCACCCTCGAGCTCACCATCGATGTGAAACGCCGCACCCTCGAAGCCCCGGCTCTCGACATAGAAGTCGAGTTCGAGTTGAGCGACTCGGTGCAGCATCGGTTCCTGAACGGACTCGACGACATCGGCCTCACCATGCAGAACCAGGACTCGATCGAGGCGTTCGAGTCCACACGTCCCGCGTTCAAACCGACAACCCGTTAAGGGTTTCAAAACAATCGCGGGTTCTACCCTCGGGTAACCGCTCGAACGCGAAGAATCCTGCCATCCTCTCTTAGTGCAAAACATCGAGTCGGCCCCTCATCGCATCCCGACGATGGCCGAGGTAAAGGCCGCAATCCCGGCCGAGTGTTTTGAGCGGAAGCTATCGGCGTCGATTCCCTACGCAATATTCTCGGTCGCGCTCACGCTGGCGACGGGCCTTCTCGCGTGGCAGTTCATCCCGCTCACGTGGGCCTGGACCCCGGCCTGGCTGCTGTACGCCTATGTCAACGGGACGATCGCGACCGGTGTCTGGGTGATCGCCCACGAATGCGGGCACCGGGCATTTGCACCGGGCACGAGGGTCCAAGACGTGCTCGGCTACGCGTTGCACTCGTCGCTGCTGGTGCCGTACTTCTCGTGGCAGCGCAGTCATGCGATTCACCACGGCAAGACCAACCATGTGATCGAGGGCGAGACCCACGTCCCCAAGCGCAACACGACGGCTCAAGGAGCGCGTACGCTCGCTGCTCGCCGCAAGCTCGGCCCGAACACGCACGGGGTGTTCACGATCGCGGCTCGGCTCGGCCTCGGATGGCCTCTGTATCTTTTCTTCGGGGTCACCGGTGGAGCCGAGCGTGGAGTGACGAATCACTTCTGGCCTACTCGTCCGTTCAGTCAAGCGCTGTTTCCTGATCGGTGGAAGCGCAAGGTGCGATGGTCGTCGGTTGGGGTGCTCGTGATGTTGGCCGTCCTGATCTGGTGGGCGGTTGCCGGCAGCGCCATGCAGATGCTCGCCGTGTATGTAGGCCCGTATTTGGTCGTGAACGGTTGGCTCGTCACCTACACGTGGTTGCAGCACACGGACACTGACATTCCCCACTACGGCGAGGACGACTGGTCGTTCGTGCGAGGTGCGTTCTGCTCCGTCGACCGCCCCTATGGCCCCATTGCCGACTTCTTGCACCACCGCATCGGCACCACCCACGTCGCCCATCACGTCGATGCGAAGATCCCGCACCATCACGCTCGCCTAGCCACCAAAGCCGTGCGCGAGGCGTTCCCACATTTCTACCGTTACAACCCGACACCGATTCGGCGTGCGTTGTGGGTAGTGGGCAAGAACTGCCATGTCGTGGGCGAAACCGACGACGGTTGGCAGTTCACCGAAGTCGCCGCCTCGTCTCGCAAGGACTTGCAACAGGCCGCGTAGCGGGCTGCGAGTTACCGCCGCGTAGCGGGCTGCGAGTTACCGCCGCGTAGCGGGCTGCGAGTTACCGCCGCGTAGCGGGCTGCGAGTTACCGCCGTTTAGTTGGGATTGGTGACCTGCCCTGCGAACAGGATCAGCTCCGTCTCGTTGTGGCGGATCATGTAGAAGAAGGGCTTGTCCGCAGCCATGGTGAACTCGGGCTCGGGCGGTCCAGATTCGTCGAACCCGAGAGCGGTCGCAGCCGCCGCGACAGTACCCATCTCGTCGACGGCAATGTCGGCTGCGTGTACACCTCCGCTGAGGAACGTCCCCGGCGTGATCGCCGGATAGTTGCCGGGTGCGGCTCCGATCTCCGTGAGCCATGTCAGTAGATCGATACTGGCGGTGTCATCCCACTTCGGGAGAAGGAGTTCGTATGGTCCCGGCTCGATCGAGGTCAGGATTTCGGACACGAGCGTGTCGCTGAGGCCATCTCGAATCTCGGTGAAGCGGCCCTCGTCAGGTACGACGATGAGCATCGAGAACTCGTCGCCGAGATACGGCAGGTTCGCTGCGGCCCAGCCGTCGCCGATGCCGCGGGCGCCTCTGTTCTCTAGGTCGCGCATGAACGTCGTCGGTTCGGTGCTGCCGTCGAGGTTATGGAAGTCGGCCTCGACCTCGCCGTACTTGCCGAAGATCGTCTGCCACTGCGCTTTGAAATAGATCGCATCGGTCAGCACGAGGGTTGTGTTGCCGTTGATGAATCCTGCTGGCAGGAGCTCGGGAATGAGTTCTTGGGTTGCTTCGCTGACCCACCGGTTGATCTCGGCGCGGCTCTCCTCGGGCTTTGTCACGTCGATGGTTGCCACGTCGGAGCCATGGTGTGTCGCCAGAAGATCAACCCAGTCCTGATCGGGGGTGACACCATCTGCGGGCCAGATTCGGTCGGCGATGGTGATGATGGGCGACGGTTCTTGGTTGATGTCGGTCAAAGCGCCGTTGGCCTCGGCGATCATCTGGTCGATTGCATTCCACGCATCGTGCGCAGCGATGCCGGCGGGCAGGTTCAGAGCCGTGTCGATCGCGGCACCGGTCGCATCATCGGCGGCGGCCCGGGCCATGAGCACGGCGTGGCCGATACTCACGGGACTGAGCACAGCGTTGTCCTCCAGCGGCTGGCTCCGGAGGATGTCAAAGCCCACGTTGTTGAAGCCGCCGGCGAGCGTTGGAATCGGAGCGTCGGCGTTGAGGTCAGCGCGAACGGTCGTCGACGCTTCGATAGCGGTGGTTGCGTCGCCTGCCACCACGTCGTCGCCGTTCGACGAGCTACACGCGACCGCAGCTAGAGCCACGAGAAGCAGCAAGGCGATGTTCACAACTAGGAATCGATTTCGTCTCATGATGGTTGTACGTTCGCACAACCCCGCTGGTTCCCCGCTGCCGGATGAACCGGAACATGGCTTCACATGTCCTGGTTGTGACACGGCCTCATCTAACGTTTCTACAGACCGAACACACCACGTTCGCAACTGATGCGGGTCTCTCCCGAGACGATGCCGCAACGGTCGTCGTCGCCGGCGCCACTGTCGATCGTGTCGATCCATGCACCACCCTTGAGGACGTCGTTCTCGCTGCCGCCGTCGAGTTGGTCTCGCCCGAGGTTGCCGAGGAGCGTGTCTTCGCCTCGGTTTCCGTGGAGCGTGTCGTTGCCCCAGCCGCCGGCGAGCTGCTGAAATCACGAGTTGATCTCAACTTCGTCGGCACAGCGATCGCCCAATCGCCCACGAGCTCACTCGCCATTCTGGCTGGGTCGGGACAGGTCGCCGTGGTCGATTTGGACTCCGGTGAAGTCATCGAGCAGGTGTCCGAGAATTTGGGCGCACCAATGGCAATGCTGTCTGATGAACTCGCCGTCGCCACCCGACTTGGAGGCGACATCGAGCTGTGGTCCGCTGACGGGCTGGCGAGCATTGGGCCGCTGATTCTCGCGGATGCTCGTGGCCGCGACTACCGGGTCGGCGTCGCGTCGGCCGGTGAGCTCTGGTACCACACGAGCGCCCGTTCGATCCGGTCTGCTGAGGCCGCTCTACCGGCGGGAATCTTTCCCTTGCTTCCGTTCTCTACGTTGCAACGGACTCCGCCGTTGTCGAGAGCAGTGGTTCTCCTCATTGGCTGTCCTCATTGGCGCCTCGAGGACTGAAGCTGCAGCCGTCCGGGAGTGGGCGCGGCCTGACACAGCCGGACGTGCCACAGGACTTGCACATGTGTAGGCGTCACGACTGGATTGTTTCGCCGAAAGCTAGGCAGTCGGCGTTCTCGCACGTCGACGGTCCGCCAGGGATTTCGGGTGGCAGAGCGCTGACCCCACACGCAGCACAGATCGGCGAAGCGTCGTCGTCGGTCTCGTCCCACAGATCGCTCATCGGGCCCATTCTGTCGTGCCTTGCCGCACACCACTCAACATGGAGAGCGGACTCTGCCGAGACCTGAGGCAGGGTTGCAACGAGGTGAACAACGCGTTTGGACGACACGGCTACCGTCGGAGTGGCCATGATTCGACGCTGCGTGTTCATCCGGTTCCAACCAAACGTCACCGATGACGCCGTGTCGGCACTGATGCAAGCGGTTGCCAACTTGTGTGATCACCTGTCTGGCATCGTGCAGATGCACTTCGGCGACAGCGTCAGCCCCGAGCTCGGCATGGACAAGGGGTTCACACGCGGCTTCATGATCGACTTCGACTCGCCCGAGAACCGCGACACCTACCTCGCCCACCCAGCGCATAAGGCGGTCGGCGCCAAACTCGTCGCCGCCGCAGTCGACGGCCCCGAAGGCATCCTCGTCTACGACATGGAGCTCTGAGGCGGGCGGTGGGTGGAGAGCTCAGCGAGCACTG
>CAXMRH010000298.1:0-5023 GCA_964196045.1 uncultured Chthoniobacterales bacterium | reverse complement strand
GTGAACCCATCTCCCACGAACGGAGCGTTGATGAGGTCGAAAAACCGGCTTCGTTCTGCCGCATCGTCGGAGATGACGCTCGCGGCGAAACGAGGCGACAGGTCATTGAACAACTCGATGGCATGGTCGAGCGATTCGACGATCGCAAGGCTCACCTCGGGGCTGTCCTCCCACTCCCACTCATCACCGAGCTGACCCCATTCAATAGTCGAGGTCCGCTGCTCCGAGACGAGCCCTTCCGCCCGCGAGATCTCAACCTGATCGAACCATTCCTCGGGAATGAGCTCTGCTTGATCGGAAATCACATGCAGCTTTGCGACGGTTCCCCGGTTCCTCCCAGCACGTTCCAGCGCCTCCAGAAACACAGGTACAAGCTCATCTGCATGGGCACTCAAGATGCAGCAGGTGTTGAGCGTATTGCACACCTTGCGGTCGAGGCTGTGCTCCACAGCCGCAGCGAACCGCTCCGCGTCCGCGGACCCGGTGGCCACGATCCATGCCCCACCCGTGCCATGAAGACTCACGGCCGTGCCAGCTTGTCGGGCAACGGCGCCCAGCTGTGCAACGGCTGCACCACTCCCCCGGGCAACGGCCAGAGCGAGACGGTCATCGGAGAACATGGCGTGGCCAGCGGCTCGTGACGGGCTATCGAGGAGCGTTGCGGCGCCGTCGGGCAACCCTGCAGAAGAAAGCGCTGGGCCGAGTGCGTGTTCGACGATCGCTCGGGCCGTACCAAGGGCATCACTTCCGATTCGGAAGACGACAGCGTTTCCAGACCGGAGGACGCCACACGCATCGGCAAAGACGTTCGGCCGTCCCTCGAAGACGAACCCAACGACGCCGAGCCCTGCGCGAACCTGCTCAATCCGCCAGCCAGCGTGTTCGATTCCATCCACGACGGAGCCTCGCCCTGATGGCTGGTCTGCCCACCCGGAGAGGCCCTCGATCATGTCCTGGCGCATCCCGTCCGTGAGCTCGAGGCGGGTGGTGCTTCGTCCTCTGGCCTTCGCAGCCGCGATATCGGCGTCGTTGGCAGTCGCAATGCTCGAGAACACCGAGTCGTCAGACAACAGGTCTGCGAACGTTCGGAAGAACGACGAGATCGCATCATCAGAAACACCGCTGAGTTGGGCGAACGCTGCCGAAGCTGCGTCGACTGCGTCGCGGGCCACCGCGGCCACGTCGGCGGGTATGTGCAAAAGGTCGCCGGTCGCCTGGACGACCACGAGGTGATCCCCGGCACCGAAGGCCGCCGCAAGCTCCGGGGTGATCGCCGTGACCTGGTTTCCGCCATAGACGATTGGCGTTCCTGCGATCAACTCTGTCAACTCAGCCATGCATTGAACGCTAGCTTCGGCGCAGCAGAACTACCGTGGTCGGGATTCCTGTGAGCGGTGACCCAACTTCCGAGGACGCGGCCAGCACTGTGCCGGCGTCGGAGCCGACGCGATCTGCGTCCTTCCTTGTCGCGCTCGGGATTCTCTTCTCCCGAATCTCTGGAGTGTTTCGAGAGGTGGTGTTCGGGTCATTCCTCGGTGTCGGTGGCGTTTCGGACGCGTTCACGATGGCCACCCGAATCCCGAACGTCCTGCAGATGCTCCTCGGCGAAGGCACACTCTCGGCATCGTTCATCCCGGTCTATTCAGCTGAGCTCGAGCGAGATGAAGAAGAGGCTGGACGGATTGCCGGTGCTATAGCTGCGATTCTGGCTGTGGTCGCCGCGGTAATAGTCGTCATCTCGGTGATCGCTGCCGAGCCGATCGTCTCGGTCATCGCGAGTAACTGGCGAGGCGACCCCCGTTTCGACCTCACGGTCAGCCTGTTGCGAATCATCTTCCCGTCTGCGGGCCTGCTCGTCCTCTCCGCCTGGTGCCTTGGCATCCTCAACAGCCACCGTCAGTTCTTTCTGTCCTATGTCGCACCCGTGTTGTGGAACATCGCACAAATCACTGCGGTGATCGTGGCCGCAGTGGCCTTTGGCGTCGGCGACTTCGCCGGTGACATCACCGAACTGCAAGATGACCAGCGAAACATCGAGGTTCTCGGGGATCTCGGCCGTGTCGCCGCGTGGGGCTTCTTCGTGGGTTCCGCGCTTCAGTTCTTAGTGCAGGTTCCTAGCGTCCTTCGCCTCACCTCAGATCTTCGTTTTGCTCTCGACCTAAAACGTCCGGGCGTCCGAGAGGTCTTGCGACGCTTCAGCGGCGCTGTCGTGGGACGAGGCGTCGTTCAGCTGTCGGCGCTCGCTGACCTCCTACTCGCTGCGACGCTCATCAGCGGCGCCGTCACGGCGTTGTCAAAGGCCCAAGTCCTCTACATCATGCCCATCAGCCTGTTTGCCGTGAGCATCGCAGCCTCCGAGCTACCGGAACTCTCGAGGATGACCTCGACCGAGGCAATTCGAGAGCGAGCTCAGGCCGGATTCGGCAGAATCCTTTTCTTCGTCTCCTTCACGGCCGTTACCTACATCCTTCTCGGCGACAAGATCATCGGGACGATCTTCGAATACGGCCGCTTCACCGCTGACGACACGCTCCTCATTTGGTTTGCTCTCGCGGCGTATTCCCTAGGCCTAATTCCCTCGGCTCTATCCCGGTTGACCCAGAACACGCTGTGGAGCCGTGGAGACACCACCGGTCCGGCGCGTATCGCAATCGTCCGAGTGATCATCTCGATCGCCTTCGCTGCGGTACTGATGGGTCTCTTCGACCGACTCGGGACGACCGACGTTAGAGATGCGCTACCGACCCTTTACGACGGCGACAACCGTAACGAGAACCTGAGGTTCGGTGCGATGGGCATCACGCTCGGGTCCGCCATCGGCGGGTGGGTCGAAGCGCTCCTGCTCTGGCGTCTCGCCAGGCGCGCTGTCCCGGGCGTGTCGCCATTCGCTCCTCTTCAACGCTTGCTGCCAGCTCTCGGAGCAAGTGCAGTAGTGGCCATCGGGATGCGCTTCGTCACCGACGACATGTGGCCACCCCTTGCTGCCCTTCTGTCGGTGGGCCTCAGCGGGCTCATCTTCGTTGGGGTTTGCTGGCTACGCAGGGTTCCCGAGGTCGACCTGGTTCTTGCTGGACCACTTCGTCGACTGCGGCGAGGCGAGACCAACGCCCGGTAAGACCGGAAATCGACGCCACGAGTCGTGAGGTTCGCACTACGATGCGCACCATGATCAATACGCTCAAGAAGTGGTGGAAGTACCTGACGGCGAAGGCCGATTCGGAGTTCGAGAAGAACGCGGATCCAAAGATCCAGCTTGAGCAGGCCATCCGCGAATCGAAAGAACAGCATCAGCGCCTGAAGGAACAGGCTGCGAATGTCATCGCGCATCAAAAACAGACCGAGATGCGCCTCGACAAGTCGATGGCTGAGCTCGAAAAGCTGACCGGAAATGCGCGCCAGGCAGTGATGATGGCCGATGAGGCCATGCAACGCGGGGACGAGACGAAGGCCGTTGAGTACACGAGCGCTGCCGAATCGTTCGCTGGTCGTTTGATCGCAGTAGAGACCGAGATTGACGACCTCAAAGCCCTACATCTTCAGGCAACACAGTCCGCGAACGAAGCAAAGTCCGCCGTTTCTCAGAATTCCGACCGCCTCCAAGGAAAGCTCGCCGAGCGCCAGAAGCTCCTCAGCCAACTGGACCAGGCAAAGATGAAGGAGCAGATGAACGAGGCGATGGACTCGCTCGGCGAAAGCATTGGAGCCGACACCCCTTCGCTCGATCAGGTTCGCGACAAGATCGAAGGCCGCCTCGCAAGGGCGCAAGCCTCATCCGATCTGAGTGAGTCATCCACCGAGGGACGTATGGCAGAGATCGAGGCTGCTGCACGCGGCACGCAAGCCAAGGCACGTCTGGAAGAGCTCAAGACCCAGCTGGGAGTCGGATCAGCAGAGACGGCCACCCCGACCGGGAGTTCGGCGCCTGAAGAGGGCGGCACGACGGCCACGGCCAACTGAGCGACATGACGCCCGAACAAATACGAGCGCTGCGGGAATCTGCGACCAACATCATTGCGTACCAGCACCAGCTCGAAGGGCAGCGTAAAAATCTCTACGAAGAGCTGGAACGCACGAGCACGAACGCGCGACAAGCCGTGATGATGGCGGATGAGGCCTCACGCGAAGGCGACGCGGCCAAGGCCGCTCGGTTCAACGAATCAGCCGTGCTGCTCTCGCAGGAGATCGTGTCGATCGATACGCAGATCGCCGTAATCGACATCGAATTGTTGGAAGCAAGCCAGGCCTCCGACGAAGCAAAGTCGATCGCGTCCGACTCGGCAATCCAGATGACCCAGATAAAAGCCAAAGGAGCTCAGCTCCGCGCCGACTTCGAACGGGCAAAGATGTCCGAAGGCTCGCTCGACGCGACGGGCGCACCATCTTTCGATGAGGTGAAAGACAAGATCACGGATCGTGTGGTTCAAGCCGAGGCTCGGGCCGAGCTTGCTGAGGCTGAGGGCCAGAATGCTTTGGCCGGCGCGACGGCGCTGGTCGAACAGGCCGCGATCGAAGCCCGCGCTGCGGCCAAGCTCGCCGAGATCCGAACACAAATGGGCGTGACTCGTGTCCCCACGGAGGTAGTCGACCCCGTCGATGCACCCCCATCTGACGCAGAGCCCGAAACGGACAACCCGGAGCCTCCCGAATCGACCTAAGGCCGACCTGTGACCGGCTCCTCACTCGACGTGGGATACGTGCCGCGACATACTGACTTCCGTGGCAACCAGGAGACCAACGAAGTGGCGACGGCTACTCTTCGTGGTGGTCGCGCTCGCAGCGCTGGGCGTCTATGCTCCGGGCGCTTCGGCTCAGGAGGACTCCGAGATCGTCGTCGATGGGACGACGGCAACGGTGACGGTTGTTGCCGCGGGACCGATCATGCTCGGCGATGGCGCACCGGGCGCTTCGCCTTATTGGCCGTACACGTGCAACTGGGACGAGCCATGGACGAACAGCGACGTGATCATCTCACCGACGGACACGCCGATCCCCGGACATCGCTATTACCTGCGGTGTATCCCGG
>CAXMRH010000297.1:0-7718 GCA_964196045.1 uncultured Chthoniobacterales bacterium | reverse complement strand
GGATGAAAGAACACCGGAATCCAACCCGTGGCGATCTCCGCCGTCAGCTCGACGTTCTTCTCGCCAATCGAGGCGATGTACACCGGGATGTCTTCGCGAAGAGGCGTGTTGATCAGCTTGAGCGGCTTACCGAGGCCGGTACCAACACCTGCGGGCAGCGGCATCTGATAGTTGCGGCCGTCGTGTTCGAGCCGTTCGCGCTTCCATACCTTCCGACAGATCTCGATGACCTCACGCGTGCGTCCCAGTGGACGGTCGTAGGGAACGCCATGCCAACCCTCGATCACCTGGGGACCGGATGCGCCCAGACCCAAGGCGAAGCGACCTCCGGAGAGGGAGTCGAGTGTCGCCGCAGTCATTGCGATCAGTGTCGGCGTGCGCGTGTAGATGGGAAGAATCCCCGACACGAGCTCCATCGTGTCCGTGCTCGCCGCGAGAAACCCGAGTGTGGAGACGGCGTCGAAACTGTAGGCCTCGGCGACCCATGCCTGGTCAACGCCAGCCTTTTCCATCGCTTGTGCGTGCGCCACCGCCTTCAACGGATCGTCGCTATAGGTGATGGTCATGGAGATCTTCATATCCGAAGGTTAGCGAACCTTCGCGTCCCGCTACCCTCGATGAGGAGCGACATCGAGGAGCTCTGGTGCAAACCCAATTAGTAATTAACGGCGAACGACGTGATGGTTCCGATGGTGACACCGTCGATGTGTTGAACCCCGCCAACGGCAATCTAATTGCGACAGCAGCGGCGGGATCCGTTGCCGATATGGAGGCCGCCTGCGATGCTGCCGAAACCGCCCAAAAGGGTTGGGCAGCGACTCCCGCGCGCGAACGCGCCGAGCTCCTCCGGTCCTGCTTCGAAGTGATGATGGCCAACCAGGATCGTCTTGCAGACATCATCGTGGCTGAACATGGCAAGGCGAAGTCCGACGCGATGGGCGAGATCGCGTACGCCGCGGAGTTCTTCCGTTGGAACAGCGAGGAGGCGGTCCGAATTCACGGCACCGTCGGCTCGAACCCTGCCGGCACCACCAAGATGATCGTGCGTCATCCGCCGGTCGGCGTCGTCTTGATGATTACTCCGTGGAATTTCCCCGCGGCGATGATCACCCGCAAGATGGCTCCTGCTCTTGCCGCCGGTAACGCCGTCGTCATCAAGCCCGCGAAGGAAACACCCCTCACCGCACTAGCCCTTGCCGACCTGTTTGAAAACGAGGTTGGTCTCCCCCCGGGCGTTATCAACCTCGTGACGACCAAGTCTGCATCCGCTCCGGTCCAAGCCGCGATGAACCACAAGGCCGTCCGAATGGTTTCCTTCACCGGGTCGACGCCAATCGGTCAAGTCCTGCTCCGCCAGGCCGCTGATCGTGTACTCAAAGTGACGATGGAACTCGGCGGAAACGCGCCGTTCGTCGTGTTCGATGACGCGGACCTGGATCTCGCCGTGGAAGGCGCCATCGTCGCAAAGATGCGCCATTCTGCCGAGGCATGCACTGCTGCAAATCGGTTCATCGTCCACGAATCGGTCATGGACGCCTTCGGGCAGAAACTCGCGAAGGCCATGTCGGATCTGAAGGTTGCCGATGGCGCCACTGAGGGTGCCGAGGTCGGCCCGATGATCAACCAAGACGCGGTCGACAACATCGATCGGCTCGTCACGAGCGCTGTTGCGGGAGGCGCAACGGCAGTCACGGGAGGCGCCCCACTCGATGGACCTGGCTTCTTCTACCCGCCGACGGTTCTGACGAACGTCTCGCCTGATGCCGATGTGGCGGTCGAAGAAATTTTCGGGCCCGTGGCGCCGCTCATCTCGTTCATGGATGAGGCAGACGCGATCGAGATCGCGAACGACACCGAGATGGGCCTCATTGGTTACGTGTACACGCAGGACCTCTCGCGAGGACTTCGAGTGAGTGAGCAGATCCAGGCTGGCATGATCGGACTGAACCGCGGAGCGGTCTCCGATCCTGCAGCGCCCTTCGGTGGAATGAAACAATCTGGTCTCGGTCGAGAAGGTGCCAGCGAAGGCATCTATGAGTTCTGCGAGACGCAGTACATCGCCACCAACTGGTGATTTTGCAGAATCAGAGACCTCCGCGACTCGACTCATAGCGTCCGCCGCCGGATTGTTTCGCTCGATACATCGCTTCATCAGCACGACGGATCAACTCGAGCACATCAACGTCCTCGTACGAGGCTTTCGTCGCGGTACCGACACTGCAGCTGAGAGCTACATCGAGGGAAGACACAGACATGATGACGCGCCGGGACAGCGTCGAATACTCCTCTCCTCCGACGAGTTGAGGGGTGAATACGGCGAATTCGTCACCGCCGAATCGGCTTACGAGGTCACGTCGACGGAACTGCTGAGAGATCACCTGCGCAGCCTTCCGGAGCACGGCATCGCCAGCTTCGTGTCCCTGTGTGTCGTTGACCTGCTTGAAGCCGTCGAGGTCGATGAAAAACAGGGTTCCGGTTACTCCGACCTCGAGTTCGCGCACTCCGTCGAGGAAACCTTGTCGATTCAGGAGGCCCGTGAGCGAGTCCGTTGACGCGAGGGTGCGCGCATGTTCGAGCTCGAAGTTGGCACGAGTCAATTGGTACTCCTGTACCGCCCGCCACACTGCTCCGAGCAAGACGGCCAAGGTCACAAGGAGTCCAAATGTCCACGTCGCACCCTGGTCGAAAAGCCCGGTGGCAACCGCGAAGTCCGATGATGCCCACATTCGCGTGGTCCACTGGAACCCCGATGTTGTCCGTGTGATGTCCTGAGAGAGCGGCGCATCCCCGAACAGGAAAGGTTCGTTAGTCTCACCCACGACTATCGGCGCGCCGAGCGAACCCATGGACACCTCGACGTTGAGCCGGGGATCTACGTCCGTCTCGAGATCCGCCACGAGGGTCGTCGGATCGAGCAACCGAATCGTCCACCCGACAATCTCACCAGTTGCAGGGCTTGGAATTGAGTTGGTGACCGCCATCAAGATCGACGGATCATCAGGGTCCGCCTGTTGCCCTTGGGCAAAGAGCCTGGCAACGATCGACTCCGTTTGGAACTGCGTGATGGCTTGACCCTGTGGCGGGCGGTCCTGGCCGAGCAGGTCGAGCACGATGTCCGAGATTTCCAGGCCCTCGAACGGAAAGCCAGCGACCACGACATCTCGTTGGGTCCGCGTAATGACTAGATAGTCACGCTCAGGTGGCAGACCGAGAAAGTGAATGGCAAAGTTCTCGTTGCTCAGCTCACGCTCGCGCTCCTCAATTGAGGACACGGCGGTTGGGTCGATCAGTTCCACCACGAACACACCCGGGTCGAGATCCGAGAGTTGTCCCACGAAACCCGCCTGGCCGAAGTAGCGGCGATACTCCTGGACGTCGCTCGGGAAAGTCGCAGAGACGAAGTTCACCGCGTCTTGCAGCTCACCGAGGTGACCAGCGATCGCGTGGTCAAGGACCTCGGCTTGCCGGCCGACGGATCGTTCGAACAACAACTGTTGTTCACGCTTAGCGGCACCTTGTTGGACCACGGCCATGAGTGTCGTGAGAGCCAGACCGAGCAAAACGATCAAAACGGGGAGCGCTGCGCGTCGAAGCAGTGCCGGGAGTGCCCCCGCTGAATTGTCTGACTCTTCCACCTTATTCGAGTCGGCATTTACCGCAATTTAGTTGAGCCTTCTCACGCGAGAGCCATCTCGACCACAGCCTCCGCGTGGATTCGCGTCGTTGCGAAGAAGGGCAGAAACACGTCGTCCTCGGTCACGAGTAGCTCGATCTCGGTGCATCCAGCGATGACCCCTTCGGCTCCACGAGAACCGAGTCGATCGATGATGTCCAGGTACTCCTCACGCGACGAGCGGTTCAGCTCTCCTCGGACGAGTTCGTCGTAGATCACGTTTTGGATAACCGTGCGCTCATCATCGTTTGGGATCAGGACAGTGAGGCCGTGAGACTCGAGCCTTTCCCGGTAGAACCCCTGCTCCATCGTGAAGCGAGTTCCGAGAAGCCCGACGGTCGTCAGACCCTTCTTTTTGACGGCGGCAGCGGTGGCGTCAGCAAGGTGCACGAACGGCACATCGATCGCTGCCTCGATATTGTCGGAAACCTTGTGCATCGTGTTGGTGCACAACACGATGAGCTCGGCACCTACCGAGACGAGAGCTTGGGCGTCTCGCGCCAGGACCTTTCCAGCCTCATCCCATTCGTCGTTCGATTGGAGCTTTTCGATCATCGCAAAGTCGTAGCTGCGAATCACCAGATCGGCTGAATGGACCCCGCCGAGCCTCTCGCGCACGCTCGTATTGATGAGTTCTTCGTAGTGGACGGACGATTCCCAGCTCATTCCGCCCAGCAAACCAATTGTCTTCATCGCATAAGTCTGCCTGTGCGATACTGCTCGGAGATGGATGTCCTTGTCGAGATGACTCCCGGTACCGGTTGGCTCGCCCGCGAGAATCAGCGAATCGTCTTCCTACCTGGCGCAGAGACAGTCGACGTCGCGCACGACGTGATCGAACCGCTGCTCAGCCCACGAGACCTCGATGACAGCTTCGCAACGATGCGGGAATGGATTCACTCAGGCCGACCCCTCCCAGCCATGTTGCTCGTTGGTCTCGAGTCTTCCGTTCGATTGATGGCCTACGACGTCCCCAACCTCCAGGTCACCGAAGCGACCAATGGAGGTACCCACCATCTCGATCTCGGCACGACGACCGAGACCGTCACCCTGGGCACCATCGCAAATCTTGTCGCGAACGATATAGAGAGCCACGCATCGGGCATGTTGGTGGAGGGTGTCGTCCGTGCAGGTGGCTTGCGATTGCATATGCACCGAGGGTGGGACTCTGCGGGTCCTCGAAACACCGCTGCACATCTCCCCTCGAGCGACCTGGAACTCGAACTCGACGGGCAGACCATCATGGTTGGCAATGGGCTCGTGTTGGGTCGTTGGCCGTACTCCGACGCGCACTTCGACGGTGCGCTCGAGCCACTAATTCTGAACGATCCCGCGGTGTCGCGACTTCACGCGGAACTGGTCCCTACCGCGGGCGCCCTCAGCGTCGTCGACAAGTCTTCGCACAATGGAACGTGGGTTTTGCGGGCGGCCACAGGTCAGTCGGTCAAGGTCGAGCCCGGGTCTCCCCAGATCATCGAGTCCGGAGATCGCATACGAGTCGGCGACACGACCTTGAGCGTTCGCTGATTGGGCTGCGTTTCGTCGCAAACAAACTCCTTTGTTCGACTGCGCAGCCGCCGATAACAAAACTGTTGATCCGCAAGGGAGTTTTTCATGTCCAACAAGTCCGAGAGTCGCGGCATCCATGTGTCATCCGGCCCTGGGATCGTGGCTCACCTGCCGAACCTCACGGCGTACGCGGTTGGCGACGAGACCCTGTTGAACGAGTTGCTCGTCCACCTGAACGCGCTCGCTGATGCGCCATGGCATGAGATCGTCCGCACGCTGACCGCCGGAATCACCGAAGCTGACTACGACGCTCACCCACATCTCGCGTGCGTCTGCGTCGAGGATGACCGGGTGGCGGCGCTCGTCTTTGGCGACACGGTCCTTTCCGTCACGATCGATGGTGTGGAGACAACGCTGAACGGCCGCGACTCGAGTACCTGGATCGATGTGGCGCTTCATGGGAGCGTCGAACGAGTTCACGCCGGACGCCAATCAGAATCGACAATCGTCGGCGTCCTTCGAGATGGTGTGATCCCAGCGGGTGGATTCCTGTTGGACACCTCCGGCCCAATGCCTGCTTCCGGACGGTGGGCCGAGATCGCAGAGAGGCAGGATGCTTCCTATCCTCCCATCCCTACGCCCGAGCCTGTGCCGGCTCAAGCGACCGAGCCCGACCCCGCCTTGACCAGCGAGGTTGACGAACCTATTGATGACTCGACAGAAAGCGAGCCGATGACCGGGATGTTCGCTCGTATCGACGAGCTCCATCGAGTTGTCGACACGGTCACGGCGAACGAACCAGCGGCGCCGACCGATGACCAGGGCGACGACTCGGACGAATGGGTCGAGGCGATGGGCGCTGGTCCGGAAACGGAAGATCCGCTTCCACCACCTTTCCCGGCAACCGAGCCGCTCGATTCTCCTCGCCCTACCGCCACGCTTGCTCCGGCGCGGCCACAACTGCGCGGGGTTCTTTGTCCTGTTGGTCACCTGACGAGCATTGACGACGCGACCTGTCGGACCTGCGGAGCGCAGACTGATTCGGAGGCCGAGATCATCAATGGAGACCGTCCCGTTCTGGGCCTGTTGACCTTCGATGATGAAGCCGTTCTGTCTGTTGACAGGCCTGCGGCGATCGGTTCGAACGTGCCGGCCGGCTATGAGATCAACGGTGAGCCCGCAACGGTTGTCCGACTTGATGATGGAGTCGGCGGGGTCTCCGAACTGCAGCTCGAGGTGCGCCTCGTGGGTTGGGATCTCGAGATCGTCGACATGGACTCGGACAACGGTACGTACACGATCTTGCGTGGCGAAAGACAAACGCGAACCCGGTTGCGTTCCGGGCAGTCAGTCATCATGCAGCCCGGAATGACCGTCGAAACCGGTGGGCGCAGCTTCACCTACACGATCGGCCAGACGCCTCTTCCCTAGTTCGACCTGCCGAGCGGATTGCAGCACCGGAGCAGGGCTACTTCAGAGCTGCCACCAGCACGGGCACGATCTGAGCCTGAAGATCACCGACGCCAGCGCCCTCTGGCAGCGGGATCAGGTTCGTCGACACCGCGTAGCTGATGTCATGGTCCGGCAGGTAACCGGCCTGACTGCGGAAGCCAGGCACTCCCCCGCCGTGGGAATATACGGTGATGCCATCGACGTCATCAGTGCTGATGCCAAGGCCGTAGTTCACATCCAGTACAGGTGTGGTCATCTGCTGGATCAGATCCGGGCTGAGGATCGTGCCGTCGAACATCGCCTTGATGATCGCCGAGACGGACTCCATCTGGGCCTCGTTGCCTCCTCCGGTCCAACCCGAGGACTGCAGGACGTCCTGTGGCAAGGAATACATAGCGGCAACAGGTTCATCGTTGATCGTCAGGCCCTCGGTATCTTGACGACCGATGATCGCCGTTGCTGCGAGGTACATGATGTCTCGTCCGTAGCCGTTGACCGTGATCTCTGGGGGGAATTCTTCGGGGGTGAGATAGATGTTTTCGGCACCCGCTGGTTCGAAGATTCGCGCTCGCATCTCTGCGGCGGCGCTGTTTCCGGTCACCTCTTCGATGACTCGACCGAGGGACAAGAACCCGCCGGTCTCGTAGCTGTATTGCTCGCCCGGAGCAAACAGTGGATCCTGCGCGGCCAGCCACTCGATGATCTCTTCGGGTGTCATCGCCGTATCGAGTCGCTGACCCGCGACGGCGTAAAACACCGGATCGAGGGCGTACTCCTTCAGCCCATTTGTGTGGTCCATCAGCTGACGGATCGTGATGTCGTCCGCGTACTGGTAGCCCTCGAGCCAGGTCGGAAGGTAGGTGCGTACAGGAACGTCGAGCTCGACCAGACCTTCGTCGACGAGCTGCAGCACGAGCGCCGCGGTCATGGGCTTCGTAATGCTTGCGATGCGGAAGTAGTCCTCGGTTGTCACGGGCTCTTCGGTGACGAGGTCGGTGACACCGCTGGCGATATTGATTGGCTCTTCGCCTGGGAGCCGCACCGAAAGTGACACGGCCGGCGCACCGTTCTCTGCCTGCCATGC
>CAXMRH010000296.1:0-11955 GCA_964196045.1 uncultured Chthoniobacterales bacterium | reverse complement strand
AGATTCGACACATCATTGGATCTCGGGATTACGACGACGTGACGTCTCGCGCAACGAGCCCGTCATCAGGCGGCCGGTACACCCCGGTCGAGTATGAACACGACATGGCAACCGTCTATGCCGCGGCCGACCTGGTGGTGTGCCGCGCCGGAGCGACCAGCTGCGCCGAACTCGCCGTGACCGGCACGCCGTCCGTGCTGATACCTCTCCCCGGAGCTCCTGGTGACCACCAAACGGCCAACGCCCGCGCCCTCGAAGCTGGTGGCGGCGCCGAGGTTCTTGCAGATTCGATCTTCGATTCGGAGTTGTTCGTCGATACCGTGCTCCGCTTGCTCTCCAATCCCGGCATCTTGAAGTCAATGCGAGAAGGCGCCGCACACGTCGCGCGCCCCGACGCTGCGCAGGCACTCGCTGATCTTGTCGAGATTCATTCCGGAAAGGACCGATCGTGAACCCCGTCGTCGATCTTTCGACGCCGAAGACGGTGCACATCATTGGTATCGGCGGGTCCGGTATGGCCGCAATCGCCGAGGTTCTGCACGGCATGGGCCACGTCGTGACAGGTAGTGATCTCAAAGCATCTGCCGCATTCGATCGTCTCGTGGCACTCGGTATCGATGCGGTCGTGGGCCATGACGCTCAGAATATCGCCACGCCCGATGTAGTCGCTCGTTCGACGGCGATCCCCGACAGCAACGCTGAGGTCGTCGAGGTTGGGCATCGAGGCCAACAAGTCCTGAGCAGAGCTCAGTTGCTGGGGTCGATGACTTCCCCTCGAAAGACGGTCGCTGTCGCAGGTACTCACGGCAAGACGACAACGTCGTCGATGCTCGCGGTCATTGCTCGCGCGGCCGGCGTGGACCCGACGTTTATTATCGGCGGTGACGTGACCGACCTCGGCACGGGCGCCGCCTACGGATCCGGGGAGTGGTTCGTCGTCGAAGCTGACGAGAGCGATGGGACATTCCTCGAACTGGGTCACACGATCGGGATCGTGACCAACGTAGAACCTGATCATCTCGAGTTCTACGGAGGCGAAGAGAACATGCGCGCCGCATTCTTCGAGTTCGTCGCACAATCGAAGGTCGCCATCTTGTGTGCGGACGACCCGGGTGCAAGTGACCTGTCCTGGGGCTCTAACGTTGTCACCTACGGCGCCGCCGAGGGTGCGACATATCAGATGGTCGACATCGAACGCAGCTCGGAGGCGACGACCTTCGACCTCCACCGCTCATCGGTCCTGCTTGGCCGGCTGCGAGTGCCGATGCCAGGAATCCACAACGCCCGGAACGCCACGGGAGCCGTTGCCGCTGCTCTTGAGATGGGACTGCCGTTTCGCGCAGCACAGGCGGGGCTTGCGAACTTCGGAGGTGTTGCTCGGCGCTTCGACCCTCGCGGATCTGCCGCTGGAGTGACGTTCATCGATGACTACGCCCATCTTCCAACCGAGGTCGCTGCCGCATTAGACGCTGCTGTCGACACTCGTCATGAGCGGGTCGTCGCCGTGTTCCAACCGCACAGATTCAGCCGGACGGAAGCGCTCTGGCAGGACTTCGAGGGTGTGTTCGACGCCGCGGACCTGCTCGTTCTGACCGACATTTATGCTTCGGGCGAGAAGCCGAGGCCCGGTGTGACCGGTGAACTTATCGTGGACGCGGTGAAACGTCGCCATGGACATCCCCCGATCGTTTATCACGCTGATCGTTCCTCACTGCCACAGCATCTCGTGGAACTCCTGGCGCCGGGTGATCTCTGCATCACGCTCGGAGCAGGTGATCTCGTCCATCTTCCCGACGAGCTGATCCCGATTCTTCAAGCAGGAATGGAAGCGCGGTGATGACCGAAGGGGCCGATGAGGGACCCGACGGCCCCGAGCTGCTCGACTCGCTGGCCGCAGTGCTCGAGGGTTTTGCCGACCTCGTCATCGAGCGTCATGTAACGGCGTCCAACTTTTGTACTTATCGAGTCGGCGGGCCGCTGAACATCGTCGTTCATGTTGCTTCGCCAGTTGCGCTCGCTGAGGTAGCCGCGACCTTGGCCGAATTCGATGTTCCGTACCTGACCATCGGGAACGGCTCGAACCTGCTTGTCGCCGATCGTGGATTCCCCGGTGTTGCGCTGCTGCTTGGCGACGCGTTCTCCGAGATCACCATCGATGGGACGACGGTCCATGCAGGGGCTGCTGCGCCACTACCTGTCGTGGCTCGTTCGGCCGTGAGCGCGGGTTTGACCGGATTCGAGTGGGCTGTTGGTGTGCCTGGTTCAATCGGGGGCGCGGTTCGTATGAACGCCGGCGGCCATGGTTCGGACATGGCCGCGACCCTCGTCTCGGTGGAGGTCGCTGACTTGTCATTCGGTGGGCTCGTGCATCGTGGCGCCGAGTCGCTCGATCTCGGTTATCGGTCCTCGAACCTTGCAGCCTGGCAGATCGTCTCCAGAGCCACTCTCGAACTCTCGATAGCCGATGACTCAACCCGGGGTGACGAGACCCTCCGCAAAATCGTCGCCTGGCGTCGCGAACATCAGCCAGGGGGTGCGAATGCCGGGTCGGTATTCACCAATCCGGTTGATGATTCAGCAGGCCGGTTGATCGACGAGGCCGGCTTGAAGGGTCACCGCGTGGGAACCGCTGAAGTGTCTGACAAACACGCCAACTTCATCCAGGTGGATGCCGGTGGATCTGCAGATGACGTCGTACAGCTCATGGTGGACATCGTCGATCGGGTGTGGGACGCCCACGGAGTGAGGCTTCACGCAGAAACTCGGCTCATCGGCTTCGATGAAGATCTCGTCGACCATGTTCAAGAATCGCTGCAAAGCAAGGGAGACTAGTCAGATGGCTGAGCGCACTCCCCGACCTTCGACGCGCCCGCGACCTGGACCTCGCCCGAACCCATCAGCGCATGGCTCCTCGCGACGACGAGTTGCCCACCAGCCAAAGCAAGCGCCGAAGTCAAAGCAAGCACCGCAGTCAAAACAATCAAAGCGGTCAGAACCGGTACAAGAACAGACGCGAACTCGTGCGCCTCGAACACAGCGCCAGATCTGGAGCTTGTGGCTCGGGGCCATCCTCCTTTGCGCGACCGGTGCGCTGGTCGCTCTGGTCGAATCCCCATTCTTCGAGGTCAACAACATTCAGATTAGTGGCGCCGCCCGCACCAGCGAAGGTGCGATTCTGGACGCACTCGAAGTGGGCCCGAACCAGGCATTACTTACCTACGACTCGAGTAATGGCCGGAACGTGGTCGCCGACTTGCCTTGGGTCGAGGCCGTCGGTGTCACGAGGCAGTGGCCGTCCACCTTGCGCGTCGTCGTGCGCGAACGGACAGTGGCCGCCGCAATCGGGCGCCCGTCTGGCAGTGAATGGGCCGTCGTCAGCACCGAAGGCGTCGTGGTCGAATATCGGATGACTCCTCCGAGCGGAGTGCCGCTCATCGTCGCCACAACCGACCTCGTCGACGCCAGTTCGATCGGGGCTCCGATCGCTGGCGTGGAGCGCGCTCTTGAGATTGCGCGTGATCTCCCACTCCAACTCGATCCGTGGGTGACGACGTGGAGCGTCGATGCCGACGGTGTCGTAGTCGCCGAGCTCGTTGGTTCCGCTCGCGCGAATTTCGGCAAGCTTGACGATCATCGGACACAGTTCGTTTCGCTCGCTTCGATCCTCAATGGCGGCGCGGCGTTGGTCTGTCTCGAAACCATCGATCTGACCATCGCGGACACGCCGGTTCTCCACCGGGACGCGACATGTATGTCAACGAGCCGAGAATTGAGTTGACGTCTTGACCACAATCGACAGAATGTCCTCATCTCGTTTTGCAAGTTCGCGCGATCTAGGGTTTCCTTTCTCACGTGGGGTGCTTAAAGCACTACACACAGCGAGTAGGGGCCGTGAGGCGCACGCAAAACGCAGACGATCACCTTTCCAACCCTCTGGGGTTGGTGGGTGGTCGGATGCGAGCATGCGCCACACGAAAAGCAGTCTTACGCGAAGATCGGGACCGGAGGAAGTAGCCCCATGAACGGAACACCTCAAAATTACCTTGCAGTAATCAAGGTGATCGGAGTTGGCGGTGGCGGCGTCAACGCTGTCAACCGAATGATCGACGCTGGCCTGAAGGGCGTCGAATTCATCGCGGTCAACACCGATGCACAAGCGCTCTTGATGAGCGACGCCGACGTCAAACTCGATATTGGCCGTGAGCTGACGCGCGGCCTTGGCGCGGGCAGCGATCCCGAAATCGGGCGTCAGGCGGCCGAGGACCACCGAGATGATATCGAAGCGGCAATCGACGGTGCAGACATGGTCTTCATCACCGCTGGCAAAGGTGGCGGCACCGGAACTGGTGCGGCGCCCGTCATTGCGGAGATCGCGCGCGCAGTTGGCGCGTTGACGATCGGTGTGGTTACGCGCCCGTTCGGTTTCGAAGGACGTCGTCGTGCTGTGCAGGCCGAGCAGGGAATTCAGCTGCTCAAGGAGAACGTCGATACCCAGATCGTCATCCCGAACGATCGGCTCTTGACAGTTTCGAACGAGAACACGTCGGTTCTTAACGCCTTCAAGATGGCCGACGAGGTCCTCTTGCAAGGTGTGCAGGGAATCACCGATCTGATCACCACACCTGGCCTGATCAATACCGACTTCGCCGACGTGAAGATGATCATGTCGGGCGCCGGTTCTGCCCTGATGGGCATTGGCTACGCCTCCGGGGAAGGTCGAGCCTTGGCCGCAGCCCGTGCTGCAATCAGCTCACCTTTGCTCGAAGCATCGATCGAAGGCGCTCGTGGAATCCTGTTGAACATCTCCGGTGGATCCGATCTCGGGCTGTTCGAGGTCAACGAAGCAGCCGAAGTCATCCACGGCGTTGCACATCCAGACGCAAACATCATCTTCGGTGCCGTAATCGACGATGAGATGGGTGACGACGTTCGTGTCACCGTGATCGCCGCCGGTTTCGAACGCTGGGAGAACACGACGGACACGGTTGGTGCCGCGACCTCGGGTGCGACATTGGCTGATCGGGCTCCGATCGGTGGGTCGAGCCCAACCGAACGCGATGCAGGTTCTTCGACAGCATCCACATTCTCGGTGTCGAGTGGCCCAGCTGACGACGATCTCGAGATCGCCGATGTCTTTGCTGACACAGAAAGCAGCGACGACAAGGACGATGATGGGCCGGACGACGAGTTCGACGTTCCGTCGTTCCTGCGCTGAGCGCAGCGTCCTCGGTGAGCACGGCGCACCATTTCATCCGAGCTGATGGCAGTGTCATCGAGGTCCGTGTCACCGATCTTGACGACGGTGATTTCCACATAGATTCCGATCCGGTCGGGCTGCGGTCGCGCCGGGCGAGCGTGATGGATGGTGAGTGGGCAGTCGCTCGTCAGATTCACAGTGCGATCGTCGTTGATGGCGACCCGAACTCGACACCAGAGGCTGACGCCCTCGTCACGGCTACTCCAGGACAACCCATCGCCGTGCAGGGCGCCGATTGCGCTCCGATTGCGTTCATCACCGATCGGGGCCCGATCGCAGTCGCCCACGCCGGATGGCGAGGTATCGCTGGCGGAATTATCTCAACAACTGTTGAGGAACTGGGTCGATCTGGCGCAATCACGACCAGGGTCATCGTCGGCCCTGTGATCGGCCCTGAGTGTTACGCGTTTGGTGAAAACGACCTGGATCGCGTGGCAGCGGCTCTCGGTGATGACGTGCGCGGTTTGACCTCCGAGGGTGCGGCCGCTCTCGATCTTCGCGCAGCGATCACATCGGCGTTTGCCGCTGTCGATGTCTCCGACGTGCAGTTCGTCTCCGGGTGCACTGCATGCGGACGGGCCGGGTTCTCCCATCGGGCCAGGTCGGAAACCCGTCGACACGCTCTCGCGGCGCGGATTGTGGTCGAGGCAGGCGTCCATGAACGCTGATCGGCAGATGACCGTCGATGACGACGTTGTCGCCACCCGGCTGGCGGAGGTCCGCGCAAACATCGAGGCCAGTGGCAGACGCGATGTTCGGGTCGTTGCTGTGACCAAAGGATTCGACCGTTCTGCGGTCGACTCTGCACAACGTGTCGGGTTGACCGACATCGGTGAGAACTACGCACAAGAGGTCGAGGAGAAGGCATCGGCGGTGGCCGCTGGCACAAACGTGCACTTCATCGGCCGAATTCAACGGAACAAGGTCCGAAAGATCATCGACCACATCGCCTTGTGGCACAGTGTCGCGCGCCCGGAGATCATCGCCGAACTCGCAAAGCGCGCTGAGCGTCCGCGTGTGCTCATTCAGGTACGACCCCTCGAGGATCCAACCAAGGATGGGGTACGCCCTGACGAGCTCGAGTCCATGCTCGATGCCGCGGTCTCCCTCGGGGTCAAGGTCGAAGGGCTTATGACCATCGGCATCTTTGGTGACTCCAATGCCACGAAGGAGTGTTTCGCCGAACTCACTCGGCTAGCTGATCAATTCGACTTGCCTGAGCGGTCGATGGGCATGAGCGGTGATTATCGCGATGCGCTCGAAGCGGGTGCCACCATGCTCCGACTCGGATCGGTCTTGTTCGGGCCGCGGCCCGGTCCACCGCAAGGAAACGGGTAGTCTTGAGAAACGGGAGGTCCTGATGTCGGGCTTTTATAAGAAGGCAGTTGTCTGGCTCGGGCTCAACGAGGAATACCCAGACGACGTTTCGTCGTCGGATACGCCGAGTGCCGAAACAGCAAGGACTGAACGTGTCCCGCAGCGCGAACAGCGAGGCGTCGGTCCGGACCCCCGTGCCGAACGCGGGCACACTCAGCGACGTGAGGAATCGCGTCCGGATCCACTCGCCCGAAATCGAAACGCACACGATCGCTCAGAGGGTACGGTGCGGCCTATTCCCATGGACGAACCCAATGCTCCAGCAGCTTCCATCGGCACCGTACGTGCCGTTGCCATTCCACGTACGACGAAGCCCCAGTTGATCATCCCGAAGTCGTTCAACGACGCGCAGGAGGTTGCCGACGCGTTCCGCGATTCGAAGCCCGTGATCGTCAACATGCAAAACGCTGAGCGAGACCTTGCCCGGCGGCTCATCGACTTCAGTTCGGGCCTCTGTTATGGACTCGGGGGGCAGATGGAGAAAGTTGCAAAAGACGTCTACCTGCTCACACCTGACGAGGTAGAAGTCTCCGACGAGGAACGACAGAATTTCGCGCCCTGAGGACACAGCACCGCTATCGCAGCCCCATGGGGCTGGGTGGCCCACATCTGGATGCTGGGAACCACGCCCCGAACTCAGCTGGAAAGTAGGGTTCAGGTATGGACCTGGTTCGTGAATTGAAAGAAGTCCGCTTCGAGCTGAGTTTGCGCGGATATGACTGTGAGGCAGTCGACGCCTTCCTCGCTCAGATCCGCGGCGACCTGACGACGACACAAAGTGAAAACGACGCTGCGAGAGGTCGAATCAGCGAACTCGAACGAATCGTGGAGAGCGGCGGCGGAAGTGCAGAGACCGAAGGTACCTTGCGGCGAACCTTGCTGTTGGCGCAGCGCCTTGCTGACGAGACAGAAGCTGAGGCCAAGAAGGCTGCCGAGGAGCTCGCCCAATCATCAACCGCCGAGGCCGAGCAGTTGCGAGCAAGCGCAAAAGCCGAGTCGGCGTCGATGCGTGTGGAAGGTGAGCGAGAGCTTTCAAACGCTCGCGATGAAGCAACCACGATCCGCGAAACCTCGGCAGAGGAAGCCGCTCGCACTCGTGGAGAAGCACGAGTAGCTGCTGAGCAGGTACTCGACGATGCCGAACGCCGCGGCATGGAGCGAGTGGCCGTACTTGAACAAACCGCGCAAGAAGAGACGGCAGCAATGCGCGAGCCTGTCCGCTCGGAGGTCACCGAACTCGAGGACGTCCGGGCTCGCTTGCTCGGCGATATCTCTGCGCTCGAAAAACATCTTGAGCAGCAGCGTGTGCGCGTACGCACGGCCGTCGAAGCCCTTCGTGTCGGCATGTCGGGCTCGATCGACGATCTCGAGCGAGTTGCAGAGGACGACGACCTGTTGGCCACAGAGTCCGCGCCAGCAACTTCCGAGGCAACCTCTGAAGACGTGCCTGTTGCTCCCGATATTGAAATTGTCGACCGGGTCGCCGAAGCTGCCCCGGCCGCGCCGACGATCGAGGACATCGAAGAAGCGGTCGATGCAAGATTTCACGAGGACGCAGAGCCAGAACCCGTAGCTGAAGATCCGCTCGAGGGTCTTGCGACCGAACGTATCCCGGTCGTCGAGGTCGACGATTCACCCGATGAATGGGTCGAAGCTGAGCCAGCTGAAGTATTGCTCGCTGAAGAACCGCCGGTGGACGATGGCGAGGTAGTCGTTGCTACCGAAGACGAGTTTGCTGAAGCGGAACTGGTCGAGCTCGACGAGGAGCCCTCTGCGCTCTTCGGAACCGATCTGGCGTCGGACGCTGAGGTCACTGACGTTTTGGCCGACGCGACGGTGGCGGCCGAAGAGCGAACTGTTTACGAAGCTCCGGAGGAGCCAGCGCCAGACGAGGAACAGTCTGACGAAGCTCCAGGTTTCGTAGATCGGTTCACGGAGCTGTTGGATGTGCTCCCGATCGGTCGAGACGAGTAAATCCACGCGTCCGCTCGTCGGTCGTATCTGGTCCGGGGTGTACGTGGGAAGCCACTGATGCGCGTCTAGACTTCTCGCCTCAAGGACCTCGGTGCCGTTCTCGTCGCCGGACAATGTGGAACGCGTGACGGCGCGAATTCTGAAGAGAGGTGTTGAAGTGGCGAAGAAGGCAGCGGCAAAGAAGACGGCGGCGAAGAAAGCACCAGCCAAGAAGGCTCCAGCAAAGAAAGCGGCGTCAGTGGAAGTTTCAGAGTCCTCGAAAGTGGACGAGGCACGGGCTGCAGCCGCAGTTCGCCTGAAAGAAAACCAAAAGGTGGCCGCAAAAGCTTTCACCAAACCCTTCTTGAAGAAGCAAGAAGCGGAACTGCTGCGTGAACGTGACAAGTACACCCGTTCAGCCGTCTCGTACCGAGAAGAAGCGGACTCCTTGGTGCTCGATCGCGATCCTGGCGATGTGCAATTCGACGAAGAATCAGGCGAAGGGGACACCCTGTCCGTCGAGCGTGAGCGCGATTTGGCGCTGAGTTCGCAGGCCCAACTAGCCGTCGAAGAAATCGACGCGGCTCTCCAGCGGCTCAGGGACAAGGTCTACGGCATCTGCATCGACTCAAGCTTGCCCATTCCGAAGGAACGACTCGAAGCCATCCCATGGGCATCGAAGCGGGTCGAGTTCAAAGTTGGCGGGCTTGGACGTCGTTGAGTCGACGAGCGACTCGCCGGCTCGGCTACTGACCAACCAACAGGTCACGGCGCGGCGCTGGCAACTTCTTACTGTCTCGATCGCCGTGATCGTGATCGATCAACTCACCAAGGCGTGGGCTGTCAGCGCGCTCGACGACAACACCGTGGACGGGCCGCTCGGCTCTGCGCTGCGTCTCGTATACAACCGCGGCTCTGCCTTCTCTCTCGGGGAGGGTTTCGGTCCGATCTTCGGAGTACTCGCGATCGGGGTTTCGATCGCGATGTATTGGATCGTGCGGGGCGTAGAGCGACGATACGTTGTTCTCGGCCTTGGTCTGATCCAAGGAGGGGCGCTCGGAAACGTCCTGGACCGATTTTTTCGTGAGGGGGATGGCCTTCTACGTGGAGCCGTTGTTGATTTCCTCGAGGTTGGAGATTGGTGGCCCGTCTTCAACATCGCCGATGCGGCGATCGTTATCGGTGGCGCGATCGTTGCGGTCTTGGGCTCCCGTGATTGAGCTCATACCCGATCCGTTGAATGGAGAGCGCGTCGATCGAGTCGTATCGATGATGCTTGGTGTTTCGCGATCCGAGGCCTCTACAGCGATCGAGAGGCAGCTCGTTCAGCTCGATGGCGTCCTGGTCACCAAAGGCTCACAACGAGTGTCGACCGACCAGGAACTGGTCGTCGAGGACACGGTGCTCGAACAAGATGACTCGATCGCGCGGGATCCAGACGTCGTGGTGGATTACGTACATGTCGATCCGCACGTCTTCGTCGTGAACAAACGACCCGGTCAGATCGTGCACCCCGGGTCGGGTCACGATCGAGGCACGGTCATCCAGGGTGTGCTGGCTGCGTATCCAGAGGTCGAGTCCGTTGGCCAGGTGAAACGTCCTGGGGTCGTACATCGTCTGGACAAGGGCACGTCAGGGGTCTTCATGATCGCCCGGACAGAGCTAGCGTATGACTCATTGACCGAGCAGTTGCGCGACCGCACGGTCGCTCGGCGCTACCTCACGGTGGCCTGGGGACATGCGTCGACACCGCGCGGCGTTGTGGAGGCTCCAATCGGCCGGGCCGTCCGCGACCCGACTCGTATGGTTGTTCGAAACGATGGCAAGCCAGCGCGGACGTCCTACGCGGTCGAAGCCGCCTGGGATGACCCAGTGGTATCGCTTTTGGCTTGCACGCTCGACACCGGGCGAACGCACCAGATTCGTGTGCACCTCGACGCGATCAACCATCCTGTGGTCGGCGACGCGCGATACGGCGGAGGTAGAGCCGCACTCGGACTCGATCGCCCAGCGCTGCACGCTTCCGAGCTCGGCTTCACCCATCCAGAGACCGGTGAGTGGCTTGAGTTCTCGGTGCCGCTTCCCGACGACATGGCAGCGTTGCTCGAACGGCTCGGCGAGCCCGAGCACGGAGCGGTGCCCCAGCCGTGAGCACAGCTTCTCCCATACCTGAACCGCAACCGGTGCCCGAACCCATGCTCCCGGATTTCAGGGGTGCGAGCACGATCTCGATCATGCCCGCACTCACGTGGGGGGTCCCGACAGCGACGATTCCCGATGAGGTGGCAGGCGCGGATCGCGTAGTGTTGTTAGTGCTCGATTCGCTGGGATGGCAACAATTCGACGAACGCCGATCGCTCGTGCCGAACCTCAGCGGGCTCGACGGAGGTCCCGCGACCACCGTGGCGCCGTCCACGACCGCAGCCGCCCTGACGTCGATCTCGACGGGAGTTCCGCCCGGTGAGCACGGCATCGTGGGTTATCGCTTTCCGGCAGGGGGTGCGGTCATGAATGCACTTCGGTGGACCACTACGGCAGGGGATCATCGCGACGTCGTGTCGCCAAGCGACATCCAACCGGTTCCGACCCTGGGCGGTGGTGATTGGGATGTGGTTAGTGATCGTCAATTTGTCGGTTCAGGCTTTACCGATGCCTACCTCGGCTCGGCTCCCTATCACGGCATCTGGCATCCCTCATCGCTTGTCGCGGAGACTCGGGCGCAACTGGATGATGGGAAACGGCGTGTGTACGCCTACTACGACGGGCTCGACCACGTCGCGCACATTCATGGATTCGCTGGATCCCACTTCGACCTCGAGCTGCAGTTCTGTGACTGGCTTGTCGGAGCGATGCTCGATGCATTGCCAACGGGAACTGCCTTGGTGGTCACCGCAGACCACGGACAGATCGATGCACCAGGCCTGCTGCCGGTTCACGACGAGGTTCTGTCATTGACGGCACTGCGGTCTGGTGAACCACGCTTCCGCTGGCTCCACGCACTCCCAGGAGCGACCAACGACCTTGCTGCCGCCGCGCAAGCAAACCATGGCGACAAGGCGTGGATTCGTACCCGAGAACAAATTTTCGACGAAGGCTGGTTCGGTCCCACAGTTACGCCTGAGGCCGCCTCACGGCTCGGTGACGTGGCGCTGGTGGCATTTGCGCCAATCGGCTTCGAGGACCCCGAGGAGCGGCACGCAGACCGCCTGGTCGGACGACACGGGTCCTTGACCCCCGCAGAGATGCTCGTGCCGATCCTGCACGCCGTCACCTGATGCCCAGGTGTGGAGCCAAGCTCGTTTGCGGCTAGACAGAAAAGAAGAAACTTCGTAGCTGTAATTTGTCGCGACGAGCTGGTCGAGGAGCAC